>CAZONX010000012.1:0-34586 GCA_964581295.1 uncultured Acidimicrobiaceae bacterium
CGCCAAGAACGTCATGCCCTACGGTGCCAACGAGGCGTCGAGCGACGTCGTGCCGCACATGCGGACGAACCTCGAGGCCAGCCTCTTCAACCTTGGCACCGACCACATCAACCTCAACTCCACACGGGGAGTCTCGACATTGATCGCGGCTCGAGGTACGAGACGAGCTGGAACTATTCGTCGACGAGGGCAAGATCCGTGCCTACGGCTGGAGCACCGATCGGCCGGAGGCCGTGGCGGCGTTCACGGACGGACCGGGGTGCGCCGCTGCTCAGCAGCAGTTCAGCATCTTTGACGGGAACGATGAGGTCCTTGCGTTGCGCGAGGAAATGCTTCTCGCCAGCGTGGGCCGGAGCCCTCTCGGCATGGGCATTCTCACCGGCAAGTTCACGTCGGAGACACGATTCGCAAGCGACAACGTGCGCGGCAGCGCGCAATGGTTCCCCGGGTTCGTCGACGGGCAGCCGGCCCAGCAGTGGATCGAAGCGCTCGACGCTGTTCGCGAGGTCTTGATGGGCGGCGGCCGGTCACTGGCCCAGGGCGCGTTGGCGTGGATTTGGGGCCGCAGTGACGTCACCATCCCGATCCCCGGATTCAAGACCACCGACCAGGTTCGCGAGAACGCAGGGGCGATGGCCCTTGGTGCGCTGCCACCGGCGGAGATGGCCGAGATCGACGAAATCCTGGGGCGCTAGGTTCGCGACATCGCTGATACTGTGACCGGGATGAGCGGCGGCTGAATGGCGGGCAACATGGTGGATCAACACGACGACAAGCCGGCGCTCGAGCGGCGCGCGCTGCGCCTCGAGTACGCCACGATCGCGTGGAATGCGGTTGAGATGGTTGTCGCGATCGGACTTGGGATTGCTGCTCGGTCGCTGGCCCTCGTCGCGTTCGGCCTCGACACCATGGTTGAGTTGTTCGCATCCGGCGTCGTCGTCTGGCACCTCCACCACCCTGGCCGGAACAGCGACCGCATCACCGCTCGAGCCCTGAGAATGGTCGCGGCAGCGTTCTTCGTCCTGGCGCTCGTTGTCGGCCTCGGCGCAGTATGGGCGCTGGCAACGCAAGCGACTCCCGGCGAGTCGCCGTTCGGCATCGCGTATCTCGCCCTAACCGCCGTGGTGATGCTGTCACTCGGCGCTGCGAAGCGGTCGACCGGTAGCCGACTCGGGAGCGAGCCGCTGGCAGCGGAGGCACGGATGTCGATCATCGATGCCGCACTGGCCGCCGGTGTCCTGGTCGGGCTGGCAGCCAACGCACTATTCGGTTGGTGGTGGGCCGACCCGATCGCCGCCCTCGTGGTCGCCGCCGCGGCGGTTCACGAGGGGATAGAGAATCTCGAGGAGGCGTCGGAGCTGCTGGAGTCCGACGAGTAGAGCGGCCGGCGTCGCGACCACTCAGGATTCCTCGATCGGCTCCGGGTAGAACCGCCGCCTGGCCCACAACGCAACGTAGACGAGGCCGACGAGCGCGGGAACCTCGATCAGCGGTCCGACGACCCCGGCGAGGGCCTGGCCCGATGCGATTCCGAAGACGCCGATCGCTACTGCGATGGCCAGCTCGAAGTTGTTGCCGGCGGCCGTGAAGGCCACCGCTGTATTCCGCGGATAGGTGAATCGCAGCCGCAGCCCGAAGGCGAACGACACTCCCCACATGATCGCGAAGTACGCCAGCAGCGGCAGTGCGATGCGCACGACATCCCACGGCGCCGATGTGATGGCCTCGCCTTGGTAGGCGAAGAGCAGCACGACCGTGAACAGCAGCCCCCAAAGCGCCATCGGGCTGAGCTTCGGCAGGAAGACGTTCTCGTACCACTCGATGCCGCGCGTCCGCTCGCCCCACAGCCGGGTGAGATACCCGGCGACCAGAGGAATGCCCAAGAAGATGAGCACGGCTCGGGCAATCTCCCACATCGAAACGTCAAGAGTCTCGGTGCTCCATCCGAGCCATCCGGGGAGGACGTTCAGGTAGAAGTACCCAAGCAGGGCGTAGGCGAGGATCTGGAACACCGAGTTCAACGCGACGAGAACCGCTGCAACCTCGCGGTCCCCACAGGCCAGATCGTTCCAAATGAGAACCATCGCAATGCACCGGGCGAGGCCGACGATGATGAGGCCGGTCCGATATGCGGGTAGATCCGGCAGCAGTAGCCAGGCGAGGACAAACATCAGCAGCGGGCCGACGACCCAATTGAGGAAGAGCGACGTGCCGAGCAGTGTTCGATCAGCGGTGACGGCGCCGAGCTGCGTGTACCGAACCTTTGCCAGGACCGGATACATCATGGCGAGCAGCCCGACTGCGATCGGCAGCGAGATCGAGCCAACCTTGAGGGCATCGAGCGCGTCGTTGAGCTGTGGTACCAGCCGGCCGAGCGCGAGGCCGAGCACCATCGCGAGACCGATCCACAGCGGGAGATATCGATCCAAGGTCGAGAGCCGGCCGGCGACAGCCCAATCAGCGTCGGCAGCGGTCATCGACCCGACCCTGTGCGCGGAGCGGCCATGCGCTGGGCCAAGCCAGCGTCAGTATCGGCGTCAGGCTCGATGGCAACAGTCGCGTGCACGCCCGGACCGTATGGGCGGCTCGCCACCAAGTCAAGATCGATCGGCGAGGCACGGGCACGACGGGACCGATCGGTCCACACCCCGCACGGGACAGCCGCAGTGACAGCAACTGTGCTTGGCTGTCGATGAACCGAAAGGACGACACCGTGAGCGAGACCAATCGTACGGCCATGCGGATGCAGTGGCAGCTGCACAAGCTGGCGTGGAACGCAACCGGCGGGCGCATCGGCCGAAAGGTCACTGGGATGCCGGTCCTCGAGTTGGTGACGATCGGCAACAAATCGGGCGAGCAGCGTCAGGTTCTCATCACCTACGTCGACTTCGACGGAGCGCCGGCCATCATCGGAACAAATGCGGGACGCGACACCGACCCCGCCTGGGTCAAGAACCTACGGGCCAATCCTGAGGCCAGGGCCCGGTGGGATGGCGAGTGGCACGACGTCACGGGCGTCGAGTTGACGGGAGCTCGGCACCAAGCGGTTTGGGATGCGGCGGTGCGCTCGAACGACGGCTACGCCGACTACGCGACGGTGTTGACGCGGCCGATCCCGATCATGCATCTTGAGCCGCGCTGATCGGCGGCGACCGCTGCACGCTGCCGCCTCGCGCGGATCGCTATCGGCCCGGGTAGCTCGGCTACGCTCGACGCCATGTCTATCGAACTCACCGGTCAGGTTCGTGCGGTGTGTGTTGGTTCCGCTGGAACACTGATCCATGGACGCCGACAGATCGAATCTGCCTTTGTCAAGCCCCCCGTCAGTGGGCGCGTGCGGTTGGGCTCTCTCGGATTCGCCGGTGATGAGCACGTCTATGAGGACCACGGTGGGCCAGACGCGGCCGTGCTGGCATACCCACACGAGCACTACGCGTCGTGGCAGGTCCTCGGCCTGGACCTCCCTGAAGCGGGAGCGTTCGCTGAGAACCTGACCGTGACCGGTCTCGTCGAGACCGACGTGCATCTCGGTGACGTCTTCGAAGTTGGATCGAGTGTGATGCAGGTCACCGAACCACGGTTGCCGTGCTACAAGATCGCGGCGCGCTACGGACGCAAGCAACTCGCCGTCGAAGCTCAGGAAGCCGGCTTCATCGGATACATGCTCCGGGTGCTGTCCGAAGGCGACGTCGGCGCCGACGACACGATGCGACTGGTCGATCGTGAGTCACATGGCGTGAGCGTTGCGGAGGCCGGCCGCATCGCCAACATCGATCGCAACGACTTCGAGGGTGCACGGCGGGTGCTCGCCGTCGAAGCGCTCGGCTCCGGGGTGCGGCGCATCCTCGAGGCCCGAGTCGCGGCGGCCGATGCCGTCGGCCTCGACGTCGACCGCCTCTATCTCCCCGAGGACTCCCCACCGGGGTGACCGTACGCACCGTGGTACGGTCCAGCCATGTCTATACCCGACCCGCGCCACTTCCTCGGAAACTTCCGCGAAAGCGACCTGCCGTTGATCGAGAAGCTCCGACTGGTGGCCAAGAACAACGCCATCAAGATCAAGAACGGGACGTCGTGCTGCGGCAACCACGGAGAACCCGGTTGTTGAGTGGGTCCTGACGGGTCCGGTTCGGACCCACACGACCACGATCACGACCACTGATCGCGACCAGAGTGCGCCTCATTTTCGATCCGTGACCGCGCCCAGCTTTCGGACCGCGTGAACAAGGAAGCATCATGACGACGAAACGCCACCTCACCCTGACGAACTGGGGTGCCTACGAGGTCGAGACCGACGGGCACGACGTCACGGCCGTTCACCCGTTTGCCAAGGATCCCGAGCCGTCGGCCATCGGACAGTCCCTCAAGGCGGTTCGCCGCAACCGGGTCATGCGCCCGGCGGTTCGCGAGAGCTGGTACCGCCACGGCCCAGGCTCCAACAACGAGCGGCGCGGCTATGAGCCGTTCGTCGAAGTCGATTGGGATGTCGCCCTCGATCTGGTGGCAGCAGAACTCGAACGCGTCCGGACCGAGTTCGGCAATCAGGCCATCTTCGGTGGCAGCTACGGCTGGGCCAGTGCGGGACGATTCCACCACGCCGTCGGGCAGGTTCACCGCTTCCTCAACGCCATTGGCGGCTTCACGCGATCGGTCGATAACTACTCCATCGCCGCAGGCATCGTCGTCACACCTCACATCTTCGGCTTCGCATTCGACGATCTTGTCAACGAGCAACCCCAGTTCCCGGAGATCGCGGAACACACCGATCTTGTGATCTCCTTCGGCGGTATGCCGATCAAGAACAGCCAGGTCAGCTACGGCGGCCACGGTCGCCATGTCCTGAGAGGAGCTCTCGAAACCTGTCGCGATCGGGGTGTGCGGTTCGTGAACCTGTCGCCGCTGCGCGAGGACCTGATCGACGCCGTCGAAGCTGAGTGGCTGCCGACCCGGCCCAACACCGATACGGCCGTGATGCTCGGTCTGGCCCACAGCTTGTTGGTCGCCGGAGATCACGACGAGAGGTTCCTCGCCACGCGCTGCGTCGGTTGGGAGCAGTTCCGCGCGTACCTGCTCGGGGACACGGACGGAATCCCGAAGACGGCCGAGTGGGCCGCAAACATCTCCGGCATTGACGCGGCCCGCATCCGCTCGCTCGCCGGAGAGATGGCGAGGGTCCGATCACTCATCACCGTGAGCTGGTCGGTGCAGCGCTCTGATCACGGCGAACACGCCTACTGGGCGGCGAGTGCGCTCGCGGCCATGGTTGGCCAAATCGGCCGACCGGGCGGCGGCGTCGGGTTCGGCTATGGGGCGGTCGGACGCGTCGGACAGGGCACCGGCTACCACGACTTGCCGCGCCTCCCCCAGGAAAGCAACAACGTGACCGACTTCATCCCGGTCGCCAGGATCGCGGACCTGCTGCTGCACGGAGGCGAGGACTTCGACTATGACGGGCGGCGCCTCACCTACCCGGAGACCCATCTCGTGTACTGGGCAGGAGGCAACCCCTTCCACCACCACCAGGATCTCAATCGTCTGGCACGGGCGTGGCAGCGGCCTGACACCGTCGTTGTTCACGAACCGTTCTGGAATGCCCTCGCTCGCCGCGCCGATGTCGTGCTCCCAGCCACGACGACGCTCGAACGCAACGACGTTGGCGGCAGCACGACCGACGACTTCATGTTCTGGATGTCGAAAGGCATCGAACCGGTCGGCGACGCGAGGAACGACTACGACATCTTCTCCGAGCTGGCGGCTCGGCTCGGAGCCGGCGACCGGTTCACCGAAGGCCGCACCGGGGACGAATGGATCGAACACCTCTACGAGCGATTCCGCTCTCGGAATCCTGACTACCCCGACCTTGACGAGTTGCAGCGAATCGGCCATTTCCAGATTCCCGATGCGTGGAACTCGCCGGACGCGTCGCGGCTGGCCGCGTTCGTTGAGGAACCGACAGCATTCCCGCTGGCGACCCCGTCGGGACGGATCGAGCTCTACTCGTCGACCGTCGAGGGCTTCGGATATGCCAGCTGCCCGCCCCATCCTGCATGGCTGGAGCCCTCGGAGTGGCTCGGAAACGCTGGCGCCTACCCGCTGCATATGATCTCGAACCAGCCAAAGACACGGCTCCATTCCCAGTGGGACCACGGCGAGACCAGCCTTGCAGGCAAGGTCGATGGGCGCGAGCAGATCGGCATGCACCCGGATGATGCGTCCGAGCGAGGCCTCGTCCACGGCGACCTCGTTCGGGTGTTCAACGACCGCGGTGAAACACTGACGGCTGTTGCCATCCGAGACGACCTGGTCAAGGCCGTGGTGCAGTTGCCGACCGGGGCCTGGTGGGATCCGGTGGGGCCCGGTGGCCTCGACCGGGCAGGCAACCCCAACGTCCTGACCCGCGACGTGGGCACGTCGCTGCTCGCACAGGGTCCGACGGCGCAGACGTGTCTGGTCCAGGTAGAACGCTTCGTGGGCACGGCTCCGCGTTTCGAAGGACATGACCTCCCCATACTCCTCGACGACTAGCGCGGCGTCGGTGCGGGTTCTACGTCTCCGACGGCAGTCCACCATGGTGTAGCGAAGCTGCCTTCATGACCCAGGGCAGACGGCGGAACGACAGCCTCCCTGGCGCCTGTTGGCCCGTATGCCTTCTGCGACCATCGCGCGACCACCCAACGTGGCCAGCCGCCGAGTTCGTTCAGCTGTGTACGACGACACCTTCGGGTCGAGAGGTACGTGAGGCCAGGACCAGCCCGAGGATGATCAGTGCGATTCCCAGCCAGGCAGCCGGCCCCGGGCGTTCGGCGAGCACGGCTACGCCGAGAATCGTCGCGGTCACCGGTTCGGCGAGCGAGAGCGTGGCAGCGGTACTCGCATCAGTGTCGCGCAGTCCGGACGAGAACAACAGATAGGCGAGCGCCAGCGTTGCGAATCCCAGCCACAGCACCATTGCCGCGCCCTCCGCGGTGCGCACGAACGAGAGGTCTTGTGACAGTGCAATCGGCACGACCGCCACAGCCGCCAAGCTGAATACCGCGGCGGTCGAGTGACGGATCGACCCGAGCTGCGCGAGCTCGGCGGCGCTCACGATGTAGGTGGCATAGGAGAGGCCAGCGGCAAGAGCGAGGAGCACGCCGTCGCCGTCCACGGCAGCGTCGCCGCGCGTGGAAATCGCCAGGATCGCCAAGCCCATGACCGCCGGAGTCGTAGCGGCGACCCACCTCCGATTCGGCACCGCCCTGCCGAACATCGCCTCGATGAGTCCAACGAACACGGCGGCCGATCCAAGAGCGAGAAGGGTCCCCACGGCAACCCCTGTGCGGGACACCGCCGAGAAGAAGAACAATTGGAACGCCGCCACGCCGATCGCCGCAAAAAGCGTGGCCGGGCGCACGAGCCACCGCCACCCCGCTCCGGTCTTCCGGAGGGCCGCTATCGCCACGAGCGCTGCCGCACCGATCAGCAGGCGCAACGAACCGACCACGAGGGGACTCGCGGCGTCGGGGCCCAGCTCCTGAGCGGTACCGGTCGTGCCCCAAAGGATTGCCGCCAACAGGATCAGCCATACGCCACGCACCAGCTGAGCGTAACCGCAAGAGTATTGCCCGTCATCGGCCGGGCGCTATCGGCTCAGGAGGTAGCCAGTCGCCTCCGCGACGGTCATCGAAGCGCCTTCATCGTGCAACTCCCGATACCGATCCCGACCGAGGGCGTGTGAGGCCAGATCGATTGCCGGCTGTGCTATCCGTTCTTGGAACGGTGCCATCTGCATCGTGAAGTGCGCGTGTCCGCTGCCGAAGAGGGTCGCACAACGTTCCCCCTCACCACGATGCCCGGCGAAAGTGGCGGCTTGGAGGAACGCGAGGCCGCTGTTCACGGTCTCACCATTCTTGAGGGCCGAACGGGCCGCCACGCGGTTCAAGCCCTCCGCTCGATCGAGGTCACCGACGTCCCACACCGTGTAGGCGAACCCATGGAACGCGGTCGAGTTGATGAGGCGGTCGGCGGCGGGTTGTTCTCCGAGGCGCATCATCTCCTCGCTGAGCCGCATCCGGTAGTCCAGGCCCTCTTCGACGAGCGTCGCCAGGACCATGTCGGCGTGCACCTGGCCGTAGACCTCGCCCATCGCGATGAACCGCCGACGGCCCTCCTCGAGCATGTCCCGAATCTCCGGATCCTCCTCGCCCGACCACCGACGCGCCTGGGCGATCAAGGTGATCGGCCAGGCCGTTCCGTCCTCGAATCCGATCCTCCGGCACAACTCCAGGCTCACCGGCAGGATCTCCATCGCCGTCGGGAAGTCACCGCTGGCGAACGCCATATGGCCTCTCCTGGCCAACGCATAGGCAAGCCCCTGATCGTCGCCAATAGCGCGGTAGATGCTGATCGCCTCGTCTGCCCAGGCATTGGCCTGGTCCCACTGCTGTCGGTAGAGGAGAAGGAACGAGGCAACGACGAGCGCGTCCGCACGATGTCGATCCTCTGCGCCCTCGGCGGCATCGAGGAGCGCCCTCAATCGGCGCTCGCCGCCGATCAGTTGGCCATTGAACATCCAGACCTGACCGAGAGCGAAACCCATTTCGAGGGCTCCCTCGATCTCGCCCGCGGCAAGCAATCGATCGAACGCAGCGTTGTATTCGGCCATCTCGGTTTCGATCTCTCGCTGGGCCACCACTCTCCCTCGACCGAAGAAGGCGGGGCGCAACGTCGCACATACATCGCGGTAGTGGGCATCGTGCCGAGCGAGCGTGAGATCCCACCGGTCCTGTTCGACGAGGTGGTCTCGGGCGTAGAGCCGCGGCGTTTCCAACAGGCGGTAGAGGCTTGCGCCGTCGTGCGTGGCGGCCACATGGAGCAGGGAGGCCCTGACAAGCGAGCGAATCTGATCGACGGATTCGATCTCAGATCCACGGTTCAGCACGGTGGCGGCCGCTACCGCCGAGAACGGTCCCTCGAACACGCCGAACGCGTCGAACGCCTGGCGTCCGGCCGGCGGAAGGATGGCGTAGCTCCAGTCCATCGAAGCGCGCAATGACCGATGCATCGACCGCCGCGTTGGTTCGTCGGACAGCAGTGAGAATCGACGGACGAGGTGACCGTCGATCTCCGCCGGTGAGAGCACGTCGATCCTGGCGGCGGCCAGTTCGATCGCCAGCGGCATGCCATCGAGATGGCGGCAGATTGATCCCACGGCCGCTCGGTTGCCTTCATCGACTGCGAAATCGCTGTGGATGGTTGCCGCCCGGGCCTCGAACAACATCTCAGCATCGAATCGCAGGGCGCCGCCCGGTGCTGTTGCGAGACCTCCAACGTCGAATCGAACCTCGCCGCTGCCACCGATCGCGACCCGGCTCGTGGCAAGCAGGTGCAGATCCGGCGACTGTTCGAGGAGCGCCGCTGCCAACATGCCGACCGCGTCGATGACATGCTCGCAATTGTCGAGCACGAGCAGCGCGGATCGCGGCCGCAGATACGCCGCGATCGAATCCGTCGGTTCGACGCCAGACTGCTCACCGAGCTGCAGGGCGGCGGCTACGGCGTGCGGTACGGCTCCAGGATCCGGAACCTGGGCCAGATCGACAAACCACACACCGTCCCGGAAAGTCCCGCGGATCGTGTGGGAAGCCTGAATCGCCAGCCGTGTCTTTCCGGCCCCACCGGGGCCGACAACGGTGACCAGCCGGTGCTCGTGGATCGCCTTGTCGAGGAGTACCAATTCATCGAACCGGCCCACGAAGCTACTGACCGGGACCGGGAGGTTCGTCTCCGGCGGTGCCGCATCCGGTTCGAGCGCCGGGTCGTGCAAAAGGATCTGTTCCTCGAGGCGGGCGAGAGCCGGCGAGAGATCAAGTCCCAGTTCCTCGCCGAGGATCGACCGCAGCGTCGTGAACGCGCGAAGCGCATCGGCCTGCCGGTCAACGCGATACAGGGTGCGCGCGAAGAGACCCCAGAGCCGTTCGCGATACGGGTGCTCCTCGCACAGCTTCTGCACATTGCCGCACGACGGGGTCTGCCCAGCCTGGAGCTCGGCCTCGATCCGATCCTCGAGCGCCGTCAGCTTCAACTCGTTGAGGCGAGCGACCTCGGGCCGCAGTGAGACGAGATCCTCGAACCCTTCATACGGTCGGCCGTACCAAAGGATGATTCCTTGATCGAGGAGTTGCCTGGCGGCGTCGGGGTCGACGCCGACCAGCCGAGCAGCCGTTCTCGCATTGCCCTCAAATACCGCTGCGTCGATCTCATCGTGCACCGCGAGGTCGAGCCGGTATCCGCCGTCCACACGGACGAGGCGCTCCTTTCCTACGGCTCGCCGGATCTGGGAGACATAGGTGTAGAGGGAGTCGCGAACACGGATGAGCGGTCGATCCGGCCAGATCTCGGAGGCAATCGCATCGATCGAGATCGGCCTCCCGACCGCTGCAACCAGCAACGCCAGCACCGCGCGCTGCAGTTGCCCCCCGAGGGGTATCAATTCGCCGTTCTCTTCCAACTGGAGCGGGCCCAGCACCAGGAAGCGCATCGCATGATAAGTGTACCGATGGCGGCGGGCGCCGGCCTAGCGAATCTCGACCGGACCATGTCGCCCACCGAGGGGCGCACCAAGGTCTCGAGAGGTGCAGGCCCAACCGGAATCCGCTCGGCAGCTTTGGAATCTCTTTGGATCGGTAGAGCACCGGGAGGGCCGCAGCCGGAGAGGGAGTGAACACGAGAAGCGGAGACTCAAGAAGCCGAAACGCTTCCCAGGAACGGTTTCAGGGCCCTGTAACTGAGGACACCGCGGGGAAGACGGAGCCCGCCTTCCCCGAATTGGAAGAGGTACAGATGAGGAAGGTATTCACACTCACCGTCGCGGTCGGCCTCATGGCCGCATTGATGGCGTTGCCCGGGGCGGCACTCGGCCGTGCCGTGTCCACGGACTACACCTTCACCGAGACGCAGACAGCGGGACCGCTCGTCGATCCCGATACCGATTGGACCAAACCGATCGTTCACGCAGAATTCGAGAGCGTCTTCGTCGATGAGACCACCGATGATCGTGCTTCCGGGATCATGTATGTGACCGGTCGCCTGAAGCTCGCGGACCTGGCAACGTTCTCGGGGAACATGCGAGGCACCTCGGTAACCGTTGTCAGTGGCAACGGATATGAGGGAACGTGGGTGGGCCGTTGGCAAGGCAAGCTGGTCAACGGTGTCGGGTCCTTCAAGGTCGTCGCACACGGAACCGGCGACCTCGCCGGCATGAAGATGTTCTCTGAATTCACCGGCCAGCCGGGGGACCGACCTTGATCGAAGGACGCATCCTCGATCCGCACGGAAGCCAGACCGCTACCGGCCCTTCACGAATCGAGCTGGCCGCGCCTCACCACGGTGCGGTCGGCTCCGTTCGGGCTCATTGCGGTCAAGCGCTGGCAGCGGCGCGCTCGCTCTCTTTCTGCAATCCGTCGACGAGCCCGTTGATCCCCTTACGCATCTGCTTGTCGGTGGTGCCCTTCGCAAGGCGGCCCAAACGGTTGAGTGTGTAGCGGTAGTGCAGCGTCAGTTCCGTGGCGTCGCCGTCGGGCGCGATGTTGAAGTCGGCAACGGCGTCGGAGATCGGAAGCTTGGACGCTTCGAAGATGTTGACCGTGAGCCGCTGGTTCGGCACGTAACCGTCGATGCGTTCGTTGACCGCGCCGAACGGGGAGAAGTCGCAGCGCCGCGTCGTCCCGAGGGCGACCGACCCTTCGGAGGTCAGCGCCGAGGCGGCGACACCCGGGTTCCAGCGCTGGATGTCGCCGAAGTCGTCGAGCACACCCCACACCGTCTCGAGCGAAGCGTCGATACGACGCGTGATGGTGAACTCCGGCATGCCTTCTCCCGCTTGCTTGTCCGCCTCAACGCTCAGGCGACGGTCCACATTCCCGCGCACCACTGCCGGCCGCCCCGGTGCGCGCCGCCTCCGTATGCTGACAGCGTGCACCTCTACAAGACTCTCTGGGGAGCTGTCGGCGCCAATGCCCCATTCTCCGATTTCCGCGGAGCAATCCCGCACATCGCGGCATCCGGGTGGGACGGCGTCGCATTCGCCCTCATCGCCTTCGAGTTCGAACCGGAGATCGGCACGCTCGAGGACCTGCGAGGACTCTGCGCCGACCACGATCTCGGTCTGGCAGTCATGGTGCATTCGTTCGGCTCCGACGTGGACGGACACCTCGCGCACCTTCATCAAGAGCTCCACACCGCCGCCTCGATCCAGCCCCACCACATCATCTGCCACGGCGGTGTCGATGCCTGGACGTTCGACCAGGCGTCGGAATTCCTCGCGAGCGCCCTCCGCTTCGAATCCGAGATCGGTGTCCCCGTGGCCCACGAGACCCACCGCAGCCGTCTCCTGCACAGCCCGTGGCAAGCGACCGAGATTCTCACCGCCTTTCCCGACCTCAAGACGGCAATGGACCTGAGCCATTGGGTGGTTATGGCAGAGCGTCTCCTCGACGACCAGATGGATGCCATCGCATTGGCAGCATCCCGGGCCATCCACGTCGACGCCCGAGTGGGTCACGAACAAGGCCCGCAAGTCCCCGATCCGCGGGATCCGGCGTGGTCGGATCATGGTGCAGCGTTCGAGAGCTGGTGGGATCTGGCGATCAACGAGGACACCGTGGTCGTGCCGGAATACGGACCATCGCCCTACCTCCCCATGATCCCGCACACGCGTCAGCCGGTCGCGGACCTCTGGGAGATCTGCGACTGGGCGAGGGACCGACTGGTCAGTCGCTACCGCTAGTGCTGCGGCCACCAACGAATCTCGTCGGGTACGGTTGACGCATGCCAACAGATCTCACCGTCGGACAAATCGAGCAGTTCCTATCCGATCGTCCCGTGTGGGCGATCGACGGCGTATCGATACGGCGCGAATTCGTCTTCGACGACTTCAACGAAGCCCTCGGATTCGTTGTTCGAGTCGGCGCAGCATCCGAGGTTGCCGACCATCACCCGGACATCGATATCCGGTGGAACAAGGTCACCATCGTGCTCACCACGCATTCGGCAGGAGCGCTGACGTCGAAGGATCTCGCCCTTGCCTCACAGTTCGACACATTCGCCTGACATGCCGGACCAGAAGGCGATCGCGGCAACGGTCACCGGCCGGGTTCAAGGCGTCGGGTATCGCTACTCCGTGCTGAACGTCGCCCGCGAGCTCGGCTTGGCCGGATGGGTACGGAACGCCGCTGACGGCTCGGTCGAGACACGGGCGCAAGGCCACGAGCGCGTGGTGGAGCAGTTCGTGGAGTTCTTGAGGAAGGGCCCCCGGGCAGCGCGTATCGACACGGTCGAGGTGGTCGTCGTCGAACCCGACTCCACCGCAACCGAATTCACCGTGCGACGTTGACGGACCGGTCCTCGGGTGTTCGGCGTCCGCGGTTACGGCGAGGCCTAGGAGGTTTCGCCCTGCTCCTCGGCGTCGGCCTCTTCTTGCGCGACGGCGTCTTCGATAGCTTCCTCAGCGATCTCGGCGTCGACAAGAATCTCCTCGTCATTCAACGACCTGTCACCGACGACCTTCTTGATGACCGCCACGACGGCAGCCACGATCGCGATGAGCAGCAGCAGGCGGAATAGCCGACGAAAGCAGCGGCCAGCCTTCCTGCCCTTGACGACGATCTCCTCGGCAGAATCGAGCACGTCTTCGACGACACTCAGCTGACCCTGGAGGTGTGACACCGCCTCTTCGGCCATCATGATCTTGTCCACTGCACCCATGTCTCCTCAGCTTTCCTCAACGACTCGTTGCTCAACGCTACTCCGTGTCTATTCGGCGCGCCCAATCAGGCTGCAAATCGGCGGGTCGGCCACCCATCGACCTGCAGGCATCGAGGCCGTCCCGCTTCCTTCCAGCTATTGGAACATCTGATACATTGTGTTCGAGGCTCGCATGGCCAATCTCAAATGGCAACAGGGTGCAGACGGCGCGACGAGCGGCAGATATCGCATTCGCCGTGTCGCCGGTCACCCGCGTCATCCGTGGCGCCTCGACATCGCGGAAGGACCCGAGCAACCGGCGAGTCGTCGGGTACTCGCCTCGTCGCTCGACCGCACGTTCCGAGGTGCCCAAGCTGCCGCGAGCCGCGCCGAACGAGAGCAAGGGCAGCGAGACCGGGTGATCGGACACGCGGCGTTCGGCACCGCGGCATTCGTCGTCTTCGTCGTGCTGATCACGCTCGACGCGAGCCCGGCCGTGTTCGTTGCGTCGCTGGTTGCTCTCTACGTGGCGCTCCGGTCGTTCACGGCGGTGGTTACGGTCGCTCTTGGCAACGCGTGGTGGTGGGCTCGCGACGACGGAGCGCCGGTGCGCCCGGACATGTCGGATCGACTCGTGGCTGCCGGTATGCGCTGGCTGCGTCGGCGTTCCGAGTCTCTCGACACAGCTGCTCCCGGCACCGTGCACGTACTCCCGCCCGAACCGATGGAATAGCCCGGCGTCCACTCGCAACGGTCCTGCGGTCAGAGGGCCGCGATGTTGCGAGGGAAGGGCGCGTCCTGCTCGATCCGGTCGATGTCTTCGGCGAAGCGTCGACCGTCCCACACCGCCGCTGCGATGCTTCCCGGACTGAACGCATCGCCGATGGCTCGCACGGTCTTCACTCCGCGTGCGTCCCACTCCTCGCTTCGGTCGAGCAGATCGACGGCGAGAGACTCGTTCGGCAGGCGACTCGTAACGAACACGGCGGCATCGCAGTCGCGCGTGCTCTCACGCGAGGTGTAGGCACAGGTCAGAACGACACCGCCGGGAACCACTCGGTCCACGGCGTGAGCGACGACGATCTCGACACCGAGTTCCAGCAACTGCGCCTGTATTCGATGCTGTTCCATCGTCTTGTGCGTCCATGCCGATGCTTCGGGTTCCGGCGTGACCAGAACCACCGAATAGCCTTCGCCAACCAACACCTCGGCCATGGAGCCGCCGAGGTAGTAGTGGTCGTCGTCGAAGACCACGATCCGCTCGCCGTCGGGTCGAAGCCCTGCCATCAAATCGTCGGGTGTCAACACCGTCAGCGGGCCGTCGCCCGCGATCGGGTGAGTGTGCCAGTGTCCGACTCCGTCGGTTCGCCATGTCGCACCTGTCGCTACCGCAATGTGGTTGAAGTCGTAGCTGAGGATCTCATCGGCGGTCATGGCACTCTCGAAGTAGTAGTCGACGTTCTTCATGCGGTCGATTTGAGTTCGCCGATAGTCGAGTACTCGGATCCACTCAGCGAGGCCCGGGAGGCGGGCCTCCTTCGCGACGCGTCCGCCAAGTTCTCGTGAGGCCTCGACGAGCACCACGTCGTAGCCGCGTCGCCCGGCGGACATCGCGGCCTCGAGCCCAGACGGGCCACCGCCCACCACCAGGACCTTGCCGCTTGCCTCTTTGGGCCGCATTGACTCGGGGTGCCACCCGCGCCGCCACTCCTCGCCCATCGACGGATTCTGTGTGCAGCGGATCGGTGTCATCGTGAAGTCGCCGGCAACGCAGATGTTGCAGCCGATGCACTCGCGTATGTCTTCGATCCGACCATCTCTGATCTTGTTTGGGAGGAACGGATCTGCGATCGACGGGCGGGCTGCACCAACGAAGTCGAGTACGCCCTGGCGGATCAGCCGAGCCATGGTGTCCGGCGAGGTAAACCGCCCCACCCCAACGACCGGTTTCGTCGTCAGCTCCTTCAGCCCCCGGATCAGATCTTCTCGCTGACTCTCGCGTCCGAACCTCGACGTCACCGAATCGTCGGGCCACGCGCCGACCATGAAGTCCCACACATCGGGATGCTCACCGAGCATCTCGAGGACGCCAACCATGTCGTCGCGGGTGAAGCCAGCGTCACCCACGAGTTCGTCGACGACGATCCGGCAGGCGACCGCGGCCCGACCGTCCACGGCCTCGAGCGTGTCCTCGAGTACCTCGCGGAGCAAGCGAGCGCGGTTGCCGAGAGAGCCACCGTATTCGTCGGTGCGATCGTTGTAGCGAGGCGACAGGAAGTGTTGGAGAGTGGAGAGGTTGTGCCCGGCGTACACGTAGACGATGTCGTAGCCGGCTTCGATGGCGCGCACCGTGGCTTGCCGGTGCCAGCGCCGCAGGTTGGCGATGTCGGTCTTGTCCATCCGGCGTGCCTGGATCGGATACAGGTCGCCGGTGGTGGGCCGGTGCGAAGGACCCATCGGCGGAATCCGCGTGTACATGTTGTTGACCGACATGCCGCCGTAGACGAGCTCAATCGCCGCAAGAGATCCATGCTCGTGGATGGCGTCGGTGGCCAGGACGTGCGCCGGGATATCGCGATCGTCCCAGATGCGTCCCTCGACGTAGGGCGAGGCCTCCGACGATGGATGGATCTCCGTCTCCTCGGTTGCGACCACTGCCCAGCCGCCTTCGGCCTTGATGCCACGCATCGCCGCGAGCGCCGACGGGTCCCGATATCCCATGCCGTTGCATTGCGGAACCTGGAAGAAGCGGTTGCGCGCCGTCACCGGACCGATCGGCACCGGTTCGAACAGGATGTCGTATCTGGGATCTCGTGCGGTCGTCATCTCGCCTCCTTGGTCGAGGCCACGTGATGACGGTAGCCAATCGCCGTGGGCGATCCGATCGAAGCGGGGCGACCCACCGGATCCAGCCGGCAGCCGCGGATTCTCATCGGTAGCGTTGTAGGGCATCCACCGAATGGGAGCGGAACATGGAACTGGGAGCTTTCTCGATCAGCCTGGCGATCGAGGACATGGGGGCATCGCGTAGCTTCCACTCGAAGCTGGGATTCGAGATCGTGGGAGGGGAGGGCGAGACGGGGACGATCATGGCGAACCAGTCCCATGTCATCGGACTGTTCCATGCCATGTTCGAAACGATCATTCTCACGTTCAATCCCGGATGGTTCGGTGTTGGCGAATCGCTCGAAGGCTTCACCGACGTGCGCGAGCTGAGCGCTCAATTGAAGGCGAAGGGCCTGGAAGTGACCAACGACACCACCGGCGGTTCATCGGAGGGTTCCGCCAGCTTCACGCTCATCGACCCCGGCGGGAACGTCATTCTCGTCGACCAGCACGTCGGCTGAAGAGTGGGCGGGAACTTGATCGGACTCGCTCTGCGGCTCGTCTTCGACAAGCGGCAGCGTGAGCACAAACTCGGTCCAGCCGGCGACACGCCGGTACGCGATGTCGCCGCCCATCAGGCGGGCAAGGTCCCGTGCCACCGCAAGACCCAGCCCGACCGATGAAGGCTGCGTCCGCGCCGAGCGTGCCCTGGCGTAGGGCTCGAAGATCGCCTCAGCCAGATCCTCGCTCACGCCATCTCCGTTGTCGGCCACCGCAATCACCGCCTCCGAGTCTTCTGTCTCTGTGGTGACTCGCAGAATCGTGCCGCCGTAGCGCGCCGCGTTCCCAATCAGATTGCGCAGGATCTGTCGCACGCGCATGGGGTCGGCAAGCGGAGCGATCGATGACCCGTCGATCTCGACCGATGCGAAGTCGCTCACAAGGTCGGTCCGCATGATGCTGGCGAGTACCTCGGCCATATCCACCGAAACCGGTTTCACCACGAGCGTGCCGATGTCGGCCCGTGCGGCGACGAGCAGGTCGTCGATGATGTCGGCTACTTCGGCGCTCTGTTCGGCGATCACCGCCATGAGCGCCACAACCTCTTCTTCGGCAAACTCGTCGTGGCGGTCCCTCAACTCCTGTGAGAGTCCCACAACGCTGGTCAGCGGCGTGCGCAGCTCGTGGCTAACCGAAGCGACGAACTGGTCCTTCGAGCGGACCAGGTCCTCGAGGCGTTCGCGGACATCGTTCCTCTCCCAGAATGCACCAATCAGCTCCGCGACCGCCGCCAGCAACACCATCTCGTCGGAGGCCCATTCGCGATCTCCGGTGTCGTCGCCAAGCCCGATCATCCCAAGCCAGTGGTCACCCACCATGATCGGAATGTACAACTCGGACGGGCAGGGATCCGGTCCGTAGATCCGACGCTGTTCCGGTGGAAGCGTCGCCGGGACGACGATCGCGGGCGCTCCACGCTCGAGTTGGGTGTGAAGGGCCGGCAGAAGAGCGTATTCCAGACGTGGACACTCGATTGCGCCGACGCGGTGGTCGAACCACCGCTTGCGACTCACGCGTTCGGGATCGTCGTCGTGGGCCGGCTCGTGCACCACCTCAGCCATCACACCGCACTCGGGATCTGCAACGTTTCGGGCGGCCCACACGCTCTGAGCGCGGATCGCAACCGTTAGCTGTCGTAGAACAAAGTCGACAGCGGATTCATCGTCCGACATCAACAAGGCCCGCGAACACGCCGCAATCGTCGATTCGTGCTGCAGTTGCAGCCGCTCGGCGGTCACAAGCGCTTCCAGTGAGTCGTTCGCTCGCCCTCGGCCCAGGAACGAACGGCCGGCGACAGCCGCTGGAGCAACTCCGGGGCGGACACGATGCCAGACCCGTCCGATCCTCTCCAATGGTTCGGCTGGGAGCGACACACCGACGCGCTCAAACGCTCGCTGAGCGAAACGAGGGTCAGAGGCGTTCATGGGAGGACACGCCGGCGAGCCCCGGTCGTGGTGGAAACGAGACGGTCACGAGGCTTCTATCGGCACGAACGGCCGGCAATCGTAGGGACAATCCCAGTCCCCTCCTCACGTACCCAGGGTTCGCCACGCCCTATTTGACGTTCCCAGCCCACAGAACGAATCGGCGCGATCGCCCCCCCCATTCTGTGGGCTCACGACGTCGCATATGACGGTGCGAACCCTGGGTACGCGGGATAGGGCGCCGTTGCCGGTGGGCGGAACCACACGGTGGACCGGGACAGCGATCGTAGGATGCCGTATGAGCGACTCCTCCGATGGTGCGTACCCCAGCCGGAGGTGGGTAGTCCCGTTGTCGACGACGATCATGGTCGGATTCGGCATCATCCTCTACGGGTTCTCCGTCTATGCCACCGATGAGGCTGCCGGCGCCGAGTTCTCGAAGACGGCGCTCTCTCTTGCCTATGGCGGCGCCGTCTTCGTCGGCGGGCTCCTTGCATTGCCCGTGGGGCGGTTCGCCGATCGGCACGGCGTACGCACCATCGTCGGCGTCGGGGCGGTGCTCGGATTCGCCGGGTTGGTCGCATTCTCCGTCTCAACCGAGCCGTGGCAGGTCGTTGCCGCGTGGTGGCTCCTGATCGGTCCAGCCCAGTCCATGATCTACTACGAACCGGCGTACGTGGCGATCGACCGATGGTCGCCGCCCACCAACCGCGCTGCGACACTGGCGACGATCACGGTGATCGGTGGCCTGGCCGGCATTGTGTTCATCCCGCTGATTGCGCTCCTCGTGGACACGATCGGATGGCGATGGACGGTCTCGTCAATGGGAGCGTTGCTACTCGTGGTGGGCGTGTCGACCGCCGTCTTCGCTCTCCCACCATCGAAGGACCAACCAGCGCACAGCGACTCGCACGGTGGCCGAAGGTCGTTGACGTCCCTCGTGCGGGATCGCCGATTCGTCCTCTACACCGCGGCGTTGATGCTGGTACTCCTCTCGACGCAGGGTGTCATCGCCCACCGTGTGGCACGCTTCGAAGAGACCGGCTTCTCATTGACAGCGGTCGCATTCTGGGCGGCAGCGGCATCGGCGTTGAGCCTGCCTGGCCGGTGGATCGCACCCAGGATGGCGGTCAGATTCGGAGCAACGCGAGTACAAGCGGCCATCGCGTTGATCGTCGCCGTGAGCGTCTTGCTGATGGTTGACGGCACGACGTCGTGGCAGATGGTCGGGCACTTCTTCCTGTTCGGTTTGGCGTTCGGGGCTCTCTTCCCGCTGCGCTCAATGGTCATGAGCGACTGGTACTCGGGGTCCACGTTCGGTGCAACGATGGGCACGCAGTGGTCGGGCGTGGTATTGGTGGCGGCCGCCGGGCCGGTGCTCGTCGGCGTGCTGCGTGACCAGAGCGGCGGATACGCAGCCTCGTTCGCACTGCTCGCCTGCTTGTACGTGATCGCGGCAGCCCTAATCGGCAAGAGCGGCCGGAGCGAACCGGTCGAATCCATTTCCATCTAGACGTACCCGCCCATCAGGTTGGTGCCACTCGTTGTGGCGACTCGTCCTCAAGGGTTCGTTCTCGCGGTTCTTGCCGGTGCGGTCACTCGCTCGGGACAAGGAAAGCCTGACGCCACAAGCGCACCGAATTGATGAGGGCCAGCCCTTCGCAGCGATCGAGATCGCTGACCCGCACTGGTTGCTCCATCAGCGTCCCCTCATCGAGAAGTACCCGGCGATACACACCGGGAAGGCAGCCCGACTCGACCGGTGGGGTACACCATCGACCGTCGAGCTTCACCGCGATATTCGCGATCGTCGATTCGGTGAGTTCGCCGTCCGCGTTGACCAGGAGCACGTCATCGGCCGACGGATGCCGAGCCGCCCGCTCTTCATACACCTCGCGCCGCGTCGTCTTGTGGAACAGGAATGGATCGGATGTATCCACCGGTTCCGGATCGATCGCGACAGTGACCGACGGTCGGTCCATCTCCACGTGCGGCTTGAGCACCACGCCGACCCGGCCGAGACGGTCAATGGTGAGGCGTACCTGGGATTCGCCACCCCCTTCGACGGCAGCGTCGAGCCTCGCGATGAGCGCCGCCCGGTCGACCGGCACGCCGAAGTAGTCGGCAGAATCCATGAGCCGCTCGACGTGGAGATCTCGCCAGTACCAACCGGCAGTCGGACTCCAGCGCATCGTCTCGAGCAGCTCAAAGTGCGATGGCCCGTAGGAGAGCACACGGGACTTGAGGGCCGCTTCGTCGAATTCCGCTCCCGGATCCGAATCGAAGGTGATCCCTCCCCCCACGCCGTACTCGGCCTCGCCTGACGAACTGTCGATGACGACGGTTCGGATGCCAACGCTGAATGACGCTCGGGGTCCTGGCGCTCCCACAGGGGCGACGAATCCGATCGCACCGGTGTAGACGCCGCGTGGCTCCGTTTCGAGATCGCGAATGATCTCCATCGAACGCACCTTCGGAGCGCCGGTCACGGACCCGCACGGGAACACAGCGGCGAGCACATCTACGAGCGACGTGTCCGGGTTGATGTCGGCAGCAATGGTTGACGTCATCTGCCAGAGCGTGTCGTAGCGCTCGATTGCCATGAGCCGCTCGACCTCGACGGTCCCGAAGTCGGCGACACGGCCGAGATCGTTTCGAAGAAGGTCGACGATGATGAGGTTCTCGGCTCGGTCCTTCTCGGAGCGCTCGAGGTCGCGATGCCGCTCGCGGTCCTCAGATGCCCAGCGGCCCCGCGGCGCCGTACCCTTCATCGGCCGGGTGACGATCCGGTCGCTCCCCCGGTCAGTGGGATAGCGATTGAAGAAGAGCTCCGGTGAGGCGCTGGCAATACTGAATCGCCCCGTATCCAGGTAGGCACCGTACCCGCCGGATTGCGCGGTAGCCAGGTCGTGATAGAACGCCAGCGGGTCGCCTTCGAATTCGGCGCGCAACCGAGTCGTGTAGTTCACCTGATAGGTGTCTCCGTCCGCGATGTACCGCCGGATCGCATCGACGGCCTTCTCGTAGGCCGGTCGCGCCTCGATCCAACGCCAGTCGGACACGCGGTAATCGCCGAGGCACCGGGTCGGATCCGGGTTGAGTGTCCGTGTCTCGAACAGGCCAAACCAGACGAGCGGGAGCTCGCAGTGGAACGCATCGGAACGGCGGAGCCGAACGGACAACTTCGCGTCGAACGCGGGAGCGGCGGCGTAGCCGATGTACCCCACCGCCCAGAGCCCATCGGCCGCCGCTCGTTCGATGCTTCGGATGGCAGGGACCACTTCGTCAACGCTTCGGGCAACGACCGCATCGACCTGGTCTGCGAACACCGCGGAGCGCCGACGATTGGGGCGCAGGTCGTCGAGTCGAGCCACGGTGTTCATCGACCGATCGTACCGACTCGCCGTTGATGACCGCCGCACGACGGATTTCAGACAATCGACTTCCTTAGGCCGCTGGTTTGGGCGACAATTGCATCCCCGACCCAAGGAGTGCTCGTGAAGAGCAAAGGCACCGCAACGTGGAACGGCGATCTGTTCAACGGATCAGGCACCGCGTCACTCGACTCATCTGGCGCGGCCGGTCCCCTGCCCGTCAGCTGGGCGAGCCGAACGGAAGCCGCCAACGGCAAGACGAGCCCCGAAGAACTGATCGCCGCAGCACACGCCGCGTGCTACTCGATGGCGTTCAGCAACATCCTCGCCGGTGCCGGCCATGTGGCTACGCAGCTCGACACCACCGGCGTGTCGACGTTCGCGAAGACCGATGCCGGAATGCGCATCACGACGATGGCCCTTTCGGTGGTCGGTCAGGTGCCCGGGATCGACTCGGAAACGTTCG
Organism: uncultured Acidimicrobiaceae bacterium; assembly: GCA_964581295.1. GTDB lineage: Bacteria > Actinomycetota > Acidimicrobiia > Spongiisociales > UBA5794 > JAHEEL01. The sequence continues at coordinate 22,374 of CAZONX010000012.1, forward strand.
CCGAGCTCGCCGAGCAAGCGAAGGTCGGTTGTCCGGTCAGCAATGCGCTGGTCGGCAACGTCGAGATCACCATCGAGGCCACGCTGCTCTCGTAGCGCCGGGCAGATCGAACCTTTCGCGGTTCTCGGGAAGACACCCGCAGATCGCCTAGGCAATTGACATGTGAAGGGAGCCGCGATCTTCTCGATGGCGGCTCCCTTCGACCGGCCACGGCACTCCGTGCCGGATCATCGTCTTCGTGCTTCCATGCCCGGGCCAAGTGGGTGAGGCAATCCCGAGCCCGTCGAGGGTGCTTGTCGAGGTCTTCGGTTGGTCTCGTCACAACCGGCTGCACGAGGCGAGAACGAAGCGCACGTCAATCGAGACCCTGCTCGATGATCAGCGATCGACCTGCGTCAGCACTGCGTTGACGGCGCGGGAACTCGCCATGACAAAGAAGTGAACCGACGGGACACCGGCTTCGAGAAGCTCGGTCACCTGGTCGACTGCCCAGGCCACGCCGATATCCCGCACGTGTTCCGGTCGTGTGGAGATCTCAAGGGCCAGCGGCTCCGGGATCTCGCAATGGAACGCCCGCGGTATCGATACGAGCTGGCGCGGATTAGTCAGAATTCGTACGCCGGGAATGATCGGCACCGCAACCCCGCCAGCCCGGCACGCCTCGACGAACGAGAAGTAGCGGCGATTGTCGAAGAACATCTGAGTCACGACGTACTCCGCGCCGGCGTCAACTTTGTCTTTCGCTCGGGCGACATCCGCCTCGAAGCTCGGAGCTTCGACGTGTTTTTCCGGATATCCGGCTGCGCCAATGCAGAACTCGGTTGGAGAAGCATCCACGAGATCCTCGAGAAACCGGCCCCGATTCATCGCGGCGATCTGACCAACCAGGTCACTCGCGTATGCATTGCGGCTGCGCCCACCATCGAGCGGTTTGTTGTGCTCAGCCGTGTCCCCCCGGATCGCGAACACATTGTCAATCCCCAGATAATGCGATTCGATGAGGAAGTCCTCCGTCTCCTCCCTCGTGAATCCTTCACACAGGATGTGCGGCACTGCATCGATGTTCAGCTTGTTCTGTATCAGCGCACAAATCCCCAGCGTCCCGGGTCGTTTCCGCGTCACCCGACGCCGCGGCCCGGCCGGCCCTTCGTCATAGACAACTTCGGCGGCGTGGCTCGTGATATCGATGAACGGTGGCCGATGCGCCGCTAGATCCTCAATCAATCCGAGCAAGCTAGCCAGGTCACCGCCACGCTTCGGGGGAATGATCTCGAAACTGAACAATGGTCCGTCGGCGTTCGCAAGATGTTCGGTGACCTTCATCGTCGCTGCCCATTCATCTATCTCCACCTTGTCGCGAAACGCGAAAGTAGCGAACACCGCAAACGAGGTGCGCTGCTCGTAGCGAAGCAGGCGGGATGCAATGGGCCTCTAGTGAACGGTCGTCCTGTTCGCTGCCCATTGCCCAATCCCTCGGCTGAGATGGGAGCCTACTGCAGGCTTCGACAAGCCCTACTGCCGGTGCAGCGCAGTGCGGAGCACGAGACGCTCACCGGCGGCGCAGCAGAACGCCGACGCGATCGGCCAACAGTTGGTGTCGATCGATTCCAGTGTTGTCAACGACGGGAACTCGGTCGACCGGCTCGCCAAGCTCGAATTCGTCGCCGAACTGATCTGCTGTGAGGTCGATGACTTGCCCGTCCGACAGCACGTTCCACGCGTGAGCCTCGACAGGTTCGCCGTCGCGAAGTACCGGAGCGATCACGATCTCCCCACCGAGGTGGTCGCGAACGACCATCGCCGTGACCGCGCACTGGCCGCGCGACGGGTTCTCAGGGCTCCACTCGTCGGGGTCATCGCTCGTATCGGCCGCCCACGAGCGACGGATAACCCGACTGAGGTCGTCGACTGTCATATCTCGAGAACGTACCACAAACGTTTCCAGGCGCCTCGCCGCGCCCTCAGGGTCGCTCAGGGTCGCTCAGGGTCGCGGTAGGGGGATACCCGATACCGCTCTCGGCCGCGCGGGCGCACGATGGGGTCACTGGAAGTCAACAGAGGGAGACACCACTCATGACCACCACACAACCCACGATTCTCGAACCCGAGTCGACGATCGCCAGCGACGAGAAGGGCTGGGCTGCACTCAGCCACCTGTCGGCATTCGGAATGTTCCTTGGAGTCCCGTCACTCGTCGGACCGTTCCTGGTCTGGCTGTTCAAGCGGGACGAACCGTATGTCGACGAGCAGGCGAAGGAGGCGTTGAACTTCAACATCTCGTTCCTGATCTACGGCATCGCCTCGGCGCTCCTGATCATCCTGCTGATCGGACTCCTGCTCCTGCCGGCGGTCTTCGTGACCTGGTTCGTTCTGGTAATCGTTGCAGCCGTGAAGGCGTCGGCTGGTGAGCACTACCGGTACCCGCTCACGATCCGTTTCATCCGCTAGTTCCGCCCGCAATCCGCACGACCCGCTGAGCGCCACCGCAGGCCCGGCGGGTCGTGCCACGAACCGGCCTCGCCGACGGCTTGTCGGCATGGACGCGTCTCACCCCCCGGTTCTTGCGTAACTATGGGAAGCCCGCTTCCACTATCTACGCAAGAACGGTTAGTCGCTGGGCGCCGATGAATAGGCGCCGGCACCGACCGCTGTCCTGAGCTGGTCCAGCCGGAGTTCGTCGATGAGGCGATTCAGCGCTTCGACGGAACGGCGCAGATCGGTCGTGCATCGGTCGAGGGAGTCGACCTTGTCCTGTAGGTGCGCAATGCGTTGGTCGTCGGGGGCAATCACGCCGAGATCCTCATCACCCCCCAGACATCGGCATCAGCATCGAATTCCTGAAGCACTCCCCGCCGACGATTTATCCGACAACCGATCGCGCCCGTCCCAGGGCACCGGGGAATCGCAAGATGGGCTGCGACCGACGAGCGGCCGCGGGTGAAGCCGTTCTGAGACCCGGCCCTTCTAATCGAGGCTGGGTATGGGCTCCCCGGGCTCGGTCCGCAAGACCCATAGCTTGATCGCGAAGAACCAGACGGCCGAAAGGACTGCGACCAGGAGCAAAGCAAACAACCACGGTGTGGGGCGAACGGCCCCGAGACCGATCGCAGCCACCGCCGCCACGACGAGCGCGATCCTCAGCGGCCCGTATACCAGCGGGATCCGCTCGGCGTCAGCGAGGGCTGAGCTGATCGCCACGAGAGCGAGCAATCCGAGGGCCACCGCGCCCGACAGCAACCATGCCGTCGGCGCCGGTGTTCGGTCGTCGGCGGCATGCTCGATCAGGCTCACCATGGCTGCACCGCTCGCAGCGATCGCCATTGCGGCCGGAAGATGCCCCATCATCCACTGAGCACCGTAGCCCCGGCCCGCACGGACGGCGCGTCCGCCCACGAAGTCGAAGTACGTCCACCAGTAGGCAATCCCGATTGCCAATCCGATCATGCCGGTCACAATCACGATGGTGGTTCGCTCCGAATCGGAGATGCCCGTCACCACGCCGACGACAACCTCCCCAAGCACGATGATCGTGAACAGACCGGCTCGCTCGACCATCGACTCGGTGACGTTGAACTCGAGTTCCGCGTTCCCGTCTTGGAGACGCACCAGGACGATGTTGCCAACGACCCAGCCAACGACGAACAGCGCCCAGATGATCAGACGCAACTCTTCGCCCATGAATGCGGTGGCGGCGATCACGATGGTCGACACGATCATGCCGAACAGGTATCTCCGAGTCAGGGGCTCGTAGCGCTCGTCGTCCTGCCTCCGCACGGTGTACCAAAGCCACGTGAACACGGCGAAATAGATGGCGTATACCGCGGCGAAGGCGGGCCCGTCGGCGCCGACAGCGTCGGCCGTGAACACTGCGAGGAGAGCGAGGAGCCCCATCTGGATGAACACGAACGTTCGGGTGCGACCGTCCTCGCGGCCGTGGAGGTCGTAGTAGACCGTTCCGTTCATCCAAGCCAACCAGATCATGCCGAACACGACGGCGAACTCGGCTGCGCCCCGCCATGTGACGTGCTCGGCAAGGTGGTGTGCGGCCTGAGCGATGACGACCACATAGACGAGGTCGTAGAACAACTCGAGGAAGCTGACGCTTCGATCCTCGATGATCTCACCGTGGGCTCGCGGCGGCTGCCAGTAGGAGCGCAGGAACGTGCGCCGATCGACCTGGGGGGTATCTCCGTCAGCCACGACCGCCAGCGTAGCGATGGCCTCGGCCCGGGAGCCCTCATCCATTGCGGAGCCGAGACAGCACCGACACCGCCGGGCGAATGCTCGAGGCGCTTCGATCCGGGTGTGCATCGACGTTCCCACAGTCGACACCATGGTTCATGAATTCGACGGCGTGCGGGTTCTATTGACGGGTGCGTCGAGAGGCCTCGGTCTCGCGGCGGCGCATTGCCTGGTTGGCGCTGGCGCTTGCGTCCTGGGTGTTGCCAGAGACAGCTTTCGACTCGAACGAGCGACCGTTGAACTGTCGAAGCAAGACCCGGGTTCGTTCGATAGCCTCCCGTTCGATCTCGCCGCCCAAGAGACCCCCGCGATCATCGCCAAGCGTGTGGGCGAGCAGTGGGGAGCGCTCGACATCGTGATACACAATGCCGGAGTGATGCTGCACCGCGCCCACGGCCCCATGGATGAGCTCGATGGCATCCTGGAGGCGTCACTCGAAGTCAACCTTCTCGCCCCATTCAGGATCAGTCGGGCGCTGATCCCGCTCCTGCGATCCGGCAATGAGCCTCGCATCATCAACGTCGGCTCCGGCGCCGGAACGATCGACGGACTCGCCGAGCCGGGCATCGCGTCGTATCGGCTGAGCAAATGGGCCGTCAACGGCATGACCATGCTCCAGGCACGCGAGCTTGCCTGCGTGATTTCTGTGAACGCTTTCGACCCGGGGTGGGTGCGAACCGACCTCGGCGGACCCGAGGCTCCCTACACCGCCGACGAGGCGGCAGACGGGCTGATGAAGACGCTTCGATTGCCATGGGAGTGGACCGGACAGTTCTTCAAGGATGGCGAACCCATCCCCTGGTAGCTCGGTGCGATGGCGACGCACAAGGGCACGCGAACGAGCGGTGTGAAGCGCCTGCTGTTCCTCAATTGTTAAGCGGCGTCAGGCGTGGCGCGTTCGTAGGCTGGCCAACAGATGAAACCGCTCACTGTTCTCCCCGTGTTGGTGCTCTTGGTCGCAGCGGCCTGCGGCACCGCCGACCCGGCCGACACGCCACCAACCACGACAGCGCCGACGACCACCCAGTCGGCCACCGATGCGGTTGCGACCGATCCGGTGACCGACGACACGACTGCCGTGGAGCTGCTCCCCGACCTCGGACCCGCGCCTGAGCTGCATGAGATCGACGGTTGGCTCCAGGCCGACATCGAATCGCTCGATGATCTGCGGGGCAATGTCGTCGTGGTGCAGTTCTGGACGTTCGGCTGTCACAACTGCAAGGCAACGCTCGACAATCTCGGTGCTCTCTATGCCGAGTACCAGGGGGACGAGTTCGAGATTGTCGGGATCCACTCTCCCGAGTTCGACTACGAAAAGGACCCCGAGGCGATCGCTGCGGCAGCCGACAAGTTGGGGGTCACCTGGCCGATCGCGCTCGACACGGCCAAGCGCACGTTCTTCCACTGGCAGAACAGCCCCGCCTACTGGCCGCGCACCTACGTGCTCGATCGCGACGGCACCATCCGCTTCGACCACATCGGCGAGGGCGCCTACGAGGAACTGAACGAAGCCGTCGCCACCCTGCTGGGATGATCGCAGCATTCGCGGAAGGCCTCACACAGGCGCTGTTGCCCTGCTCCTGGATACTGGTCCTCCCTGCCATCGCCCTCGGTCTCGGGACTCGCAAGGCCGCGATCCTGGGCGTCTTCGCCGGATCGGTGGTGTTCACCGCCTGGATCGCCGTCGCCGGGTGGATCGTGCCACCGGTGTGGCTTGCCGGCGTTGCGTTCCTCATCGGTGGGAGCCTGTGGTGGCGGTTTGGACCGACCTATGCCCCGGTTGCGATCGTCGGGATCGGCGCAGGGCGGGCATGGCAACCGTGCGTCGGCCCCGAGCTGGGGTTGGCACTCACCACAGCACAGCAGGATCCGTTTGCCGCCTTCGGAGGTCTCGCCATGTTCCTGATTGGTGTCATCATCGTCGGGCTGGCCGTCGGGGTAGGAATCGGAGCGTTGGCGCGTCGCTGGACCGACCACGTCGACAAGGTGGGAGCGGTCGTTGCGATCGTGATCGGACTGACCATGGTCGTGGGCATCTACCCGGAGATCTCATCGACAATGGCCAAGTGGAGCACAACGCTCTGGGCGTAGGGGCCGTGACATCTCCCTGGCAGCGCATTGCGGAGCACACAGCCACGCATGCGGTGACGCACGCCCGAAGTGCATTTGCGCGAACGCTGGCTGTTCGGGAGGATTTGTATTCACTCCGGGGACGGTGACCGTCGGCAGACAACAAGGTGGCGATCGAGCCAGAGTTCCGCCGGGCATCGGGATTCCTTACGAAGACTGCTTCTCCGCATCAGCTGGCCTATTCCGAAGTCTGCCTCTTTGCATCAGCAGACAGGACCGAACCTTCCCGCGGGATCCGGGCGCTGTGAGAACAATCTCCGGTGGATTCGTGCGATTCCACAGCCTCCGACACGTGCGCGTTGGCACGGTCACCACCTGGACTGAACCGAAGACCGCGACCCCGGCGCTGGGAATCCTCGGGCAACTTGCGGCATCCGGGCGGGTGATACGCTGCGCCCGGGTCGTTCCGCACGAACCCGACACGGAAGACACGATCGCTTCCGGTCTTCCGGGGCCTTCATCGGCTGCAATCTGAATGGAGAAAACAATGGCTGCTCTCGACAAACCACTTGTTGCTATCACGGGTGCCAGCTCAGGCATCGGAGCTGCTGTTGCCCAACGGTTCTCCGAAGCCGGGCATCCGCTGCTGCTGGTTGCGCGCCGCGTCGAGATGATCGAGGCGCTCGACCTGCCGAACGCTCTGTGTCGCAAGGTCGACGTGACCGATGCGGATGCGTTGCGCGCCGCCATCGCCGAGGCGGAGGACGAGTACGGACCGGTTGATTGCCTGGTGAACAACGCCGGGCTGATGCAGCTGGGCCAGGTCGACACGCAGGATCCCGCCGAATGGCAGACCATGTTCGACGTCAACGTCATCGGCCTGCTCAACGGCATGCAAGCGGTGCTCGGCGACATGAAGTCTCGCCGTCACGGCACGATCATCAACATCAGTTCGGTCGCCGGCAAGAAGGCGGTCCCGAACCACGCGGCGTACTCGGGAACGAAGTTCGCGGCGTCCGCGATCTCTGAGACCGTGCGTGAGGAAGTCGCCGACTTGGGCGTTCGCGTGATGGCCCTCTGCCCCGGCGCCGTCGACACGGAACTGCTCAGCCACACCACCTCCCAAGAGATCGTCGACGGCTACCAGGAGTGGGTTGATTCAATCGATGGATCCCTGGCGGCCGACGACATCGCCCGAACGGCGGTCTTCATGTACTCCCAGCCGCAGAATGTGAATATCCGCGACGTGGTGATCTCCCCGACCCGCCAAGAGGCGTAGCCGTAGTCCGATGGCGGCCGGTCGATCAGTGTGCGCGGGTATCTTCCGCCGAGGCGTCCCTGCATTGCCGGGACCTCGAGCAGATAAGTGATGTCGAAGGACTCAGCACGAAAGCCAAGGGATGGGAAGACGCATGCGCAAGGTTCTCGTGACGGCGGCAGCCGTGCTGTTGATGGTCTCGGCGTGTAGTTCCGGATCGGAAGACACAACATCCACCGCCGGGAATGCCATCAAGGAGACGGCACCCGACGCGACGACGACCACTGCTCCGACGACCACCTCAGCCGAAGCGACGACAACCACGGAGGCCACCGCCACCACCACGACCACGACCGAGCCACCGGCCGTCGGCACCGTGGACGACCCGGTCCCGGCGGGAACATGGGCGACGATCGGCAGCGTCGACGCGGTCGTGCTTGGCATGGTCCCGAATGCAACGGATTTGGTGCTCGCGGAGAACGAGTTCAACGAGCTACCTGCGCCTGGGAATCGGTTTGTCTTCTGGCGTGTCGCTGTGGCGAACTCTGGTGACGAGGCAACACCGCTGCTCAGTGAACTGTCGTTTTCGGTGGTGGGTCCGTCGGCTGTCGCCTACGACTCCTCGGCGTATTGCGGCGTGGTTCCGGATGAGTTCGACCAGTTCCGCGATGTGTTTCCCGGCGGAACGGTCGAAGGGAATCTCTGCTGGGAGGTTGCCGACGGCGACGCCGAAGATCTACTCCTCCTCGTCGACGAGTTCGCGTCCTTGAGCGATCGCGTCGTGTTCGCCCCAGCGGCGTCCGACACCCCGATTGAGGTCGACTATCCGACGCCTGTGGCAGTCGCTCCAAGTGGCCCGGTCGGTTCCCGGGGCAACCCCCACCCTGGTGGAACGACGGTCACCGTCGGCGAATGGGATATCACGGTCACGGGAGTCGTCGAGGACGCCACTGCAACTGTGCTTGCCGAGAACACGTTCAACGATCCACCCGACGACGGCCGCCAGTTCTTCCTCGTGGGGATCGAGGCAACTTACGAGGGTAAGACCTCAGACCTGCTCGTTGTGTCGACGTCGTTCAACGTGGTCGGTCCGCTGGCGGTCGCGTACACAGGCGAAGACGCGTGTGGCGTCGTCCCGGATGAGCTCGACGCGTTCACCGAGGTCTTCCCGGGAGGAACGGTGAGCGGAAATCTGTGCTGGTCGGTGAGAAGCGAAGACGTCGAAGGGCTCGAGCTCTACTCGCAGGAGTCGTTCAGCTTCGACGGGGAGCCGGAGTTCTTCAGCCTGCGCTGACCCTTCGCCCAAGAAGTGCCGCCACGGTTCTGATCGACCGCACGGTCGGTCGCCCGTCATACTCGAGGTCTCAATCGGCCAATCGGACGATGCGCCCAGCATCCTATGGTCTACCCATGAACGCTGAGACCCGCAGATCTGTCATTGGAATCGTCGTCTCCGTGGTGATCGGCGTCCTCGTCGCCCTCGCTGGCAGCGACGGAAGCACCACGGTCGGCTGGCTCGCGGTGTTCGGACTTGGCGCCCTGCTCGCCTATGTCATCAACTGGGCGATGTTCATTCCGTCGAACCTGGCGAAGACGGAGCACTACTTCGACCTCACGGGAAGCGCCACCTACCTGGCGGTGACCGCCGTTGCGCTCGGCCTCAGCGACGACCTCGACGCTCGGGCCGTGATCGCCGCGGCGATGGTTGCCGTGTGGGCACTGCGACTCGGCTCGTTCCTGTTCCGTCGTGTGCGACGCGATGGCCGTGATGGACGTTTCGACGAGATCAAGATCGACCCGCTGCGGTTCTTCATGACGTGGACGCTGCAGGGACTCTGGGTGCTGCTCACCATCGCCGCAGCGTTGGCGATCATCACAAGCGTCGAGCGCCAATCGATCGGCTGGATTGCGATCGTGGGCATCGTCGTGTGGATCCTCGGCTTCGCAATTGAAGCTCTGGCCGATCGGCAGAAGTCGGTCTTCAAGCAGGACCCGTCGAATACGGGCCGCTTCATCACGACCGGCCTGTGGTCGTGGTCTCGCCACCCCAACTACTTCGGTGAGATCGTGCTGTGGACCGGCATCGCCATCATGGCGGTCCCCATCTTGTCCGGCTGGCGCTGGATCGTTCTGATCTCGCCCGTGTTCGTGGCGCTGCTGCTTACGCGTGTCAGCGGCATCCCGATGCTCGAGGCCCGAGCCGAGGAACGGTGGGGCGATGACGAGGAATTCCGGGCATACACGCGCAGGACATCAGTGCTGATCCCCCGCCCCCCGAGCGGGTAGTTCACACCGCGAGATGCGGCGTCGGGGTCCCTTGCCGATCCGAGGTGCAACGCATCAGCCGCAACGTCAAGCGATGGTCCGCTTCCAATAGCCGCGCACGCTTGCGTGTCGCCGTGGGAAGTCGATCTCCCGGAAGAGGTACTTGCGGATGCGCTGCATTGCTGCTGCCTCACCCGCGGCCCAAATGCGCATGCCCGCAGTCAGGTCGGTCGAGCGGACTGCAGCTTCGAGAGGGTCATCGCTCGGTGTGACCTCGGAGGCTACGTGCCACGTGACTTCGACGTCCCGATGAAGGTCGACCTGTGCGTCCGGATGTGTCACCAGCACGTGAACGGAGATGGGAACACTCGGTAGGTGCTCGAGGAGCTGGCAGATCGCCGGAATCGCGGTCTCGTCGCCGACGAGAAGAAATGCCGTCGCGTCGGAATCGGCGAGATATCCCTGACCCGGCCCCGACACGGCAACTGCGTCCCCCGGGAGTGTGGACCCTGCCCATTGCGAGGCGACACCCCAGCCATGGCGGATCACATCGAGGTGGAGCTCGAGTGGCTCCCCATCGACCCGCCGCGGCGTGAACGTGCGGATGATGGGCCTGGTTCCGTCGCGGAGCAGGAACTCGTTCCCGTTCCATCTTGGTATCTCCAGCGTGGAGGCGGATGGCAGGAGCAACCGCACACTCGCGGCCGGTTGGTCGACGGAGAAGCCCTCGAGCTCCTCCCCTCCCAGAACCACCCGCGTCATGCGGGGAGAGACTTCCTCGGTTCGTCTGACGGCGAGGCTCCGAAAGGGCGGGGGCTCGCGACGGGTTCGGCGATCGATCATCCCCGGACGATAACCCCGAGCGGAGCCGGGCTTTGGGTTCTCTTGAGGTCCGGGGTGCACCGTGGGGACGTCAGCTCGGGAAGGTGGACATGGATCGCACGAAGAGCCGGATGGCCCGCTTGGCGGGGTTGCTCGTCGACGGTCCGTCCATGACCCGGGGAACCGAAGCGAGCAAGAGAGGTCTTGCTGGAAAGGAAGAGGCCTTCATGAGGAAGAGAATCGTTCCGTTCGCTGTGGCGCTGCTGCTGGTGGTGGCCGGGTGCTCCTCGAGTGATCCGACCACGTCTGATGAATACGCGGCCCTCGAACAGGAACTCGTTCAATCCGAAGCCCAATTGGCTGAGGTCGTTGCCGAGCGTGATGTGCTCGCCGCAGAGGCGGAGGCCGCGGCGGCGGTCTTGCAAGAGGCCGACGCCGCCGGAGTCCCCGACGATGTGGCGGCGTTGACGGACGCGTGGGGGGACGCGATCAACGCCGGCGAGGGTGCCGTAGCAGAGCTGTACACAATGGGGGGTCACCACCGCTATGAGGACCAGCGGCTCGCCAGTGACGAACTCGCAGCCCATCTGGAGGCGTCGGGGAAGGGTGTGTGGGTTTCCGACCCGTATCTCCTTGTTGATGAGGGAGATGGCCGGTATGTCGTGGCACGTGGAGCGCACGCAGGCGGGACGTATCCGGGTTCGCTCACGTTCGTGATCGTGACAACATCGGACGGCGAACTCGAGATCGCCGAGACGGCTTTCGTCTACGCCGGTAGTCAGGCCTGATCCGTCGTGCCACACCGGCGCCGGAGGCTGGGTCGTGGTTGCGTAGCCGGCACACCCCTCGCGGTGTGCCGGCTACGCACGCCCGTGAGGGCTACAAGCTGGCGGTGACCGTGCCTACCAGCTCGCCCGCCGTGTAGGCAGAGTCGTCGTAGAGGCCCGATGTGCTGTCTCCGCTGACGGAACCGCCCAGATAGACCTCGTAGTCACTCCCCGCCTCGAGATCACTCGAGGTGAAGATGATCACATCGAACTCGTTCTCGGCGACGAACGTGACGACGCCTGCGCCGTCGAGGTCCTGGATGTGGATCACCGTTCCGGCATCGACAACTGTCTCAGACGTGAGATACATCGATGCCTGCGTCGAGCCGTCCCCCACACCTTCGGAGTTCCTCCCGTTGATGTTCGTGCCGATGAGCAGCCCGCCGGACACGTCGAAGGTTCCGTTGGAGTCGACGGCACTATTGCGAGTATCGGTCGGTCCGTTGATGGCGACGACACCGCCCGTCATGACCACATGGCCATTCGAGTCGATCCCGTCGCCATCGGCAATGTCGCTCGATTCGATGGTGATGACCGTCGTCCCGCCATTGATGTAGATGTAATACTCGCCGGCGGTTTCGTCCCCAGGACCGCGGGTGGCGGTTCCGGTCGAGGCCGTCGAGGTTCCATCGGTCACGTTCAGGCCGTCGTCGTTCGACGTGAGGTCGATGAACCCGCCGTTGATCGTGATGACCTCGGACTCGATGCCCTCGAAGGATTCGGTGATCG
>CAZONX010000013.1:0-31410 GCA_964581295.1 uncultured Acidimicrobiaceae bacterium
GGCTCCGGGGGGGAGACTCGAACTCCCAACAAACGGATTAACAGTCCGCTGCTCTGCCAATTGAGCTACCCCGGAAGACGCCCGCCGAAGGGGCGAGCGGCGCGGAGGATACCAGAGGGGCACACCAATCCTTCTGAGCGAACGGCCGATCACCGAATGTGGGAGAATCCTCGATCATGAAGTTCAGAACAGGTCTTGCAATAGGTCTCGGCGTCGGATTCGTGCTCGGCGCCCGAGCTGGCCGCGAACGCTACGACCAGCTCATGACGACGCTCGATTCGGCGCGCGGCAACGACACCGTCCAGCGCGTCACGACCACCGCCGACCGTTCCACCGCCAAGGTGCGGCGAGCGGCCGGACAGGGCCTCGTGACCGCCAGCGAGAAGATCAAAGAACGCGCCGGAGCCAACGGCTCAGCGACGACCCCGTAGGCACGGCTGAACGGGGAGCTTCTGGCTTCGCGTGGCCGGTCGCCGGGCGGCAGCAGGCTCAATCGGGCTCGTCACGCTGCTAGAGCCCCCCTGCGCATCCGCGGAAGCGGATGCGCGTCCCCCTCTACTGCGTGGTGGGACGGAAGAACCTGACCGAACGAGCCGGGGATCGTGATGGTTACCGTCTGACCCCCTCCGTCAGCGCCTGGCGGTGCTGCCACCTCCCCCTGATGGGGAGGAGACGCGGACTGGCGACTGATTCGGCCTATGCGCCTTCTAGGTAGCCTTCGAGCTTTCTTGCTCGGGCGGGTTGGCGAAGTTTCGCAAGGGCCTTCGTCTCGATTTGGCGGATGCGCTCGCGCGTCACGCTGAAGTGGTTACCGACCTCCTCGAGCGTGCGCACCTTTCCGTCGGCAAGACCGAAGCGCATCACCAGCACTTCACGTTCGCGATCGTTCAGCGCTTCGAGAGCGAGGCTCAGATAGCTCTGGAGCAGATGGAATGCGGCCGCCTCAACGGGGATCTCCGCCTCGGTGTCTTCGACGAAGTCGCCGAGCGTGGCGTCATCCTCTTCTCCGAGCGGCATTTCGAGCGACACCGGGTCCTGGGCGATGCGACGCAACTCCGTGACCTTGTCCGGCGCGAGTTCGAGTTCTTCGGCGATCTCTTGGATGGTCGGATCGCGGCCGAGCTCCTGCATGAGGGTTCGCTGGGTTCGGGCGAGTTTGTTGATCGTCTCGACCATGTGCACCGGTACGCGAATCGTCCGTGCCTGGTCCGCAAGCGCGCGGGTCACGGCCTGGCGGATCCACCACGTGGCGTAGGTGGAGAACTTGAATCCTTTGCGGTAGTCGAACTTCTCGACGGCCCGGATGAGGCCCAGGTTGCCTTCCTGGATGAGGTCGAGCAATCCGAGCCCTCGCCCGATGTACTTCTTGGCGATCGAGACGACGAGCCGCAGGTTCGCTTCGACGAGTCGCTTGCGAGCTCGATCGCCGGTTCGGGCGGTCCGCTCCAGGATGATCCGGTCGGCGGCAGCGAGCGTGGAAACATCCTCGAGCTGCTCCTCGGCTCGGGTGCCGGCCTCGGCCTGCATCGCCAGCTCCACCTCCTGCTGGGGAGTTAGCAGCGGGAAGCGGCCAATCTCCTGGAGATACATGCGCACAGGATCGGAGACGTGGACGAGCTCGGCGTTCGACAGGTTGGTCTCGGCAAGTGCATTGGCGGAGTCTTCCCTGATCGGGATCCGCTGCTCTCTCAAGGCGAGAAACACCGTGTCGAACGACTCGTCGGGGGCGCCGACTTCCTCGAGTTCCTGTTGCACTTCTGTCATGACGAGGAACCCGCGTTGGCGACCCCTCGCCGCGAGCTCATCAAGCACGATGCTCACGATCTCGTTCATTCCCTGCTCCGCAACTGTCGCCGTTCGTTCTGTAACGCTATCAGGCGCTCGAACCGATCTGAATACCCCTGGGGGTCACTATCAGCATCGACGCCCGCCAGTTCTGTCTGAAGCTCCAAGATCTGGCGTTCGACGGCCTCCTGTTTCAGCCGATTCGTCACGTCTGAGGCGTCGGCAAGCGGCCGCTGCGCGAGTGCGAGCGTGCGCAACAGCACCGCCTCCGGGCGATCATCCGAACCGATGGCAGCTCCGAGATCCGGCACGGCGTCGGCACCCAGCGGGTCGATCAGGGCCTCGACGAACTCGAAGGCCGCGCGGTGCTCCGGCACGGAGAACAGGTCGGCCGAAACGTCCGCTGCCCGAATCCCCTGGTCGTTTGCCAGGTAGAGACGGAGTACTTCTCGCTCAGTTCGCTGCGGACCGGTCAGCTGACGCTCATCGATCGAAGGCGGCGCCTCCCCCGCCGGTCGGCTCGATCTCCGCAGCGCCGACTCCACCGTCGGCACGTCGACGCCGGTCCGCCGCGAGACCAACACGGCATACTCATGACGCACCACGGGGTCAGGGTGCAGAGCGATCAACGCGGCGGCGGCGCGAACCGCCCGACCGCGCGCTTCGGGTTCCTCCAGATTGAACTCCGCCAGCTCACGGTCGATCCGGAATTGCAGCAGCGGGACCGACTCCTCGATCGATGCCGTCAGCGCTCCGATGCGGCCGGAGGACACGAGATCAGCAGGATCGCGGCCCTCGGGAAGCACAGCGACACGCAGATCCAGATCGCCGGGCACCGATCGTTCGAAGCCCCGGGCCGCGGCACCGGCGCCTGCCTCGTCTGCATCGAACGCAAGAACAACCCGCTTGGAGAAGCGGCGAAGGAGGTCGAGGTGCTCCTCCCCCAGCGCCGTTCCGCAGGTGGCGACGGCTACGGGCATCTCGGCAAGGTGGAACGCGATCACATCGGTGTAGCCCTCGACGACGACCGACTCATCCGACCGAACTATCTGTGACTTCGACCAATTTAGACCGTAAAGCAAGCGCGACTTGTGGTAGATCGGTGTCTCGGGCGAGTTGAGATACTTCGGACCGTCACCGTCGAGCAGGCGGGCGCCGAAGCCCACCGCATCGCCTCGCACGTCGTAGATCGGAAACATCAGACGATTGCGGAACCGGTCGACGAGGCCACCGCGCCGGGACCGTGAACCCAGACCCGCTCCGCTGATCGCCTCATCCTTGACTCCGGCATCCCGAAGGTGCGTCACCAGCGCCTCCCAGCCTTCGGGGGAATAGCCGAGGTGGAAGCGATCGACGACATCGGCGTCGTAGCCCCTGCTCCGCAGATATCCCCTGGCATGGCCCGCATCATCTCCGGTCTTGAGACGATCGGTGTAGAACACAACAGAGCGCTCAACGGCGTCGATGAGACGCTCTCGCCGATCTCGGTGCTTGGCCGCGTCGGGGTCGACGGTGAGGGTCACACCGGCACGGCGAGCAAGCAGCTCGAGGGCGTCGGAGAAGCCGAGGCCATTGGTCTCCTGAACCCAGCCGAACACGTCGCCGCTCTTGCCGCAGCCGAAACAGTGGAACAACCCTCGTGCCGGGTCGATAGAGAGCGACGGCGTCTTCTCGGAGTGGAACGGGCAGACGGCCATCACGGAGCGTCCGGAACGCTTAACCCGCGTCACTTCTGAGGCGAGCTCTACGAGATCGGTGCGTTCCCGAACCCGGTCTATGTCTTCGCGCGAGTAGGCCATCAGCCGTCAGCGTAGAAGGTACGACCGGTGAACGAGCCGCCCACCTCGATACCGTGGTCAGACTGTGGCGTCCTGCTCGACCCCGGCCATCATCAGGCCAACTTCTTCGCGGGTCGCCGTCTTGGGATCAACGATGCCGATGATCTTGCCTTCGTACATGACGGCGATCCGGTCGGAGAGGCCAAAGATCTCGTCCAGGTCCTCGGAGATCATCAACACGGCCGTCATCGCCGTGCGATGCTCGAGCAGCTTCTGCTGGATGAACTCGGCGTCGGTCAGTTTGTTCCGCTTGTCGATCAGACGCCGGTGGATGTACTCGGCTGCGCCGATGTCGACACCGCGGGTCGGCTGGGATGCGACGAGCACAATCGGCGAGGACGACAGTTCTCGGGCCATGATGACCTTCTGGATGTTGCCGCCCGACAGGCTGCCACATGACGTCTCGATCGACGGGGTCCGGACATCGAAGGACTCGACCAGTTCGTTCGCGTGGTCCTTGATCGCCCCGAAGTCGAACAGGCCCGCCTTCAAATACTCGGAACTCGCGTAGTCGATGAGCAGCAGGTTCTCCCACACAGTGAAGTCGGCGATGGCGCCTTCCCGCATGCGCTCCTCGGGAACGTAGGCAAGGCCAGCCTGCCTGACCTTGAGCGGGAGCGCATTGGTGACGTCGGCGCCTTCGATCTTGATGGTCCCACTCTTGACTTCGCGCAGCCCAGCGATGGTCTCAGCCATCTCTCGTTGACCGTTGCCGGACACTCCGGCGATACCGAGGATCTCGCCCTTGCGGACGTCGAGGCTGAGGCCATCGACGGTAATGAGCCCACGATCGCCCATCACGGTCAGATCCCGGATCTCGAGAGCGACGTCGCCCGGCTCAGCCGGCAATCGGTCGGGACTCAGCTTCACCTGTCGCCCCACCATCATGTTGGCAAGGCTCTCGCGCGTCGCGCCCTGCACCGGCACCTCTCCGGTCACCGCGCCACGGCGCAGCACCGTGATGCGATCGCTCAAGGCCAGGACCTCGTGCAGCTTGTGCGAGATGAAGATCAAGCCGCGACCGTCGGCCGTGAGCTGACGGAGCGTGACAAACAATTGGTCGACCTCTTGCGGGGTGAGCACGGCGGTCGGTTCGTCGAGGATCAGAAGCTGGGCCTCGCGATAGAGGGCCTTGATGATCTCGACCCGCTGACGCTCGCCGACCGAGAGCTGCCAGACCACTGCCGACGGATCGACTTCGAGTCCGTATTGGCTGGCCAACTCCACGATTCGCTTCGAGACAACATCGAGGTCGGTAATGAAACCGCGACTCGACGGGAGTCCGAGGGCCACATTCTCGGCGACCGTCAGCGTGGGGACCAGCATGAAATGCTGGTGAATCATGCCGACCCCAAGCCCGATGGCATCATTCGGGCTATCGATCGTCACGAGCTCGCCGTTGATCTTGATCGTCCCCTCATCGGGCGGATAGAGCCCGTAGAGGACCTTCATGAGTGTGCTCTTGCCAGCCCCGTTCTCCCCGAGCAGTGTGTGGACTTCTCCCGCGAACAGGTCGAAATCCACATCGCTGTTCGCAATCACACCTGGGAACCGTTTTGTGATTCCCTGCATCTCGAGCATCGGGCTAGCCGTCACGCGCTACTCCTGTTCGTTTGGTCGGGGGACCGATCGATCCCCCGACCAAACCTCGTCCTGGTCCTCGTCCTAGCCTTCGTCCTCGAAGGCCTTGATGGCGTCGTCGCCGATCTGCTTGACGTCGTCCGGCAGGTCGTAGTCATCGTTGTACTCGATGACCAGGCCTTCGTTGGCAAAGGTGATCACGTACAGCTCACCACCGAGCGTGCCTTCGCCGATCTTGTCGATCATCTCCTCGAGCATGTTCTCCCAGTGATAGACCTGGGATGCCACGACAATCTCCGGAGCGAGACTCGTCTGATTCGACTGCGTACCGAACCACGGCACGCCTTCGTTCTTGGCAACGCCGACCGCGCCGACCGTCATCTGGGCGGTACCGGACAGGACGTCCGCACCGGCGCTAATGAGTGACTGAGCCGCCTCGGATGCGAGCGCCACGTCACTGAACGAGTCGATGTAGTTGATGTTGACGGTTGCTGATGGATTCTGTGCCATGACGCCGGCAGCAAAGCCATCGACGTAGAGCTTCGCGTCGCCGACTTCGATCGGTCCCACGATTCCAACATTGGCGGACTGCGACAGAGCCGCAGCCATCTTGCCCATGACCTCGCCGCCCTGATCCGACGCGGCTTCATAGGAGAACACGTTCGAAAGACCGAATGTGTCGGCAGCCGTGCCCCATGCAAACGAGACCTCGGGGAAGTCCGGTGCTATCTCCTGGAGCGATCCGCCGTACTGCGACCCGTGAGCGATGACCAGGTCATAGCCCTCTGAGGCGTAGTCACGGATCGCAACCGCGGCATCTTCAACGACGAACGTGCCGTCTGTCACGGCCACTTCGGCGCCGTCGATCATGTTCGCGGCGTCAACCATCGACTGGGTGAATGCCAGATCGTTCGACGCCGATGGGGCGACGATCGCGATCCTGAATCCCTCTGCCGAGTCGTCGCTGCTGCAGGCTGCGGCGACGAGCGCCAATGCCGCGAACAGAACGACCAACGTAATACTTCTTCTTCTCACTTCTTCCTCCTTGATCGGCGGGCCGTCTGTGGCCCCTTACTTTCCTCTCGTAAATGGCTTGGTCAGCGCAGCCGGCGCCCGGAAGCGACGGGCCACGAAGACCAGAGCCAAGATCGTGATGATGGCAGGAGCCATCGCGGCAAGGTTCGAAAGGTCCCTTGGAATGATGTCCTGCGTCTTCAATTCCAGCACCAGCGCGTTAACAAACCCGAACAGCAGGGCTCCCAACATGATCCCCGTGGGTCGCCATGCGCCGAAATACACGAGGGCGATGGCGATGAAGCCCGCCCCGTTGGTGAGGTTCTGTTGGAAGATCCCGAGCGTGATCGCCAGCACGGCGCCGGCAATGCCAGCCAAGGTGCCACCGATGATCTCGGTCGCGTAGCGGACCCCGGCAACGCTCACGCCGAGCGTGTCGGCTGCTTCCGGGTACTCGCCGATGGCCCGGATCTTCATCCCGAAGGTCGTCCGATTGATCACGAACGTTGCAACCGGGATCGACAGGAACGCGAGATAGATGATCAGGCTGTGCTGGAAGAACATCTCACCGATGTACGGGATGTCGGAAAGCAACGGAATATCCACCTGCGGGAAGGTGTCAATCGGGATCGGCGTCCCGACGAGCTTCTGGAACAGCAAGTCGCTCATCCCGAGTCCGAAGAGGTAGACACCGATACCGCTGATCCCCTGCTCCGCCTTGAGGGTGACGGCGATCACCGCTGAGGCAAGGCCGAGCATGAGGCCGACGATGGCCCCGGCGAGGAGACCGAGCCACACGTTGTCGGTCTTGAGGACCGCGTAATAGCCGGTGAAGGCGCCGAGCAGCATGATGCCGTCTACGCCAAGGTTGAGAACGCCGCTTCGCTGACCGAACGTCTCGCCGAGCGCTGCCAGGAGGAGCGGTACGGCGAGGCGGATTGCCGATGCGACGACGGCGACCATAACAGCGGTGGTGAAGATCTCGCTCATCTCGGATCCTCCCCGTACTCGTTCTGACCGAACGAGTCGGTTCCACGAGGCGCGGCGTCGTGGACCGAGCCGAGAGCGGAGGGCTCATCACCTCCCGGCATGCTCCCATCGTCCGCAATCTCCTCGTCGCGCCCGTCCGTTGCAAGCAACTTCACGCGGTAGCGGTCGGCAGCCACAACGAAGATGACGACCAGGCCGTTCAGGGCGACGATGAGGGCGGACGGAACCTGGACCGCACGCTGCAACGCCTGGCCACCGACGATGAGTCCGCCGAAGAGGAATGATGCGGGAATCGTCCAGAGCGGGTGGAGGCCACCGAGCAAGGCGGCAACGATTCCGTTGAAGCCGGCACTCCCCGTGAACCCCATCGTGGATCCATCGGTCACCATGCGATGACTCTCGCTGCCGAACACCAGCACCGCACCAGCAAGTCCGGCGAGGGCGCCCGACATCGTCAAGGCGAGAGCGATCGTACGGCGCACCGGAATACCGGCATAGCGAGCGGCGTGCTCACTGAGACCGACGGCGCGGAGGCGGTAGCCGAGCGGGGTCCGCCACAGCAGGTAGTAGGTCGCGATCGCGCAGAGCACCGCGAGGATCGGGCCGATGTGGAATCGGTTGCCGAAGATGATCGGGAGGTCGGCGGACTCCATTAGACGCTCAGTCTGCGGGATCCGGGTGCCCTTCTCGATCTCCGCCGGGTCGATGAGCGGTCCGCGAAGGAGGTAGCTCATCAGCTGCACAGCAACGATATTCAGCATGATCGTGCTGAGGATCTCGTTGACCCGGTAGTACGCCTTGAGCATGCCGGGGATCCAGCCCCAGAGGGCGCCGCCCGCGAGGCCGGCGATCAGGATCGCCGGCACCATGATGATCGACGGCATCTCCGGGAGATACAACGCAGCCATGGTGGCGAACAGGCCACCGAGCACCATCTGGCCTTCGGCGCCGATATTGATGACGTTCGCACGGAAGGCGATCACGATGCCGGTACCGACGAAGAGCAGCGGCGTGGCCTTCAGAATGGTGGCGATGAGTGCGTTGCCCGATCCGAAGGCTCCGATAAACATCTCGGAGTAGCCCTCGAACGGGTTGGCACCGAGGAGGACGAGCATGACGGCGCCGAAGAGCAATGCGGCGAAGACGGCGAGCACCGGAATGCTGTAGGCGAGAATCCGACGCTGCTGGTGACTGAGGTGGATGCTCATCGTGTCGTCACCTCGTACTTCCCTCGACCTTCCATCGAAGCCGCTTCGCAGAGGTTTCCTCGGCATTGACGAAATGTCAAATCGGAAGGCGCTGCACCGCCTCGGTGGCTCATGCCCGGATCGCGTTCAGGTAATTGTAGATCGTGATTCTACTGACACCCATCAGGTCGGCGATGTCCTCGATGGAGCGGCGGAGGAGGAACGCCCCTCGTTCGTCCAGCAAGCGAACGGCGATCTGTTTGCCCGTCCGATCGAGATCTGGAAGGGGTGCGCCGAGCTCAACCTCGATGCGGTCGACAAGATTGTCGAGCGCGTCGGCAAGCGAGCCGATCCTGACGTAGGCGAGCACGTCACCGTCCCACTCAATCGGAACGTCGAGCGGCTCGGCGTGAGGTGAATAGACGATGATGCTCCCTGCCGCCTCGACCGAGGGGCGCACTGCAGCGACGACGGGATGCTCGCTCATGGATCGGAACGGTGCTCAAACTGGACGGTGACACGCGTCGCTCCGGCTTCCATCGCGGCGTGGAACATCGCACCGAGCGCCGACACGACGGCGTCGGCGTCTCCTTCGATGCTCGTCCCGAAGGCATCGACGCGTGGTTCGAAGCCCCGCTTGGTGACCGCTTCGACGGCAGCGATGACGGCCGGCCCGAGGGAACCCTCGACGAACGGCTCAACCATGAATTCGGCGCGATATCCGGACACCGGATCTCCCCTCTCGCTCCTCGGACTGTAGTGCGACCGCCCCCTGCCCCCGCAAACCGATGGGTTTGACAAAATGTCAACCACACGGGGATGATACGGTGGAGACAATCGAGGAGGCTCAATCATGGAATCCACTTCGTTCAGCGTCAATGGACTCCCGGTTGAAGTCGCTTCTGACCACCCCCATCTCCTATCGGCCTTGCGCGAAGAAGTCGGGGTGACATCGCCGAAGGACGGCTGCTCCCCCTCTGGCCAGTGCGGGGCCTGCACGGTGCTCGTCGACGGGAAGGCGATCCAGAGCTGTCTCGTCTCGATGGAGAAGGTCGAAGGCAAGTCGGTCACGACCCTCGAAGGATTCGAGAGCCAGGAACGGGAACGCCTCGCCGACGCCTTCGCCTCCACCGGGGCGCTCCAGTGCGGCTTCTGCACCCCCGGAATCCTCGTGCGCACCAAGGCACTCATCGACCAGAAGGGCTCGGACCTCACCCGAGCGACGACCGCAGGTCGCCTCGGAGGGCACCTCTGCCGTTGTACGGGATACACCAAGATCTTCGAGGCGATCGACCTGCTCGTCAACGATGCCGTGATCCCACCGCGCACCCCCGAGCGCATCGGCGACGATGGCGCCAAGTACGAAGGCAAGGAGCTCGCTCTTGGCACCCGAGGCTACGTAGACGACATCCGGCCCGATGGCCTCCTTCACGGTGCGCTGCGGCTAACCGATCACGCCCGGGCCGACGTGCTCCGCATCGACACGTCAGCAGCGGAAGCCCTTGACGGCGTCATCGCCGTGTACACCGGTGCGAACGTGCCGGGGAAGATCCACGTTGGCATCATCCACGAGGATTGGCCGGTGTTCATCCCAGAGGGTGGCCGAACCTCCTACTACGGAGATGTCATCGCAATCGTCGTCGCCGAGTCGAAGGCAATCGCCCGAGCGGCCGCGGACCTCGTCGAAGTCGAGTACAACGTCCTCGAGCCGTTCGCCGACGCACACACGGCGCTCGCATCCGACGAGGACGCGGTGTGGGGCCTCGAAGGCAACGTGCTCTCCCGATCGGTCTACGCCAGGGGCGACGTCGACACGGCGCTCGCGGCATCGACGCACACCGTCCACGAGGTCTTCCGAACGCAACGCGTGGAGCACGCGTTCCTCGAACCGGAATCGACGCTTGCGGTGCCCACCGACGCCGGTGGCCTCCACGTCTACTCGGGCGGCCAAGGTGTATGGGACGACCGAAACCAGATTGCGGCCATCCTCGCTGTCGACCCGGCGATAATCACCGTCGAATTGGTATCGAACGGTGGAGCCTTCGGCGGCAAAGAGGACATGTCGAATCAGGGTCAGACGGCGCTCGCCGCCTACCTACTCGGCCGGCCCGTGTCGTGCACGCTCACCCGGGAGCAGTCGTTCCGAATCCACGCGAAACGCCATCCCATCGAGATCGAGGTCTGGGCCGGTTGCGATGCCGAAGGCAAGCTCACCGGTCTGCGATCGCGCATGATCGGGGACTCGGGCCCGTATGCGTCGGTCGGTATGAAGGTGCTCGAGCGCGCCGCCGGCCACATGAGCGGGCCATACGTCGTCCAGGCCATCGACGTCGAAGCCGTGGCCGTACGCACGAACAACCCGGTGTGCGGAGCGTTCCGCGGCTTCGGGGCGAACCAAGCGCAGTTCGCGATGGAGGGCGTCGTCGACCGACTCGCGGAGGACGTCGGCATCAGCGGCTGGGAGATGCGTTCTCGCAATATCATCGAGCCGGGTGTTGTCTGGGGCCCCGGGCAGATCATGGATGACGGGTCGCGAGGCATTCGCGAATGCCTCGATGCCGTCAAGCCGGCCTACGACGCGGCTCGCGCCGACGGCAAGGCCGTCGGACTCGGCGTTGCTCTCAAGAACTCGGGCCTCGGCAACGGCTTCCTCGAGATCTCGAAAGCCGTCGTCCGCCTCGAAGACGACGGGACCGTCGAAGTGCGCCACTGCTGGACCGAGATGGGCCAGGGCGTGCACAACGTCGCCCTCCAGGTCGCTGCTGAAGAACTCGACATCGACCCGGACCGCATCCGGGTCATCGTCGACACCACGCGCGAACTCGGCGCCGGCCAGACCACCGGCTCGCGAGGCACCGTCATGGCAAGCGGCGCGGTCGCGGATGCCTGTCGCGTTGCCGTAGCCGCGGGCCTTGTGACCGGCGTCGATCACCATGGCGAATACCGCGTCGACTGGACCGACTCCCTCGAAGACGACGTAGAGAATCCCACGATCCACTCGGCGTTCGGCTACGCCGCCCAGGTGGCAATCGTCGATCCGGATTCCGGTGTCATCGAGAAGATGGTGGCGGCCCACGACGTCGGGCGCGCCGTCAACCCGCGCCTGGTCGAAGGCCAGATCGAGGGAGCGGTCCACATGGGCATCGGCTACGCACTCACCGAGGAATTCCCGACCGACGAACTGGCGCGGCCGACCAAGCACACGCTGCGCAGCCTCGGGATTATCCGGGCCAAGGACATGCCGGATGTCGAGACGATCATTGTCGAGGTTCCGCAACCCCGCTCCCCCTTCGGCGTCAAGGGCGTCGGGGAGATCGGCCTTGTCCCCACGGCCGGCGCTATCGCGGCTGCCCTCTACGAGGTCGACGGCATCCGGAGAACACGCACACCGATGAATGTCCACGAGCCACTCCAACAAAGGAGCCCCGCATGAGCAATGTCACGCCCGGCCTGGTCTGCGCACACCACCACCTCTACTCCGAGTTGGCCCGAGGCATGCCGGCTCCGCCGGAGGTCGCCACCGATTTCCAGGGAATCCTCGAACAGGTGTGGTGGCGGCTCGACGCAGCACTCGATCTCGAGATGCTGGAGTGGTCTGCGAAGCTCGGCGCACTCGAGGCGCTCGAATCAGGTACGACCGCGATCATCGACCACAACGAAACGCCGAACGCGATCGAAGGCTCACTCTCGGTAATCGCCGATGCCTGTGCCGAGGTCGGTGTTCGCGTGGTGACGGGCTACGGGGTCTCCGACCGCAACGGAGCGGACGGAGCGGTTCGCGGCCTCGAGGAGAACCGCCGGTTCCTGGCTGAAGGAGGCAACTGCCTCGTCGGCGTGCACGCAGCTTTCACCTGCTCCGACGAGTCGCTCCAAGGTGCAGCGGCACTCGCTGACGAGTATGACGTGGGTGTGCACATCCATGTCGCGGAGGGTCCGGGAGACGTCGACGCACCGGCCCGCATTGCCGGCTTGACGAACGACAAATGGCTGTTGAGCCACTGCGTCTACCTGCCGACCGAGCACGACCTGCGCGGCACCATCCTCCACAACCCGATGTCGAACCTCAACAACGGGGTCGGCTACGCCAATCCGGCGCGGTTCGGTAACCCCGTTGCTCTCGGAACCGATGGCATCGGCGCCAACATGATCGAGTCATTCCGGCTCGCCTATGTGATGCAGCGATCGGTCGATGTCGCCGTCGGCCCGGATCCGGCATGGTCGTGGCTCGAAACGGGCTGGGATCTGATTCCGGAGGCCCGCAACGACGAGGTCGTGTGGTCGTACGACCCGATGGATCCCTGGCATATCGCATTCACCTCGGGCATCCACCCGCTCAAGGTGAAGGTGGACGGAGAAGTCGTCTACTCCCGTGGAACCACCACCCGTGTCGATGCCGACGAAATCAGAGCCAAAGCCCGAGAGCAGGCCGCCCGTCTGCACGCCCGCCTGTAGCGGAAGGAGCCGAGTATGTCAGACCGCTTCCAGCCCATCACGATGGAACAGCTCACCGATTGGGTGTTCACCGAACTCGATGAGCACAACGCCATCTTTGGGATCCCCCGCGGAGCCTTCTTCTCGCCGAGCGAGGACGACCGCTTCCGTCAACCAAACTACGGCCAGGTGCTCGACACGCCGTTCGGCGTCGCCGCGGGTCCACACACGCAGATGGCACAGAACATCATCGTTGCGTGGCTCGTCGGCGCACGCTTCATCGAGCTCAAGACCGTCCAGACCCTCGACGAACTCGATGTCAACAAGCCATGCATCGACCTCGAAGATGAGGGCTACAACGTCGAGTGGTCGCAGGAACTCAAGGTGTACGAGTCGTTCGACGAGTACCTGCGCGCCTGGGTGCTGATTCACGCCTTGCACCGCAAACTCGGCTTCCCCGGCGACGCGCCCGGCATGGTCTTCAATATGAGCGTCGGCTACAACCTCGAGGGGATCCTCGAGCCAAACGTGCAGTGGTATCTCGATGTGATGAACGACGCCTCGGAGTACTTGGGGCCGTACATCGACATCGTCGCCGAGCGCTACCCGGAGATCCGCGATCTCGAGATCCCGGCGCAGGTGTCGAACACAATGACGCTCTCGACGATGCACGGGTGCCCGCCGGAGGAGATCGAGCAGATCACCAAGTACCTGCTCGAAGAACGCGGTCTGCACACCTCGGTGAAGTGCAACCCAACGCTGCTCGGCGCAGAGCGCGTTCGCGGGATCATCAACGACGAGCTCGGTTTCACCGACGTCGTTGTGCCAGATGAGGCATTCGCCCACGACCTCAAGTACGTCGACGCCGTCCCGATGTTCCACAACCTGAAGCGCATCGCAAAAGCCAAAGATCTCACGTTCGGTCTGAAGCTCTCGAACACGCTCGAGGTCGAGAACCACCGCATGGAGTTCCCCGACGATGACATGATGTACATGTCGGGCCGGGCTCTCCACGCCGTGACCGCGAACCTCGCACTCCGCCTGTCCGAGGAGTTCCGCGGCGATCTCCTGCTGTCGTTCGCCGGCGGAGCCGACGCGTTCAACGTGACCGAGCTGCTCCGCTCCGGGATGACAACGATCACCGTCTGTTCGGATCTTCTCAAGACCGGGGGCTACCTGCGGATGCCGCAGTACCTCCAGGAGCTCAACCAGGCGTTCGACAAGTCCGAAGCGACCGATCTCTCCGACCTTGCTTGTCGCACTGCGCTCGCCGAACACCACTTCGTCGCATTCAGCGAGATGCTTGCGAGCGCTGCGCTCAGCGACAGCGGACTCGCCTTCACGCTCACAGACGCCCACGAACTCGCCACCTATCTCGGTGGAGAATGGCATGGGCCGCTCGCCGACGCCGTGCACCGATGGGCGACGGGTCGCGGCTACTCCGAGGAGCGGGCTGCGGTGTTGACCACGCTGGCGATACGCACGCTGGCCCGAGTGAACCTGCGCACCTACGCGCAGCACGTTCGCGAGGACTGGCGCTATCGCAAACAGTCCTTCCGCACCGATCGTTCGAAGACCGCACGCAAGCTCGGGCTCTTCGACTGCATCGAGGCGCCGTGCGTCGACGAATGCCCAATCTCTCAGGACGTGCCCGCCTACATGCGAGCGGTGCGCGAAGGCCGCTTCGACGATGCCGTTGAGATCACAAGGGCCGACAACCCGGTCCCGTCGATCCTCGGGCAAGTCTGCGACCACCTCTGCGAGACGACGTGTATCCGCACTCATCTCGACCAGCCGCTCGCGATTCGCGACATGAAGCGTTTCATCATGTCGCACGAGGCGTGGCCCCGCGTACCGGCCCAGAGCGACTCGGTCACCACCAAGGTCGCGATCATCGGCGCTGGTCCGGCCGGAATCGCAGCTGCGCAGGACCTCGCGCTTGCAGGCGCTTCGGTGACCGTCTTCGAGGCACACCCCTACGCCGGCGGCATGGTCGGCGGGGCGATCCCGGCATATCGACTGCCACAGGAGAAGATCGACCAGGACATGGCGATCCTTGCCGAGCTCGGCGTCGAGATCCGCTACGGCCAGACCGCCGGGGAGGATTTCACTCTCGAGGACCTCCGCAACGACGGGTTCAAACAGGTCTTCGTGGCCGTCGGGGCGCAGCTGCCGAAGTACCTCGGCGTCGAGGGCGAGGACAGCGAAGGCGTCATCGACGCCCTGCGGTTCCTCCGGAGTGTGCGCGAGGAGGATCCGATTGCGGTCGGCCCGAGGGTCGGCGTTATCGGTGCGGGCGACACCGCAATGGACTGCGCCCGATCGGCCTGGCGGGTGGGCGCAACCGACGTTGCGATCATCTACCGGCGCACCATCGACCAGATGCCGGCAGACCGTGAGGAGGTCGACGCCTGTCTTGAGGAAGGCATCACAATCGAGGAACTCGCGAACCCTCACGCGCTCCACGTTGAGGACGGCAAACTCGCGGGGTTGATCGCAACTCGGACCGAATACCGCGGAGACCGCGACGCATCGGGTCGCAAGATCCCGCACGATGTCGACGACTCGGAGTTCGAGATCCCGCTCGACACGCTGATCCTCGCAATCAGCCAGCACTCGATGCTCGACTTCTTCGGCGATGCGACGCCCACCCTCACGCGCAAGGGCTACATCGAGGTCGACCCGATCACGTTCGAGTCGTCGATTCCTGGCATCTATGCCGGCGGTGACGTTGCATCCGACGGGCCGTCATCCATCGTCAAGGCAGCAGCGGATGGTCAGAAGGCGGCCGCTGCCATCATCGCCGCTGCAGCGGGAGGCAACGGGACCGAGGTAGCGGTCCCGATCCCGACGACCGACGACTTGCCGAACCTCGTGATGCGTCGTGCACACCGCGAGTATCGGGTTCCGGTGAAGCACACGCCGTTGACGGTGCGGAACAACTTCAACGAGACGATGCTCACGTACACCACGGCCGAGGCGCAGGAGGAGGCAAGCCGCTGCGTTGACTGCGACACCATTTGCAGCTTGTGCGTCGGGGTGTGCCCGAACATGGCGCTGATGACGTATCAGACGGACCCATTCGTCGCAGATGTGCCGTCGTTCCTCGTTGAGAGCGGGACACTGGTTGAACACGGTCGGAGTCGGATGCGTGTGGACCAGCCGTATCAGATCGCCGTGCTCTCCGACTTCTGCAACGAATGCGGAAACTGCGTGACCGCCTGCCCCACGTCCGGCAAGCCCTATCTGGACAAACCGCGCCTCTACCTGAACCGGGAGGCATTTGATGCCGAGCCATCAAATGCCTTCATGGTCAAGAGCGACGGAGACGCCACCGTGGTGCTTTCGAGGTTCGATGGGGAGACCCACGAGATGTCCATCAACGGGAGTGTCGAGTACGTCTCGCCGGCCGTCACGGCATCGTTCGATAGCGCATTCGCTCTGGTTTCGGCGTCGCCTGGATCAGCCGTTTCAGACGGAGATAGCGTTTCGCTCGATGCGGCTGCGACCATGTTCGCTGTGTGGAAGGGTCTCGACGACTCGATGCCGCAGATTCCGGTGGCCACCGACGACGGCACGAGGATCGATCACCCGGCCTACGCGGAGTAGCAATGACCAAGAAACCGAGGACACCGCAGTGCGGTGTCCTCGTTGGTCGGGTTCTACCGTCTCGCTCGCTTCGCGTGCACGGCGGCTGCGGCGACTTGGCGGGAACGGTTCATTTCGAGCACCACGTAGGGATGCATACGGCACGCTCCTTCTTGAGTGATATCGCGCTGTGTTCTGCACATATTACACTCAGTTCATTGAAAGTGTGAAATAATGTCAGTCATGGATGAACTGGATCGAACCATCATCGAAATCCTGGCGAAGGACGGCCGAACCCCGTACCGAGAGATTGCCGAACGCGCGGGGGTAGCCACCACGACCGTGCACCAAAGAGTCCGACGGCTCACCGAACGCGGCGTAATCAGCGGCACGCGTGTGACGATCGACTGGGAAGCGGTCGGCCTACCGGTGACCGCCTTGGTGAGTGTCGAGGCGCCCGGCGACCGTCCTCTGGCGGAGGTCGCGGACTCGATCTCAGACCTCACCTACGTCCAGAGCGCCTATGCCGTGACCGGCGAGTTCGACCTCCTCCTGACGGTTCGCGCCAGGTCGTCGGACCACCTCGGCGAGGTACTCGACCAGATCCGGGGTAACGCGCCGGGCCGTAGCCGCACGTTGGTCGTGCTGGCCACCTACTTTGAGGGGCGCACCCCAACACTCCCGGATCGACCCTGAGCGACGGGGTACACTCGAAGCGTGGATGCCTTCCCGTTCTGGATCCTCTTCGTCGTCATCGGACTCGTGACCACGGCGATTGCGATCGTCGTCGCCAAACGGCAGATCGACGCCATGAACGCGGCATGGCAGATGGCGGCCGAACGGCTCGGCTTCAGATTCACGCCAGGCACGATTCGGGGAGGGCCAACGATATCCGGAGATATCGACGGACACCCCGGCGAGATCCACTCCTACTCGAAGAGCAGCGGCAAGAACTCGTCGCGCTATACGCGCTACAGCGTGGTGTTCCCCCCGATCGGGGCGGGCCTGCGCCTGTCGCGCCAGTCGGGGCTCGGCCAACTCCTCAAGGTGCTCGGCAGCCAGGACATCGAGATCGGCGAACCGGCATTCGACCAGGCGTTCATCGTGCAGGCATCCGATCCACGGGCCGCACGGGCCACCCTCACCTCCGGCGTCACCATGGCCCTGAACCGCCTGATCGCCGTGCATCCGCAGGTTGTCGTCATGGACGACCGGGTCGTGCTCGACCACCAAGCCACCGTCCGAGACGCCGAGGTGCTGGTCTCCACCATCCGCAGACTCTCCTCGGCAGCCACCGTTCTCGCCGATTCCGACGAAGCCGAGGCGCTTTCGCGGATGGTGGATGAGCGCCTACAGGGCACTGTGGCGGAGCCGCACGCTCTCGCCGCCGAGTCCCGAACGTCGGTCGACTCGCGCCTGTCGGTTGGTGAAGCGCTGATGGCCGCCGGCACCGTAGACATCGCAGGGCGGATCTTCCAGGCCCTTGCCGGTGAGCTACCAGCAGACGCCGAAGTGAAGGGTTGGTCGGAGTACACGAAGACGATCCCCGACGCGACGGTGACCGCGACGCCACCCCGAGACCCGTCGCCTCCAGCGGATGGGCAGCAGGTTCGTGACGTTTCGGATCCTGACGACCCGAGCATCGATCGGGACCCGGTCGCCGTTGCCACCGACCTCTTCGGCGAGAACCGCCTCAGCTTTGAGACGGCGGAACGGTTCGCCAAGACCTACGAGGGCCGGTCGGTGCGGTGGACGGGGAAGGTGCGCAGCGCTCAAGTGGTGGAGCATGATCGGATCCTCGGCGACGGTCCATATGCGAAGACCATCATCGACATCGCGTCGCTCGAGAACGATCTGTTCGGCAACACGGTGGTCAGCGCCGTCGTCGCGCTCCCCGATTCGACCATCGGCAGCCTCACCCCCGGCGGCGAGGTCACATTCACCGGCACTCTCATAGGCATCGACGCACTCGTCAGAAACGTCTACGTGAGCGGTGGGCGGCTGGTCTGATCCAGTAGCAAATACCAAGTACTGAGCAGCAAGACCGGACCAGCAATCGCGTGCGAGAAGCTTCCGGCGAATGTCTGCCTTGCTACCTGCTACCTCCTACTACGCCGGGAGGCGTTCCGCGAGGTAGGTCACGAGGTTCTCGATCGGGATTCGGTCTTGGTTCATCGTGTCGCGATCGCGGATCGTCACCTGATCGTCGTCCAGCGTGTCGAAATCGACCGTCACTGCCAGCGGAGTCCCGATCTCGTCCTGGCGCCGGTAGCGCCTCCCAATCGACTGGGTGACATCGACCTCGATCATCCATCGAGGACGGAGCAGGTCGGCGACACGATTGGTAGCCACCACAAGATCATCCTTTTTCGACAGCGGCAGCACGGCAACCTTCACCGGAGACAACCGCGGGTCGAGCTTGAGCACTGCCCGCTGTTCACCGCGTACCTCTTCCTGGTGGTAGGCATCGATGAGGAATGCAAACGTCGTGCGGGTCGCTCCGGCTGCCGGCTCAATGACGTGGGGATAGAAGCGCTCGTTCGTCGCCGGGTCAAAGTAGGTGAGATCCTCGCCGGAGTATTCGGCGTGCGCTTTGAGGTCGAAGTCGGTTCGGTTTGCGATGCCCTCGAGCTCATCCCAGCCCCACGGGAATCGGTAGTCGACGTCGTAGGTACCCGACGAGTAGTGCGATAGCTCGTCTTGCTCGTGCTCGCGGAACTGAAGGTTCTCCTCCGTCATTCCCAGGTCAACGTACCAGTTGCGCCGCTCGTCGATCCAGTAACGGAACCACTCATCGGACTCATCGGGGTGGCAGAAGAATTCCATCTCCATTTGCTCGAACTCGCGGGTCCGGAATACGAACTGACCGGGCGTGATCTCGTTTCGGAATGACTTGCCGACCTGGGCGATACCGAACGGCAGGCGCTTCCTGACCGTACGGCGCACGTTCTCGAAGTTGATGAAGATGCCCTGGGCGGTTTCGGGGCGCAAGTAGACGGCGTTGTCGTCGCTCTCAATCGGACCCATGTGCGTGCGGAACATGAGGTTGAACTCGCGAGGCTCGGTGAACGAGCCCTTCGACCCGCAGGTCGGACACTGCTCCGGGTTCTCGAGCTTGTCGAGGCGGAACCGGTTGTGGCACTCGCGGCATTCAACGAGCGGGTCCGAGAACGAGGCAAGGTGTCCCGATGCCACCCACACCTTCGGCGACTGGATGACGGCGCTGTCGATGCCGACGATGTCGTCTCGCATCTGGACCATCGACCGCCACCACTGGTCCTTCACATTGCGGAGCAATTCGGAGCCGAGCGGCCCGTAGTCGTAGGCCGATCGAATGCCTCCGTAGATCTCCGAGGATTGGAAGACGAAACCCCGCTTCTTGGCGAGGTTGACGATCGTATCGAAGTCGGCAGGCATGGATCTCTCTCAGTCAGGAATTGGCAAAGCGAATCGCCCGGGATGGTAACGCCCAGGCAGCAGCAAGACTCAAGTAGCAAGTACCAAGACCGGCCCAATTGTCCACACTGAATCGTCTTGCTACTTGCTACCCGTCGGTCGCGGTATCGATTGCCTGCCCGAACCGTCGGTCGCGGTTCTGGTACTCGGCGATGCATCTCGCGAGTTCGTATCGATCGAAATCGGGCCAGAGGACCGGAGTGAATACGAACTCTGCGTAGGCGGATTGCCAGAGGAGGTAGTTCGAGATGCGCTGCTCCCCCGACGTGCGGATCAGTACATCCGGATCGGGCATGTCGGCCCGGTAGAGCCGGGCGGCCACAGCCGATTCGTCGACGTCGGCGGGATCGAGCACCCCGGCTGCCACGTCGTCGGCGATTCGGCGTGCCGCATCGGCAATCTCCGTACGGCCCCCGTAGTTGAACGCATAGACCATGGTGAGTTCGGTATTGCCCGCAGTCTGCCCCTCGGCGATCCGCATCCGGTCGAGCACGGCCGCGGGTATGCGTGGGTCGTTGTGGTCCCCGATGAAGATGACGCGCACTCCGAGTTCGTCAAGCTCGTCTCGTCGGCGCTCGAGCAGGTCGACGTTGAACTCCATGAGGAACGCCACTTCGTCGGCGTCGCGGTTCCAGTTCTCCGTCGAAAAGGTGTAGACGGTGAGCCATTCGAGGCCGAGTTCGAGCGCGCCGTGCACCACGTCGAACAGGGCTGGTTCGCCCTGGGCGTGTCCCGCGGTGCGGTGGAGTCCACGAGCATTTGCCCACCGGCCGTTGCCATCGAGGATGATCGCGACGTGGCGCGGAATCCGGTCCGGATCGAGAGCCGCTCCGATGTCAGGCATCGAGGAGTGCCATCGAGTCGAGCCGACGTTCGAGGTGATACTCGACGAAACGACGGGTCACGCCGAGCGCTTCGCCGGTCATCGCCGGGTCGGCGTCGGGGAGTGCCGAGAGGTCCGAGGCCGCCGCTGCCGCGAGGTAGTCGGTGACACCGGACCGCAGCGCATAGGCACCGGGTGTGCGGCATCGTTCGCACAGTGCACCACCTGCGGCGAAGCTGAATCGGGTGAGGGGACCGTCCGACCCACAACCGGCACAGTGCTCGAGAGCGGGAGCGACGCCGAAGACGGCCGCCGCCTTGAGGAGATAAGCCGTGAGTAGATCGGGGTGTGGCGCGGCGCCTTCGAGAGCGCGGAGACCTCGCTGGAGGAGGAGGAAGAGCCGGCGTGCCGGTTCGTCTTCTTGAGCGACGACATCGACGATCTCGATCATCGTGCCTGCGGTGACGACCCGGTCGAGATCACCGCGGATCGTCGGGAACGCCTCGATCATCGAGACCTCAGTGATCGTGTCGAGGTTTCGTCCTTCATAGAGCACGAGATCCACGTGAGCGAACGTCTCGAGGCGCCCGCCGAACCGGCTCTTCGTCTTGCGCACGCCCTTGGCAACCGTGCGCAACTTCCCGCGGTTGGGACTGACCAGGACGACAATCTTGTCCGCCTCGCCGAACGAATACGACCGGAGCACAATCCCCGTATCGTTGTAGAGCGCCATGAAGCGCAGGGTACCGCCACGGTCCCCTGTAGCTGGGGAACCGCAGAGAAAAGAGAGAGCAAAGTACAAAGAGCAAAGACTCAGAAGCGTCGTTCTTTGTTCTTTGCTCTCGCTCAGAATCCCAATCGGTCCAGGGTCTCGTCTTTTCGTTGCCAGTCCTTCTCCACTTTTGCACGCAAGTCGAGGAAGATTGGGACACCGAAGAGGTGCTCGAGTTCCTGGCGAGTCTCGGAACCGACGGTCTTGATCAGCTCGCCACCCTTGCCGATCACCATGCCCTTCTGCGAAGCGCGCTCGACGTAGATCGAGGCCGCGATGTAGAGCGAACCGTTCTCGCGTTCTTCAATGTCGTCCACGACAACGGCGAGCGAGTGCGGCAATTCATCGCGGAGCCGAGCGAGATACTTCTCTCGCACCCGTTCGGCGGCGAGGAGGCGATCTGGCTGATCGCTCGACATTTCGGGAGGGAAGAAGAACGGTCCCTGCGGCATGAGGGGTTCGAGTTCGCCCCGCAGCGCGTCGATTCCGTCGCCCTGCAGCGCTGAGATCGGGACGAAGGCGTGAAATCCCCACTCCCCTGCCCCGGCGAGCTGGCCGAGGATCTCTGTTTGTGACGCCCGGTCGGTCTTGTTCACCGCCACGACCACTGGGGCTCCGGAGTCGGAGAGGCGCTCCGCAATCAACCGATCGCCCGGACCGATCGGCTGCTCGGCGTCGAGCACGAACAGGACGGCATCCGCCTCGGCGATGGATCCGTAAACCAGCGTGTTGAGCCGCTCACCGAGAACGTTGCGCGGCTTGTGGAGGCCGGGTGTGTCGACGAGCACCAGTTGGGTCTCGCCGTTGGTGGCAACGCCGCGAATCGTGTTGCGGGTGGTCTGAGGCCGCGGCGACGTGATCGCCACCTTCTCCCCGACGACGGCATTGACCACCGTCGACTTGCCGACGTTGGGGCGACCGACGACCGAGACAAATCCTGCCGTGGTCATTGGGGGGTCACACGCACACGGGCGACTCGGCGCCCCTGGACTTCCTCCGTGGTGAGCACGAACTCGTTGTACTCGAATGACTCGCCCACGGCAGGCACGCGTCCGGCGAGGCCGAGGACGAGGCCACCCACGGTGTCCCATTCTTCCTCGGGGAATTGGATCTCGAGCGTGTCGGCCAAGTCGTCGACGTCGAGTCGAGCGTCGACGAGGAACTCACCATCTGCGAGTGGGACGATCATCGTCTCCTCTTCGTCGTACTCGTCGACGATCTCGCCGACGATCTCTTCGATGAGATCCTCGATAGTGACAACGCCGGCCGTCCCGCCGAACTCGTCGACCACGATGGCCAGGTGTTTCTGTTTTGCCTGCATCTCGCGCAGGAGTTCCGAGATCGCCTTCGTTTCAGGCACGAAGTAGGCGTCGTGTGCAAGCTCCTTGGCCGGTCGCGGCGGCGCGGCCTGGTCGTAGAGCGTTAGGAGGTCGCGTGCATAGAGCAGCCCGACGATGTCGTCGATGTTCTCCCCGGTGAGCGGGATGCGTGAGCGGCCTGCCTCGAGCACCAGGTCGACCGCGTCATCGGTCGATGCGGTCGCCGGCAGCGTCACCATGTCGATCCTGGGAATCATGACTTCGCGCACGATGGTGTCGCCGAACTCAATGATCGACGAGATGAGTTCCCGTTCCTCGCGATCCTCGTCATCGTCGTCTTCGTCCTCGTCATCATCCTCGTCCGATACCAAGTCGTTGGCGGCGTCTCCGAGCCGAATCGCGATCGCGAGCAGACGCGAGAAGCGGTAGGCGAACGACCTTGGCCGTGACCGGCCAATCGTCCGCGGGATGAGATCCGAAAGGAGCACGATCACCGCGGTGGCGATTGCGTACACGGCGGCAAGTTGCCAACCCGAAAGGAGCCGATCGAGGGCCCACGTGGCGGGGATCACGGCCAGGATCAGCAGTGTCGTGACGACGGTGCCGAGGGCGGGCTGAATGCGCTGCCGGTCTTCGAGTAGATCGGCGACAACCTGAGCTCGCCGATCCCCTTCTCCTGCATCATGCAAAGCATCGGCTCTTGGGGTGCGCACGAGCGTCGCTCCCGCGGCGCGCACGGCGGCGGTCAGAAGAATCAGAATCGCGGAAAACGCGAACGCGACGGCGATCACGGTCTCACTCTACCGATCCGTGAGAGGAGGTCGCGTTCCCGGCTCTCCATGCGGACCGCATCAGGCTCGTCTCCGTGGTCCCAACCGAGAAGATGGAGCAGGCCGTGCACGACCATGAGAGCCAGTTCGTCGCCAAACGGCACACCCTGGCTCTGCGCATTGCGTCGAACCACGGTCGGGCAGATGAAGATGTCTCCGAGCTCGATCGGGGGTCCGGCGGGAGCGCGCTGCGGAGGCGAGCCCGGAAGGGCCGACTCGATCGGAAACGAGAGCACATCAGTTGGGCCTTCCTTGCCCATGTGCGTCTCGTTCAGCTCGGTCATGGCCGTTTCGTCGACCAAGACAAATGCAACCCCGGTCTCGTCGTCGAGTCGTTCAGCATCGAGCACGATCTCGGCGAGCGTCAGGAGTTCGTCGGTGACGATCGGCTGGTCCTGCTCGTCGGCGAAGAGGATGTTCACCCAGGCCCCTCATCCGGCGTCTCGGTGGCTGTCGCGGCCGGTGCGGCCGACGTTGGGAGGGCTGCGGCGCTACCACCGGATGCCACCTTCGGGCCCGGGAAGCCGGGGTACGGCACACGGGCGTGGTAGTAGCCCATCAACGCTCTTACGAGCTCGCCCTTGATCCGGGTGAGGTCGCCGAAGGTGAGCTGCGAGTGGTCGAGCTGACCGTCGTCGACCTTCTCCGCGACGACCGACTCGACGACGCTCTTGAGCCCGGCGGCGGTTGGGTCCTCGGTGCTTGAGTAGGCCCGCGCTGCGGCTTCCGTGGCATCGGAAATCATGACGATGGCCACTTCCTTCTGCTCCGGCTTCACCCCGTGATGGCGGAACAGGTCCGGGTCGACGTCGGGATCGGCTTCGAGCGCCTGGTGGTAGAAGTAGCGCATCAAGCTGGTGCCGTGGTGCATGCGGATGCCGTCGGTCACATCTGTTGGGAGGCGGTAGCGCTTTGCGAGTTTGAGTCCTTCGGT
Source organism: uncultured Acidimicrobiaceae bacterium (assembly GCA_964581295.1). Classification (GTDB taxonomy): domain Bacteria; phylum Actinomycetota; class Acidimicrobiia; order Spongiisociales; family UBA5794; genus JAHEEL01. The sequence continues at coordinate 24,549 of CAZONX010000013.1, forward strand.
GACGTGCGACCGGATGATCTGAGCGGACTCTTCAGGAGGCAGACTGTCGTGCGGGTTCGAAACGCCGAACTGGTTCTCGACGAAATACTGCGGCAGCGCCACCTTGCCGAGGTCGTGATACCAGGCCGCCGCCTGAGCGAGCAACGGGTCCGCGTCGATGGCTCTGGCCGCTCGCCCCGCCAGGGCGCCAACGAGCATCGAGTGGTTGAAGGTTCCCGGTGCCTGTTCCTCGATGAGTCGCAGTGCCGGATGGTTGCGATCGAGGAGATCGAGCAGACCGACCGAGGTCGTGATGCCGAACGCGGTCTCGAAGAACGATACGAGACCGAGGGCGATCAACCCAGCGATCAACGCGCCGACGAATGCCCACACCGCGGACATCGCGATGTTGCCGTCGCCGAACACCCACTCAACGGTGGCAGCAACTGGGGCGACGGTGATCGCGGAGAGAAGCACGGCGACGCGGAGCTGGCGCCGTGATGACACGCGAGATACAAACGCCACCGGAACGACGGTCGCGATCCCGGCGTACACCGTGTAGCCAAGGTCACCGGTGGCGACGGCCGTGAATCCCGCCATTGGAATGGAGAGAACCACAGCGGTTCGTGGATCGAACAGGATTGCAGCGAGGAATCCGATAGCTACCGCCGGCAGGAGATAGCCGAGCGCACGGTTCTCTGTGGCGATCAGTTCCGGAAGCCGAGCCATGAGGGCCGACATCACCAGGAGGATCGCGAGCACTGCCATGTGGCGCGGTTGGGTCCACTGCGCCGGGGCGATCCGCCACAAGAAGAACGCAGCGAGCAGCACGGCGAGGACTCCGAGGAGGGCAATGGCGACCCTCGACGTGCCTCCGGTGATCTCGGGCTCGTAGAGACCGAGCTGGTCGATGGCCTGGAACTGGATGCTGGTGACAGGCTCTCCGACCTCCACGATCGTATCGCCGGCCCGATACACAACGGGTACGGGCTCGACCGCTGCGGCCTGCTCTTCGCGCAGCGCCTCGGTGGCGTCGTTGTCGACCCGTAGGTTTGCCTGCAAGCTGAACCCGACGAGCTGAGCGATGGATTCTCGAGCGGTTGACTGTTCGTCGATGGGAAGACCAACCACGAACAGCGGCGGACGCGTCAACGGGTTCAGGTAGAGATCCTGGCGCTCGGTGAGTTCGGATGGCTTGATGCCGTTCTGCAGCTCGTCGTTGACGGTGTCGAGGCTCTTCTGCTCGACGGCGGCAAACGTAGAGCCTTCGCCCTCGGCGATCCGGTTGAGATCGTTGTTGTAGAGCTCAACGAACCCCGGTATCGCTGAGGTCAGCGTCGGATGGGCGATGCTCATCAACTGGATCTGGTCTTCAAGCGTGCGACGCGGAAGTGTCGTCGTTGTGGTCGGAGGCGGTTCGGTCGTTGTGGTCGTCGTCGAGGTCGTCGTCTCCCCGGGTTCGGTCGAACTGGTGGTCTCCGGGACGGTCGTGCTCGTCGTGGTGGTTGTCTCCGGAGGGATCAGCGACTCATCGATCGCTACTTCCTTGAGATCGACGAAGAACGTATTGACCTCTCGAATCACCGTGAGCGAGGCATCGTTGTCGTTGGTATAGACGGGCTCGACCGAGAGGCGCGCACGTTCCCGAGCGGTCTCGGTGGCTGCTTCATCTTCGATCGGGTCGGTCGAACGGGAGGCGATGAAGGTCTCCGGAGCGGGTTGTCCGACGGCGAGTTCGACAGGGACCGTGCCGCCCGTGTCCTTGCCGAATGTCAGGATGACCGAGACCAGCATGACTGTGACAAACAGGATTCCGGTGTTGATGAGAGCGGATCGATTGAGGGTCACGATCGGCTCTCCTCGAACCGGCGGTACGCCTCCACGATGGCGGCAACGATGCGGTGGCGGACGACGTCGTCGGCCGTCAGCTCCTCGAACGCGATGCCCTCGATGCCGCCGAGGACGCCTGCGACCATCTTCAGACCGGAGCCGCGGCTGTCAGAAAGATCGATCTGGGTGATGTCTCCGGTGACGACCATCTTGGAATTGAAGCCGAGGCGCGTGAGAAACATCTTCATTTGCTCAGGCGTGGTGTTCTGCGCCTCGTCGAGCACGACGAACGCGTCGTTCAGAGTGCGTCCGCGCATGTAGGCGAGGGGGGCAATCTCGATCGTCCCGCGCTCCATGAGCCTGGCGGTCTCCTCGGGTCCGAGCATCTCAAAGAGAGCATCGTAGAGCGGTCGGAGATAGGGATCGACCTTCGCCGTCAGGTCGCCGGGTAGGAAACCGAGCCGCTCCCCCGCTTCGACCGCGGGCCGGCTGAGGATGATCCGCTTGACGGCGCCCGAAACCAGCGACTCGATCGCACAAGCCATCGCGAGGTATGTCTTGCCGGTCCCTGCCGGTCCGATCCCGAAGACGAGTGTGTTGTCCCGAATCGCGTCGACATAGCGCTTCTGCCCGAACGTCTTCGGACGCACATGGCGACCGCGACCTACCGCAATCGACTCGGTGAAGACTCCGGACGGGCTCGGCACATCTCGACGAACGAGATCGATAACACGCGAAACCCGGTCGTCATCGAGTTGCTGTCCTTCCTGGACAACGATCAAGAGCTCTCCAAGGACGGTCTCGACCGCTTCGGTCTCACGTTCGGGTCCGCTGACGGTGATCTCGTTGCCGCGAGCGACGATGCGAGCGAGCGGAAACGCATCTTCAACTCGTTTCAGGTGCGCGTCACGTTCGCCCAGCAACTCGGCCATGAGGTGGTTGCTCGGAACGCGGACACGAAGATCGGTGCTGCTGGTCACAGAAGTACACCCTCGGAGGCGGAGAACGTGTGAGCGAAAGCTATGCCCATCGGATCCCAGGGAGTATATCGGCGCTCTTCGTCAAGCCACCGGATCCGGCAGGATTGATGAGCCGCACGAGAAAGCCGGAGCTCAGCGGCGGTCGATGATCCGGACGTCGTCGATCTGCTCCGTGAAGCCCGTGTCGTCGCCGATAAGGCGGGAGAGCAGCCGAAGATCGTCACGGCGCACCGTGAGCACCTTGCCGTTGAAGTCCTGGCGCTCCATCTGGATGGATGAGAGGAAGCGTTCGATCATGTCGCCCTCGGGCCCTTCGAGACCGCCGAGGAGACCGAGGTCGATGGTGACCGTCTCCCGATCCGGGTCGACGACCAACGCAGCCGGCTCGGGCGGCAGCAACTGAGTGACCGGCACCCCGTAGTAGCCGGCCAAACGGTGCAATCGGGGCACTGACAGGCTGCGCTCTCCCCGTTCGTACGCACCGAGGACCGCGGCCTTGAACTCACCGTCCGAGATGCGCTGCACGTCTTGAAGTGAGAATCCGCGCTGACGGCGAATCGAACGGAGGCGCTGCCCCACTCTTTCGTTGTACGACACGATGAATCTCTCCCCTGACACCCAGAGCAACGCCCCAAACGCTCTGCGTGGGCAGTCTACGCCCACGCGCGCCCACCGTGCAAGGCAAAATCGCGGCGTGCCGCGAGCGGAACGGCGGACCGGCGCTCGCTAGCGTCGGAACAGGCCGCGCTTGCGCTCTGCCGGCTCTTCATCACGCAGGGCGCCATAGGAGCGCAGCGTCTCGGCCTCTTCCTCGGTGAGGTCGGTTGGTATCCCAACGCCGATGTGGACGTACATGTCGCCCCGACCCCGCCGCCGCAGCCGGGGCATTCCCTTCTTTGACAACCTGTAGACGGTCTCGGGCTGGGTACCCGCCGGAATGTCGATCGGTTCATCGTCATCGTCGATCACGGGGACCTCGACGGTCGTTCCGAAGACCGCCTCGCTGATACCGATCTCGACACGGTGATGGAGTTCATCACCGTTGCGTTGAAACCGTTCGTCGTGCTCGACCTGGATCTCGACATAGAGGTCGCCCGGAGGCGCGCCACGCTCTCCAGCACCGCCTCGCCCAGAAAGGCGCAGGCGGGTCCCATCTTCGACACCGGGTGGCACATCGACGGTGACCGTCCGCTCCATCGAGATCAGACCGTCACCCTCGCACTTCGTGCATCGGTGCTCGATGATCTGGCCTCGGCCGCTGCACTGAGCACACGGCGCGACCGTCATGATCCGGCCAAGAAACGAGTCGCGAGCCACCTGCACACTGCCGGCCCCGCGACAGGTCGGGCAGGTAATGGCATCGTGACCCGGCTCCGATCCGCTTCCGTCGCACCGGTCGCACATGCCAGGGGCACGGAACTCGACCTCCCGGCCGGTCGCCGAGGCTGCGTCGGCAAGCGTGAGTACGACAGCGGCCGCCACATCTGGGCCGCGCCGGGGTCCCGAGCGCCGGCCACCGAAGCCGCCGCCGAAGAACTGCTGGAGGATGTCGTCAAGACCGCCGAATTGCGAGAACAAATCACCGCCGCCAAATACCTCACCGTGGTCGTAGCGGGCCTTGCGCTGTAGATCGGAGAGCACCTCATAGGCTTCTGCGATTTCGCGGAAGCGCGCTTCCGCCGTGGGGTCGTCTGGATTGGCGTCCGGGTGCGTCTCGCGTGCGAGCCGGCGGAACGCGTTCTTGATCTCTTCGGGAGTTGCGTCGCGCGAAACACCAAGCGCTTGGTAGTAGTCCTGCATCACTCGGTCCCAAGGCGTTCTTCGAGGTTCTCACTGATCTCTTCGACCACTCGGATCGACCGCCGATAGTCCATCCGCATCGGCCCGAGAACGGCGACTCGCCCGGAGCCGTGCGACCCGAACGGTGTTGTGACAACCGCCAGATCCATCGTGTCGCCGAACTCCTCGCCGATACGCACCGTGGTGCCGTCAGCGGGATCGCCCAGGATCGCCTGAACGTCGCTGTCGCGCTCGAGGAGATCGAGCATCCGGTGCACGATCGCAAGATCCGCCCACAGGCCGGCGAGCTGGCTGGTTCCGCCGACGAAGAGCTGGGGTGCCACCGACTCGGCGCGCTTGATCTCATGATTGACCGGGTCGATGATGCGCTTCACCACATCGGAGAGGTCGGCGCTGGTGAGTCGCTGATCCGCGCTGGCCTCATCCCGACCGCGCCCGGCGTACACACCCTCGATCACGCGTTCTGCCTCATCGAGCTGCTCGTCGGTGGGCTCGAATTCGAGACTCACGACGTTCTGCGTCACCTGGCCGGTCTCGGCGATGGTCACAACGAGCACCGCGGACGATCCGAGCCGGACGAGGTGCACCGCATGGATCCGGCTCACATCGGCTTGGGGCCCCACGACGATGGCCGGCAACTGCGTGATGTCGGAGACCAGGCCGGTCGTCTCCTTCAGCAGCTTCGAGACCTCGCGGTGAACGTCGGCGAAGAACGAACGGATCCGGTCGTGGGTTGCCGATCGCAGCCGGGCTGGAGAACAGTGGTCGACGTAGTAGCGATAGCCCTGGTGGGTGGGGACACGGCCTGCAGACGTGTGCGGCTGGGCAACGAAGCCGTACGACTCGAGGCGTGCCAGTTCATTGCGGATCGTCGCAGACGACACATCCAACGCGCTCCGCTCGAGGATCGCGTGAGAACTCACCGGTTCGCCGGTGCGGATGTACTCCTCGACGAGCGCCTGGAGCACGAGGGCTTTCCGGTCGTCAATCATCACCGGAAGTTAGCAGTCGCCCGGCGAGACTGACAGCACGGATCGAGCCACACGGTCGGTCAGCAGCGGCGCAAGCACCACGACCCGTCCGGAGCGCACGCCGACGATCCCGGCGGCAAGCAGACGGCGCCCGTCATCGGACGCGAGGAACGCTTCGCCCACCGTCGCGGGCTCCACTCCGGCGGCGAGCCGCAACCCGACCATGAAGCGCTCGCGCTCGGCCTCGAACGCGTCGAGCCGCTCGCTGCCCGAGCGGGGTCGCTCTCCGACTTCCACGCGATCCAGGTAGGCGTCCAGGCGGCGGATATTCCGGGCTCGCCGCCCCGCTCGATGATCGTGGGCGCCGGTCCCGAAGGCGGCGTATTCCCCCATCGTCCAGGTCGAGAGGTTGTAGCGACAGGCGTGGCCGGGTCGGGCCCAGTTCGAGACTTCGTAGCGCACCAGGCCGGCCTCGCGGGCTGTGGCGGCCAGGTACTCGTGTCGGTCGGCCTGCACATCCGGGTCGGGCGCCGGGGCACCTGCCAGCACGGCCCGGCTCAAATCAGTGCCGCCCTCCACCGTGAGCGCGTACGCCGAGAGATGATCGATATCCAACCCACTCGCCCGGTCGACCGATGTGCGCCACGACAGGTCGGTTTCGGATGGCGTGCCGTAGATGAGATCTACGTTGATGGTCTCGAAGCCCGCCAAACGTGCGGCCACCACGGCCGCCTCGGCCTGCTGCGGTGTGTGCACCCGACCGAGGGCGCGCAGAACCGTTGGATCAAAGGACTGGACCCCAACCGAGACGCGGTTGAAACCGGCCGCCCGCAGATCGTGGGCGTGCTGATCGCTCCAGTCTTCCGGGTTGGCCTCGAGGCTGATCTCAGCGCCATCGACGATCCCAAGGTGCCCGCCAATGGTGTCGAGGACTCGGCCGAGCGCCGCCGGGGCAAGCCGACTCGGCGTTCCGCCGCCGACATTGACCGCGTCCACGGCAAACGGCGCCGGTTCCATCGCGATTTCGGCGATGATCGCTTCGACATAGCGGTCGATCTCCCCACCGCCGGCTTCGTCCGCCGCCACAACGGCAAAGTCGCAGTAGGGACACCGCCGAGCACAAAACGGAATATGAACGTAGGCCGACCGCCAGGAAGCAGCACGATCAGCCAGCGCCTGAGAATCCGGGTGTTCAACGCCTCCGGGGTCTCGGATCTCAAGTCTCACGTCTCACGTCCCCGCTGCTCGGCTGCCAGCTATCAGCTGCCAGCGTGCGGTTCCGAGCCGGTGACTGGCGACTGG
>CAZONX010000013.1:31510-34301 GCA_964581295.1 uncultured Acidimicrobiaceae bacterium
GGTGACTGGCGACTGGCGACTCTATTGCTCCAACTTCAACGCCGCGACAAACGCTTCTTGCGGCACTTCGACCTGCCCGACCATCTTCATGCGGCGCTTGCCTTCCTTCTGGCGTTCAAGGAGTTTGCGCTTGCGCGTGATGTCGCCGCCGTAGCACTTCGCGGTGACGTCCTTGCGCTGTGCCTTGATGGTCTCGCGAGAGATGATCCGAGTGCCGATGGCTGCCTGCACCGGGACGTCAAAGAGCTGGCGCGGGATCAACTCGCGCAGGCGACTGACCATCGCCTTCCCGTAGTTGTACGACTTGTCACGGTGGACGATCGTGGAGAACGCGTCGACCGGGATTCCGTTCAGCAGGATGTTCACACGCACGAGGTCCGACACCTGATAGTCGTCTGGTTCGTAGTCGAGAGAGGCATAGCCGCGGGTTCGGGTCTTCAGATGGTCGAAGAAGTCGAAGACGATCTCGGCGAGCGGCATCCGGTAGTGGAGTTCGGCGCGTTCGGGTGAAAGGTAGGTCATCTCCCCCATCTGTCCACGGCGCTGCTGAACGAGATCCATGACGGTGCCGATGTACTCGGACGGTGTGATGATCATCACCTTCACATACGGCTCCTCGATCGACGCGAGCGCGCCGGCGTCGGGGAGGTCCTGCGGACTGCGCACCGCCACTTGTTCGCCGGATGCGAGGTTGGCCCGATAGGCGACGGACGGCGCGGTCGCAACGAGATCGAGGTCGTACTCGCGTTCGAGCCGCTCCCGAACGATCTCCATGTGGAGCAAGCCGAGGAATCCGACGCGGAAACCGAAACCCAGCGCCCGGCTGGTCTCCGCCTGGTAAACGAGCGACGAGTCGTTCAGCCGGAGCTTGTCGAGGGCTTCACGGAGGCGCTCGAAGTCGTCTCCATCGGTCGGGAACAGTCCAGAGAACACCATCGGCTTCGGTTCCTGATACCCGGGAAGCGCCTCTTCGGTCGGTTGGGCGGTGTGCGTGACCGTGTCGCCGACGCGGATCAGGTCGATCTCCTTGACACCGGTGATGAGATATCCGACCTCCCCTGTGCCGAGATGGTCAACAACCTCGAGCGCCGGGCGACGAATCCCGAGCTCGTCAGCGTCGACATCGAGCGCGGTTGCCATGAACCGGACACCATCGTGGTGCGAGATGCTTCCGTCGACCACGCGGATCGAGCTGACTACTCCGCGGTAGGTGTCGTAGAACGAGTCGAAAACCAGGGCTCGCAGCGGCCCGTGCTCATCTCCGCCGGGCGGAGGTAGTCGCTCGATGATGGCTTCGAGCAGTTCGTCGATCCCGGAGCCGGTCTTGGCCGAGATACGGATCACCTCGTCCGGACTGCCGCCGAGCACGGCCGCCAGCTCTTCGGACGCCCGGTCGGGGTCGGCGGCCGGAAGGTCGATCTTGTTGACCACCGGAATGATCTCGAGCCCCTCCTCGATGGCGAGGTAGGCGTTCGCCAGTGTTTGCGCTTCGACGCCCTGAGCAGCGTCCACGACGAGGAGGGCGCCCTCGCAGGCCTCGAGGCTGCGTGAAACCTCGTAGGAGAAGTCGACGTGGCCGGGGGTGTCGATGAAGTTCAGGCGATACGACTCACCGGAGTCGGCGAGGTAGTCGATTCGAACGGCGTTCGCCTTGATCGTGATGCCCCGCTCCCGCTCGAGGTCCATCTCGTCGAGCACCTGGTCACGCATGTCGCGCTCGGAGATCGCGCCGGTGCGCTCGAGGAGGCGATCGGCCAGCGTCGACTTGCCGTGGTCGATGTGCGCGATGATCGAGAAGTTGCGAATGCGCGAGAGCGCGGACATAGGATCGATCCGGGAGAGGGGAATCTCAGTGTACCGTTGACTCGTTCTCCTGTTATCGTTACCGCTCGTTCCCACCACCTCACGAGGTCTGTCTGCAATGGCCAATATCAAGTCCCAGAAGAAGCGCAACCGCCAGAACGTCACGCGGTACGCTCGCAACAAGTCGTTCCGCTCCGAGCTGAAGACCCGCGAAAAGAGCGTCATGGACGCAGCGGAGGCCGGAGATGCAGCCAAGACCGAGGAGCTCTTGCGCGAAGCGCAGAAGCGAATCGACGAAGCCGCGTCACGAGGCATCCTGCACGCGAACACGGCTGCCCGGCGCAAGTCTCGCCTCACCCAACGGGCACGTTCGGTCCTCGCCTAATCGCATGACTGACCAGTCGATCTGGCTCACGCCGGCCGCGCACGCCAAGCTCGCCGCAGAGCTCGAAGAGCTATCCACCGTTGGCCGCATCGAGATATCGGCCCGCATTGCCGAGGCTCGCGAGCACGGCGACCTTCGCGAGAACGCCGAATACGACGCCGCCAAGAACGAACAGGGCCTCAGGGAGGCTCGGATCCGCAAGCTGACGCACCTCCTCGACAACGCGGAAGTGCGTGAGGTCGAGAACTCGGGACGTGTGGAAGTCGGAACGGTGGTCACCGTGATCGACGACGATGAAGACGAGTTCGAGTTCTTCGTCGCCCCCGCAGAGAACAAGGTCGCAGGAATGATCCTCGCCTCGCCGCAGAGCCCCCTCGGCGATGCACTCATCGGCGCCGCCCCCGGCGACGAAGTCAGCTACGAAGCCCCCGGCGGAACGTTCTCCTACCGGATAGCAGCCGTGAGAGTCTACGAGGGGTGACCTCGCCCGCTGACGCTGGTTCAGCGGGATCTCACGGATCTTGGTAGCAAGACACAAGTAGCAAGTACCAAGACCCGATCGCGCCGACAGCCTTGTCTTGCTACTTGCTACTTGCTACTTGC
>CAZONX010000014.1:0-34251 GCA_964581295.1 uncultured Acidimicrobiaceae bacterium
AGGTCGTGGAGGACGCGGCGTTCACCGTCTGCGGTTCCGTTCCACTCTGAGAATGGTCGGAACGCCGCACCATCCGGTTCGTGGAGGAGGAGACCGGCCAGATACAAGGTGCCCCGGTAGGTCTCGACGTCGAAGTCGATCTCGGTGGTGGCGTCGGGGAGGTCGAGATCGACGCCGGACCGGCGGAGGAGCGAACCGGTGGCCAGGGCCCGCGCTTGCAGCGTCGCCTCTTCGTCAACCTCGTATCCACCATGCACGCTGCCCGGCACGAGATCGGCGACTTCGGCGGTCGTGGAGATGCCTGCGCCGAGGAGTTCGCGGGTGTCGAGCGCGGTCACGGCGGGAAGCAGCGAAACGTGGTCGATCGCTTCGAGCTCGGCTCGACAGAAGTCGGACCACGGACAGGAACGGCACTCACCTCGCCAGACTGCCTCGATGGCCGGCCGGTCCGGATGTAGACGACCGACCATTGCTACGTGGATGGCCTCGTTGAGGGCCTTCTGATATCGCTCGAGGATGGGCGGTCTGCCCGTCGCCAAGTCGATCCAAACCACGATCATCGACGTCTCGGCACCAATGATTCCCCCGAGGTGTCGCGGATTGGCGAACCCGGCACGGTCGAGGAGTTTCCAGTAGTGGGCGACCTGGAGCAGGTCGTTGATGCGGTTGGTCCGGAACACCCGCTCAGCCCCGTCGGTGTCGTCGAGGCGATCGAGTGATGTGACACGCACCGGGATGCCGGATTGGCCGATGGCCTTGTGATGCTTGACGTCGATCGGCGCGTAGCCGTCGTCGAGGCGCACGAGGATGTCGGGTCTCCCCACGGACTGGAGGGGCTCTGCCGACAGTCGTCCACCGAGGATCAGCGGTGCGCCGCAGCGCATGGCCTCGAGCGTGATCGCCTCCCGGTCGCGACTGCGAACCTCTCGAGGTATCACCATCGGCTCGTGGGGGTCGACGGGGGAGCCGGGCTGGGTCGCGACCGTCGGCTGCGTGCCCTCGAGGAGCTTCGCCACCACCGTGCCTTCCCACTGCCGACCCGCGGCGATGCGGTGCTCGACGACCGGGTCGGTCGTGCGCTCGGTCGTGTTGTACCGGTCGTGGTGGATGCGCGTCGGACACCGTCCGAGCTCGCCACCGCCGACCATCACGGTTCCACTTGGGCTACCTGTGCGATTCATTGCGACCATCTTCGCAGCGGAGGGTGACACGAAACGAAACGGAGTCGGATACTCCCGGTGGCCGTATCGACCCTACGGGCACAGCACGCCGGGAGCTTCGATGCGATCACAGGACTATCGACGCCAGCTCTCGCGGTTGAAGAGGATGAGGATCGGGAGGATCTCGAGCCGACCGACGATCATCAAACCGGCGAGCAGCCACTTGCCGAGCATCGGCACCTCGAGGTAGTTGCCGGTCGGTCCGACCGAGCCGAGCCCCGGCCCGACATTCCCGATCGAGGAAGCAACCGCCGACACGGTCGACACGATGTCCATGTTCGGACCCCAGATCGAGCTGATCACAGCGAGGGCGAAGCTACCGGTCATGAATGCGAACATGTAGAGGAGGAAGAACGTCTGCACGGCCTCGACGAGATCGTCCTTGAGCGGGTCTTTCCCGATCCGCGCAACGAAGATGCCGCGTGGGTGGATCAGCCGGCGGATGTCGGCACGCGATGCCTCGTACAGCACCTCATGTCGGTAGACCTTGACGGAACCGGCGGTGGACCCGGCCATTCCACCGATGAACATGAGCCCGACGATCATGATTTGCAGCGCCGGCTTCCAAAGCCCGAAATCGGCCGTACCGTATCCGGTCGTGGTGATCATCGAGGCCGAAGTGAACAGGCCGTCTCGGATCGTGTCGTGAACTGATCCACCCCATGTTCCGATGATCATCACAACGGCTGCTGCGAGAGTGATGCCGAGGTAGACCCGCACTTCGGTGGTCTTCCAGTAGACGGACGGCTTGCGCAACGCCCGGAAGTGGACTGCGAACGACGTTCCTGCGAGAACCATGAACACGATGACGATCCACTGCGAGTAGTTGCTGAACGCCGCGAGGGATCCGGCATTCGTGCTGTACCCGCCCGTTGACATCGTGGTGAACGCATGGTTTACCGACTCGAAGAGTGTCATCTCTCCTATCCACAGCAACAGCATCTCGATAGCGGTGAGAGCCACGTAGACGACCCAGAGGCGCTTGGCCGTCTCCTTGAAGCGAGGCGTGAGTCGGTCGGGCGTCGGACCGGGGGACTCGGCTCGTGCCAGCTGCACCGCGCCCATTCCGAGAAGCGGCAGGATCGCGATCGACAGCACGATGATTCCCATGCCGCCCAGCCATTGCGTGAACGACCGCCAGAACTGAATGCCGTGAGGCAGCGCGGCAGGATCGGGGATCACCGACGAGCCGGTAGTTGAGAATCCTCCGACCGTCTCGAACACGGCATCAGTGACGTTGGAGATCGATCCGGTGAACAGATAGGGGAGCGCCCCAACGAGGCCAATGGCGATCCATGCCAAAGCGACGGCAGCGAACCCCTCGCGTGTGCTCAGCTCACCTGGGCGATCGAACCAACGCCACAGGACGAGGCCAATGGCCATGGTGACGAAGGCCGCGACGGTGATCCACAGCGCGGTGGACCATTCCTGGTAGATCAGTGAGACGACAGCCGACACGAGCATGAGAACGCCGATGGCCCCAATGACGGCGCCGACGACGTTGAGCAGGTGCCGCCAAGACATCGCCCGTCAGCCCGACAGGCTCTCGGCGGCGGCGATTGCCTCCGGCCGTGCAATGACGATCAGGTGGTCGCCCTCTTCGATCACCGTACTGCCCCTCGGGACAAACGCCTTGTTGCCCCGCTGTACACCTCCGATGATCAGTGACTCCGGGGGATTCAGTTCGTTGAGTGACTTCCCGATTGCCGGGCTTGTCGACCGAACTTCGAGCTCGATGGCCTCGGCGTCTGAGTCGGAGAACGTGGTCACCGAGTGGATGATGCCGCGTCGCACGAAGCGGAGGATCTCGTTGGCTGCCGAGAGGCGGGAACTGACGGTGGCGTCGATACCGGCGCCGCTGAGGAGACCGACGAGATCGGTGTTGGTGAACCGAGCGATCACCTCTCCGGCTCCAAGCTCCTTGGCAACGAGGCACGCGAGCAGGTTGTTTCCGTCCCATCCGCTGAGGGCGAGCACGGAGTCGGCGGCGTCAACGCCTTCGGCCATTAAGAGCTTCGGATCGGTCGGGCTTCCACACACCGCCACGACCCGCGGGAGTCGCTCCGCTATCAGATGGCACCGCTGCCGGTCTTCATCGATGAGAGTGGTTGATATCCCGTTGTCGGCCAGCATGGCGGCTGTGATCTGCGCCAGTCGAGTCGCGCCGAGCACGATCGCCTTCTCAGCGGCTTTGTCACTGATGCCGAGCAGGTCGTAGGCCTCGGCCGTCTTGTCGGCGCGGGCCATCAGGAGCACGTGATCGTGGGGCTCGAGGATCGTGGAGCCGCGAGCGATCATCGTCTCACCGTGTCGGATCACAGCGACGACGAGCCAGTTCCAGCCGTCGACGGCACGGCGGAGCTCCGCGAGGGTTGTTCCGACGAACGTCGCCTGGGGATCGACGTATGCCCCGAGCAGCACCAGTTGCCCATCGGCAAACTCCACCAGGTCCGAGATCGCACCGCGTTTGACGAGCCTCAGAAGGTCACGCGCGGCCGCTTCGCCGGGATCAATGATGAAGTCGACGCCGAGTTCTTCGACCTCGGCCTTGAGTTCCGCATCTTCGACGCGGGCGACGGTACGCGGAATCCCGATGTTGGTTGCTGCGCTGCACGCCAGCACGTTGATCGCATCAGACGAGCTGACGGCGATCAGCAGGTCGGCGTCGTCGAGGCCAGCCTTGACCAACGTTGACGCGGATGCTCCGTTTCCGGTGACCACCATGCAGTCGATCGTCGACTGAACCTCGGCGGCGCGACCGGCGTTGGACTCCACCAGGACGACGTCCTGACCCTCCAGTGCGAGGCGTTCGGCCAGATACGATCCAACGGCGCCTGCTCCGACAATGACAACTCTCATGAATCTGACAGGATAGGTCCACCCAGCGGCCGGTACGAACCCCTGGTCCGCCGCTGCCGGCGGGGTTCCGGGGTTCGCGGATGGGTTGGGCGTCAGGACACCTCGCCTCGCCAACGCGACCGATATCCGCGTTCGTCGCCACGGAGACGTGGCAGCCTGCGACTCATGCTGATCGGCACGCCTGAACGAGGTCAACAGAGTGCTCGAGACCCGTCGAATCCGTGGCGCATTCGGCGTCTCTCTGGTTGGAGTCTCAATTGAAAGGAGATCCTGATGAAACGGATGACGCTTCTCACGAGCCTCGTGATGGTGTTCTCTCTCTTGACGGCAACGGTGGCTTTCGCAGGACCAGGCGACAGCGGACCGGCCGGCGAGACGGTGATGACGCAGACCCAGGAGGGCGAGCACGACGGTGACTGTGTCGGGACTGATACCGAGTGCGAGCCAGTCCAAGAACGGACGCAGACCCGCGAGCAGACCCAGGAGCGCGAGCTTGATGGTGACTGCGTCGGTACTGATACCGAATGCGAGCCGGTCCAGGAACGGACACAGACGCGGACGGAGGCCCAGGTACGCAACGACGAGGGTGCGTGCGCCGGGACCGACACCGAGTGCGAGGCCGAGCTGGACCGTGATCGGCTTCGTGACCAGGACATGACGCGTGCCGCGAACGGTGCCTGCGCCGGGACCGACACCGAGTGTGAGGCCGAGCTGGACCGTGATCGGCTTCGTGACCAGGACATGACGCGTGCTGCGGACGGCACGTGCGCCGGCACCGACGCCGAGTGCGCCGCCGAACGCGCAATGGTGCAGACCGAGGAGCGCAATCAGGTCATGGAGCGTATCGCTGCCGTGATCGGCGATAGCGAGGGTGGTGGGTACCTTTTCGCCATGGTGCGCTGGATGCTGGCCCACATGTACGGGCCACTGTCGGCACTTTTCCTGTAGTCGAGTTGTGGAAGGCATGTGAGCGAATACCCGGAACTGGACGCCATCATGAACGGAATCCGATCCCGCAGCGAGACCGCATTTGCCACGGCATATCGGTGTACTGCCAACCCCCTGGCGTCGTTCGCCAACGGGATGGTTCATGATCAACGCTTCGCCGAAGACGCGGTGCAGCAGGCGTTCCTTGAACTCGTCAAGGCCGCCCCGAGAGTCAAGGGCGACGGTCGCTCGCTTCGGGCGTGGCTGTTCCGCAGTGTTCGGTTCACGTGTCTCGACGAACTGCGGCGTCGATCGCGCCGCCCCGAACACCTCACGGCGACGGTCCCTGAGGTCGGTGTCGATCCTGGTCTCCCCCCGGAGCTCGACATCGACCCGGACCTCGCCGCTGCCATGTCACAGCTGACGTCCCAGCAGCGTACGGTGCTCGTCCTCCGCCACGTGGTCGGCATGGACGGCAGCGAGATCGCTGAAGTCGTCGGCGGCAACCGCGTTGCTGTGTACGCGATGGCCCGGCGGGCCGAGAGCCGGCTCCGGTCCCTTCTCGATTCGACCGAAGCGGAGGATGCATGATGGCCGGCAAGGACCCGCTCGATCGTCTTTCGTCGGCCTACCGGGTCGAGGTTGAAGACGACACGAGGAATCGACATCTCGCTGAGATGGGGGCGGCCATTCGCACGGCGCCTCCGACCCCCGTTCCTACCGGTTTCGCGCTCCGCCGCCGGCTGGCCGGAGCTCTCGCCGCGGTCGCCGTTGTTGTCGCACCGATCGGGATGGCCGTCGCGGCCGAGGAGTCGGTCCCCGGCGACTTCCTCTATCCCATGAAGCAGATCACCGAGCGTGTGCGCGGATTCGTCGACGACGACATCGGGGCCACCCATCGGGTCGAAGAGGTCGAACGACTGATGTTCACCAGAGCTCCGGGAGCTGCAATCGCCCGAGCAGTCGAGCGCGCCGAGACCGCCACGGAAGAGCTGAACGACCCAACGCCGTTGGATTCCCGCCTAGAGCGGATACGCGAACGTCTTCGTCAGCAGGAGTCAGACGGGGCACCTCCACCGACATCGGACGAGCCTGACGGGTCCGAGCCGTCGCGAGAAGGTTCACCGTCCGGTCCGCCGGATGAGCAGGGTCGGACGGACGATTCCGGCCAGAACCAGGGATCCGGCCAGGGTGAGCAGGGGACGCCCACCCCGGATCCCGGTCGCCCGAATGAGGGCCCCGGGGGCGAGTCCTCTGGCGAAGGGCCGATGACGACAACCACCCATGCATCCAGTAGTCCGTCCGGCGATGGTGGCGCTGGTCCCTCGTCCGAAACCGATCCAGCCCGCGATGGTGCGGAGCCCGGCGCCGGTAGCGCGGACGCTCCGGATTCCGGCGATGCCGGCGGAGCACAGGGCGAACCCGGGATCGGGGAGCGCGACGGATCGGGATCCTCGAGCTCCTAGGCGCCGCCTTCACGCCGTGGGCCATGCCGGGCGCACGATGCGACCGCGCGCTGCGGCCGAGCACCGACTGCTGTCAGCCTTCGCGACTGGACGATGCCCAGAGGTTGATGCCGCTGTCTGCCGCGTACTGGTCGATGTCCGCGAGTTCGCCGTCGGAGAAGTCGAGATTCTCGAGCGCTCCGAGGCTGTCCTCGATCTGTGACCACCGGCTCGCCCCAATGAGTGCGGTCGTCACCCGAGGGTCGCGCAGCGCCCACGCGATCGCCATCTGCGGCAGCGTCTGGCCCCTTCCACTCGCGATCGCGTTGAGGCCGCGGATTCGCCCAAGGTTCTGCTCGGAAAGGAAGCCTTGCCTCAGGGAGAAGTCTTCGGCAGCGCGTGAGTCGGCTGGGACTCCGTCGAGATACTTGGTTGTGAGCATTCCCTGGCCGAGCGGCGAGAACACAATGACGCCCATGCCTTCGGCGTCCGTCACGTCGAGGAGTCCGTCCTCGATCCAGCGGTTCAGCATGGAATACGAGGGCTGGTGAATGAGACACGGCGTGCCGTTGGCTCGAAGGATCTCCGCCGCTTCCCGCGTCTTGGCCGGGCCATACGACGAGATGCCGACGTAGAGCGCCTTGCCCTGTTCGACCGCGGTGGTGAGCGCTCCCATGGTCTCTTCGAGCGGCGTCGTGGGGTCGAAGCGGTGCGAGTAGAAGATGTCCACATAGTCGAGGCCCATGCGGGCGAGGCTCTGGTCAAGGCTGGCAAGCATGTACTTGCGACCCCCACCGCCCTGTCCGTAGGGACCGGGCCACATGTCGTACCCCGCTTTGGTCGAGATGATCAACTCGTCCCGATAGGGGGCGAGATCGGAGGCCATGATTCGGCCAAAGTTCTCTTCGGCGGTCCCGTACTCGGGGCCGTAGTTGTTGGCCAGGTCGAAGTGCGTGATGCCCCGGTCGAATGAGTTGAGGAGCATCTCTCTGGCAGGCTCCAGGGGTGCCTGGCTACCGAAGTTCTGCCAAAGGCCGAGAGAGATCTTCGGGATGTCGAGACCGCTTCGCCCACATCGGGAATAGGGCATCTCGTCGTAGCGGCTGGCAGCGGCTTGGTACATGGGGGATCCGATCGGATAGCGGGGGCCCCATTATGGCCGCCGGTGTGGAGCGCCCAGCGTTCGGCGTCAGTCGTCGTCCTTGTCCTTCTTGTCCTTCTTGTCGTCCTTGTCCTTGTCCTGGCCGGGCGGGGTGTCTTGGCCATCGGGTCGTGCGATCTCGCTGATGACTGCTCCCGGCGGTCCGTCGATCCCGTCCTTGAAATCCTTGTCGCTTGCGAACGATGACACCTCACAGCCGTGGTTGCGCGGTTCGTCGGATGAGTCCTTGTCCTTGTCGCATTTTTCCTTGCGACTCTCATCCCCCTCGGTCCCGTAGTTCGCCGACTCGTCGGACGGGTCGGTTGATGGCCCGTCGGACGCTTCGACTGAAGGCTCGTCGGACGGGTCGGTTGATGGCCCGCCGGACCGTTCGTTGGATTCCGACGAGGCCGGGATGGGAGTCCCCGTGGTCGTTGTCGTGGCCCGGAGAGGCTCTGCCCAGGGAGCTGCTGCGGCCATGCGATTGTTCTCCGCGCGCTGTTCGGCAGCGTGCGTATACGCAAACACATTGGCAACAAACGCAAGCGTTGCGACGAATACGGCGAGCACCACGATCACTTGGCTGCGCATCCTCATTCGGACCGCCCATCCTTTGTACAAGCGCCGGGGATCGACGCCTCGATAGTGTTATCGGCAAATCCCGCTCGCTGGAAGAGAATGGTTGTCGAATGACACGCCGGGACTAGTCACGGGTCGCACTCCGATGCACCCTACGGTCCGTCCAGAGATTCGCCGTTCGAATCTGAGAAGATTCTCATGTGGCCCGCGAAGGGTTTGCCGATACGATCCCTAGCCTTCTTGACAATCCCACTTATGAAGGAACCCCATGAAGCGTCTGCTCATCTTGATCGCCGGTCTCGCACTTGTCGCCGCCGCATGCGGAGGATCGTCGTCCACCGCTGCGACGGTCAACGACACTGAAGTCACCACCGACGACATCGACGGCCTCTTCTATGAGGTCGACGGTGAGTTCACTGCCGACCAGACCGCGGCATACCTCAGTACCCTGATCCAGTGGACTGGCGTGGAACAGAGAGCAGAAGCTGAGCTCGGCTACGAGACGGATCAGGAGGCGATCGACGCGGAGATCGAGACCGTCCTGTTCGACAGTGGCTACGCCGGAGATCTCGACGGATTCCTCGAGTCCCAAAACATCTCGCAGGAAGGTCTCGAGCGCTTCGCGAACCAGTTGCTCATCGAGGATGAAGTGATGGAGGCCGTCACGCCCACGATCGAGGCGCCGACACTCGAAGACGCCCAGAGCGCCATTGATACAGCCCCTCTTGAATTCACCGAAGTCTGCGCCGCTCACATTCTCGTGGAGACCGAAGAAGAGGCTCAGGCAGTGGTCGACCGCCTCGACGCAGGCGAGGACTTCGCCGCGATCGCGGCCGAAGTGTCCACCGATACGGGGAGTGGCGCTAGCGGCGGATCGCTGGGTTGCGCGTCGGCCGCCACCTACGTACCGGAGTTCGCAGACGCCACGGTGACCGCCGAAATCGGGGTGGTGGCCGGGCCAGTGGAGACCGAATTCGGCTACCACATCATTGTGGTCGAGTCCCGTGAAGCGGCGACGGCCGAAGAGGTCCTTCCGTTCATGGAGGAACAGCTTGTGGTCGCTGCCACCGACGCATGGCTGCTCGAATCGGTGACGACCGCCGATGTCACGGTCGAGGCCGAGTACGGCACCTGGGAGACCGAACCATCCCCACAAGTCGTTCCGCCGCCGGCGTAGGGGCGCGCGCAGCATCGGACTGCAGCCGCCATCGATTCGCACCTCATTGTTGTGCTTCATGCCTCAGAATGGCGACTCTGCCCCGAATGCTCGTTCCTAGTCTGAGGTCGTGAACCCCAGGAACCGCGTCTTCGCCGTCATGGTGGCGAGCTTCGTCCTCCTTGGCATGCCGATGGCGGCCATGGGCGTCGCCTGGCCCTCAGCAGCGGACAATCTGGGGCGGACCCTCGCCGATCTCGGCCTGGTCACGTTTGCCTACGGAGCCGGATACACCGTATCGACCCTCGCTCTTGGGGAACTGACCCGGCGATTCTCCACCGGGCCATTGCTTGTGGCCGCAGCGTTCATCGCCGCAGGGAGCCTGGCTGCCTTCGCGTTCACCTCGACATGGGCCGTGTTCCTGGTGGCCGGGTTCACCGTGGGTATTGGCGGTGGGTTCCTCGATGCGGGCGTGAATGCCTACGTAGCCGTCCACCGGGGCGCCAGATCGATGGGCATCGTCCATACGGGTTTTGGCGTCGGGTCGGCACTCGGACCGCTGTTCGTCACCGCGCTCCTGGCTCTCGGCGCGTCATGGAGGATCGCCTTCGGCTCATTGGCCGTTGCCGATCTCGTCATAGCGGTCGCCTACCTCGCAACGGTGAGCGCAATCGAACCGAGCGCAGACCGGGGCGGGCAGCGGCCGTCGATTGGGCACAACCGCCTCACTCTTGCCCTCTCGATGCTCGTCTTCTTTCTCTATGCGGGCGTCGCCGGGGGCACCGGAGCCTGGGCCTACAGCCTGCTCACCGAGGGGCGCGGGATCGCCACAGGGATTGCCGGCCTGGCGGTCGCCGCCTACTGGGGCGGCATGACCGCCGCACGCATGGTGCTCGGCGTGTTGGGCAACCGGGTCGATCCGAATCGCGCGCTGACTGCCTCCGGAATCGGCACGATCGCTTGCCTCGTGCTGTTGTGGCTCGCCCCAACGCCGTGGCTCGGCATCGCCGGCCTCGTGGCATCCGGGTTCGCCCACGGATCGGTATTCCCGCTCGAGGTGCTCCTCACTCCGGGCCGATTCGGAGACGCGTTCACCCCATGGGCGGTTG
Organism: uncultured Acidimicrobiaceae bacterium; assembly: GCA_964581295.1. GTDB lineage: Bacteria > Actinomycetota > Acidimicrobiia > Spongiisociales > UBA5794 > JAHEEL01. The sequence continues at coordinate 10,437 of CAZONX010000014.1, forward strand.
GCTATGAGATCGCCGGCGCCAACATCGGCGTCGCCGTGCTGTCTGGTGCGCTCGGAATCCTCGTCGGCAACTGGGGAATCTCGGCGGTCGCCCCAGCACTGGTGATCCTCGCGGTGGCGCTGTGGGTGGTGATCGAGATGCTTCGCATCCGGACCACGCAGATGGCGGCAATCAACAGCTAGAACGCATCGTGGCCGTGCCGATCCCCAACCCTCGTCCGGTCTGAGTTGCTCAGACGGTGGCGCTGCGGTCCGCCCTATTCGAATCTCGAACTCCGGCCCTGGGGAGGAACATCGGGATCACCACCAGCGCGGTGAGTGCGCTGGTGATCATGGCCACCCACATGATCATCGAGACCTGCGAGTGGACCTTGAGCGGAGAGATCCAGAGTGCGGTCATCGCAACCGCAATCCCGAGTGCATTGGCGACGATCGGACGGCCGGCCCGATCGATGCCGCGCAAGATGTAGCCGTCGCCGGCCGGTCTGGCGTAGTTGATGGCAGCGATGAAATGAATGGCATAGTCAATGCCGACACCGATCACGATGCTCGAGATCACGGCCGTCACGAGGTTGAGGTTGATCCCGGACATCGCGATGAATCCCAGGACGGCGGCGATGGTGAGCGCGATCGGTACGAGTGCTACGAGCGTCTCCCGGATATTTCGATAGGCAATGGCGAGCATGAGGGCGACGAGAATGAACGCCACCACGATCGATATCATCTGCGCTTTCAACACCAGCCGAGCGATTTCGTCCCACACGATCGGCATCCCGCTGAGCGTTCGAATCTCTGGCGTCTCCTCGGCGAACGCGACCCAGCGTTCGAGGTCCTGGGTCGAGAAGGCCTCAGGGAACACCATGAACCGCAGCCCATCGGCGCTCACCATGTCGCCGAGCGGGAAGTCGAACCCGCCTGCCACGAGTGCCATTATCTCTTCCTGGTTGAGCGACGCAGCCACATCGGCGATAGAAAAGACGCTGCGAATGCCGGGGAGATCCTCCAAGGCCCGCGACACCACCGTGATCTGCTCGAGGCCGTCGACACCCTGCGACGGCTCGAAGACAAACTCGCCGGCGAGCGGCGTTGCCCCGCCGAATACTTCCTCCGTCTTCGCGAATGCCTCGCGCACCGGGTCGTCGTCTTTGAAGAAGAACAGCTGATCCGAATCGACGTGGAGTTGGGGGATGAACACAGCGGCGTATACGACGATCACACCGCAGATGACGATTGCCGGCGTGCGGGTTCGAACGAGCGACTTCAGCCCTGACGTCACCTTCGGTCCGAGGATCGCGCGCCGGCTCGGCGCACCAACCGTGATGCGGCTCATCAGCGCAGGGAGCGAGAAGAACGAGATCAGTCCGGCGAATCCAATCCCCACCGCAGCGAACAAACCGAGCTGCTGAATCGGCCGGACTCCGGTCGCGATCAGAGAGAGGAAGCCGGCCGCGGTGCTGACGGTCGTGAGAATCATCGGGACGCCGACCTCCGACAAGGCTGACCTGACCCGTCCGACGGAGTCGGTCTGGCTAGCCGTCTCCTGGAAGTGGGTGACGAAGTGAAGCCCGTCGGCCGAACCCATGACGATGACGAAGATCGGAACGAGCAGCGTCACGATATCGATCTTGAGCCCAAGACCGAAGATGAACCCGAACGTCCACAGAGCACCGAGCCCAGCGGGCAAGAGTGAGAGGGCGCTCAGTCGCAGGTCGCCGATAGTCAGGAAGAAGACCCCGACCAAGAGTGCGATCACCAGCGGCGGGATGATCAGCAGGAACCAGGAAATGATGTCGAGGACCGACGCAAAGATGACGGGGTTCCCCGAGAACGTGAACTCGACGCCGGCAGGCGGCTCCACGTCGCCGATCCGGCGGGCGACCGCGGTGGCATCATCGCCCGGCATCACCATGATGAGGGTGTTTCGGCCGCTGTCGTCGAGCAGCAGCTCGGAGACCGGACTCGCGTCGAGGAGCGCAACGACGGCCGCATCCGGTGCGGAGGCGATCGCCGCGGCGGTGATCGCCTCACCCGTGATCGGATTCTGATCGGGAACGATGGTGGCCACACTCACAACACCGTCGACAGCGGAGAACTGGTCCCGCAGTTCGACCAGTCCGGCGAGACCGGCCTTCGAGCGGAACGTCTCGCCTTCCGGCAAGGTGACGACGACGTTGATCGGGTCGGCGGTGTCGTACTTCTCTTGGAGATCCACGAAGGCTCGACCCACCTCGCTCCCGGTGAGCACGAACGAACTGGTGTCGGCGTTGAACTGCATCCGGAACAGCATCGCGACGGCGATCAGGGTGACGACGGCTGTGGCAGCCAAGATCGGACGGCTATGGGCAACGATGACTCGTGCGATGCGATCCATGAAGACATTTTACATCGGCGAGTCACTGGCAAGAACCGAGCGATGCACAGATGACTGCATTCGGATTCGGTCGCCGCGATCTTCAGCTCGTCCCGGTCAGCCGCCGAATCGAGCGGCGAACTCGGCGAAGATGTCCCGGCACTGCTCGTCTGCGGCAATGAACTTCGGATCGTCGGCATCGAACGGCAGGTTTCCGTCGGTCATGATCGACGCGATGTCGATGCTGTCGGGGATGTCGTCGATGCCCTGTTCGCGCATGCAGGTGGCGTACTCGAGGAATGTGTCGTTGAACTCCGAGCTCTCGAAGTCGACCAGGCCGAGGACCACGCCCTCGATGAGGTCGCGGCACCCCTCGCCCGCCTCGAACATCGCCTCCTGGTCGATCGACTCTGGATCCTCGAAGTCGAAGCGCGGGTAGCCGTTCGCGTCGACGACCGGATCTGGGAAATCCATGCCCTGGTCGCGCATGCACGCGGCGAACTCGATGAGGGCCTCTTCGTCGGAAGGCGCCCCGGTGGTGTCGGTGACCGCCGCCTTCGAGGTGTCCTCGAGCGTGGCAACATCGGATGCGTCGTCGCCACCGCCGCAGGCAGCGAGGACGAGAGCGAGGACGGCGATGAGAATGGCGAACCAGCGCATTTCGAAGCTCCTCATGTTGCTTTCGCTGAAGGTACCGCGGAATGCGGATAGTGGAGATGGGAGAGGATCCAACAGAGCCCCCGGAGGGCGCTCGGTTCTGGTCACCTCAATGGGTGGTGCGGGTCTACGGACCCGGTGCTGTGCGCCGCAGGGGCTCTGCTGTCTGCAGACGCATCGTCGCGCCCACGGGTTCGATTGTCGAGGGCCATTTGCCGATGGTCCCTCCGGAGTGGACCCAGGGCTGCCGGTAGGCTCTCATGAGCGGATCGGAAGGAATGCTGCAGTGGAGGATTGGATCGCCCGGGAGGGCTACGCGGGCCGCGGCGGCGTGACCCATGTTGCCCGGTACGACGCGGTCAACTTCGCGATCTATTCGAAGCATGCCACCTCGGTGCGCCTCAATCTCTATCGACAAGACGCCGTCGCCGAGCCGTTTTTCACCTACGACTTCGATCCTCATACGAACAAGACCGGGCGAATCTGGCACTGCATGATCCCCGAGTCGATCGTGAGCGAGGGCACGTACTACTCCTACACCGTCGACGGCCCGGTCGACCATGCTCGAGGGTTCCGCTTCGATCCGGACAAGGTGCTGCTCGACCCGTACGCCCGCGCGGTCTACTTCCCGCCGGAGTTCGAACGCGAGGCAGCCCAAGAACCTGGATCGAATGCAGGGCGCGCTCCGCTCGGGGTCCTGTGCTGTTCGGAGTCGGATGATCGCCATCACAGCGACCGCACTCCGCGTTTGCACGGCCACGATCTGGTGATCTACGAGGCCCACGTGCGCGGGTTCACGCGGGATCCGTCATCGGGCGTTGGCGACGATCGGCTCGGCACGTATGCCGGATTCGTCGAGAAGATCCCGTACCTCGAGGAGCTCGGGGTCACGGCCGTTGAGCTCATGCCGGTCTTCCAGGTGGATCCGCAGGAGGGTTCGACGTGGGGTTATATGACCCTCGGCTTCTTCGCCCTCCACGGCCAGTACGCGCAGTCGGCAGAAGTGGGCGAGCAGCTCGACGAGTTCCACGATCTTGTCGCAGCGCTGCACGAAGCCGATATCGAGGTGATCCTCGACGTGGTGTACAACCACACGACGGAAGGCGACCACACCGGTCCCACGTACTCGCAGCGGGGCATCGACAACACCACCTACTACCTGCTCGAGGAGGATCGCCGGTTCTATCGGAACGACGCAGGGACCGGCAACGTCATCCGCGCAGACAGCCGATATGTCCGCACATTCATCCTCGACAGCCTTCGCTACTGGGTGAATGAGATGCACGTCGACGGATTTCGCTTCGATCTCGCATCGATCTTCACACGCCGAGCGGACGGCTCGATCGATCTCACCGACCCGCCGATCATCTATGCGATCCGGGCAGACCCGACGCTGCGCGATGTCCGGCTCATTGCCGAGGCATGGGATCTCGGTAGCTACCAGCTTGGCCGGACATTCCCCGGGGCCTACTGGACCCAGTGGAATGGCGCCTACCGGGATGATGTCAGGAGTTTCGTGCGCGGCGACCGCGGCAAGGTCGGAGCCTTGATGACGCGGCTGTATGGCAGCGACGACCTGTTCCCCGACACGCTTCCCGATTCGTACCGGCCCTATCAGGGCGTGAATTTCGTCACTGCTCACGACGGCTTCACGCTCTATGACCTCGTTGCCTACGACCGGAAGCACAACGAGGCGAACGGACACAACAACACGGACGGATCGGACTACAACCTCTCGTGGAACTGCGGATGGGAGGGAGAGTCGGGAGTGCCGAGCGATGTCATGATGCTGCGACGGCGACAGGCCAAGAACTTCGCCGCACTCCTGATGCTGTCCAACGGCGTACCGATGTTCCGCATGGGTGACGAGTTCCTCACTACACAGGGCGGCAACAACAATCCCTACAACCAGGACAACGAAATCACGTGGGTCGACTGGAATCGGCTCTCCGAGTTCGATGACACACACCGATTCTTCCGTCTCATGATCGCGTTTCGAGCTGCCCATCCTTCGATCGGTCGAAGCACGTTCTGGCGTGACGACATCACGTGGTATGGCACCGATGGTGTGCCCGATCTCGGCGACACATCGCATGCCGTTGCCTATTGCCTGCGCGGTGGCTCAGAAGGCGACGACGACCTGTATGCGATGATCAATGGTTCCGACGAGTCGCTGGAGTTCGAAGTGCAGGACGGCGCACCGGGGGAGTGGCGGCTCGTCGTCGACACAGGGCTCGACTCGCCAAGCGATATTGTGGACCCGGGGACTGAGTCACGCCTCGATCGTGAGGTCTACCGGACCGAACCGCGATCGGTGGTCGTTCTGGTGCGGCCGTCTTCGTAGGGGCAGCGGGCCGCGACCAAGACCTCGACTACTCGTCGTCGAGGATGCTGCGGATCAGGTCGTCGACCGCGCGGGTGCCGACCGTCTCGCCATATCTCTGGTCGAGGATGCCGCGCATCAGAGCGACGATGGTCTCGTGCTCCTCGTCCTCGGACTTCGTGGAAGCCGGGACTACCTCCGTGCCGTCGATCCACGGTTTCGAATCGTCCGCCCACGGGATCAGGATCAGCCACGACCACACGGTGTTGCGTCCAGATACCGCCGTCTTTCGCACCAGCCCGGTGCAGGAGTAGGGGAGCGGAATCCAACCCATCGTGCGGATGAGATCACGGCCGTCTGGAATGGGAATTGGGTCGGTCATCAGCCCTCGCTCGGTGGGGAGGCCGACACGGTACCCCGGTGTGGGATTCACTTGAGCGACTCGGACTCTGACGCGGACGACGGGGTGACGATTCGCCACCCCGCCAGGTCCGGAGGGTTCATGTCCGCCGACTGTGACCTCGCCATCCGCTCCCCCCGTTGCCGGCAAGAGCCGGGTCCGTGCGGATGAGAAAGCCGACAACCAGCTGCGACGTACGCTCGGTGCCATGGTCGGGCATTCCATGCCGCCCTGCTATCGGGGATCTCCCCGATGGTCGTCGTCATCCGGGCGAACGAAGCCGGTGTCGTAGACGAGACGGGAGAGCTCATGGCGGCTGGCAACACCGAGCTTGTCGAAGATGTGGTGCATGTGTGTTTCGAGCGTCTTCACCGAGATTTCCATGCGGGCCGCGGTCTCTCGGTAGGTGTAGCCGCGGGCGATGAGATTGGCCACTTCGCGTTCGCGCGGCGTGAGCTTCTCGATGCCTGCGGCCTCGACGATGTCCTCGTCGATGTCGAGGAGGTATCCGGCCACGTCGGCCGACACGGGACGCTGCCCGGCCGCCGCGGCCGCGAGGAGATCGGGCAGGTCTGGGCCAAATGTGGACTTCGTGACGTAGCCGTCGACACCGGCCTGGAGAAGGCGCAGCACATCGCGTCGTTCCGCCGAAACCGTGAAGGCGAGGAACCGAATTTCGGGCGCAGCGCGACGAACCTGCTCGACGACGTGGGCTCCACCACCGCCCGGGAGACGCACGTCGAGCAGCACAACGTCGGGCCGGCGATCGAGAATCATCTCGCTCGCGTCGATGGCGTTGTCCGACTCACCGACGATGTCGAATCGGTCCTCGAGATAGTGACGCGCTCCGGCGCGGGCCACGTCGTGGTCGTCGACGAGGAACACACGCAGCCGATCGCTCACGAGATGCTCCCCGAAGTAATCTCGATCTCTGTTCCATGATGCGGCACGCTCGTGACCTGCAGTGTCCCTCCAGCGCTCTCCATGCGGCGGCGCAGCGAGTGCCGCAGGCCACGACCTTCCTCCACGGTGTTCGGATCGAATCCGACACCTCGATCTCGCACGTAGATGCGAACCCGATCGCCGTCGAGTTCCGAATAGAGATTGACGACGGAGGCTTCCGAATGGCGGGCGGCGTTGGTGAGCGCCTCGCGCGTCGCCTCGACCGCAGCGACAACCGGTGGCGAGAGTGCGACGTCGTCTCGGATCACGGTTCGAATCTCCACGTTGTGCAGCGTCTCGACTTCGTCCCGAACTGCGAGAATCGCCGCTTCGAGGCCATCGGCGTCCGGGCGGCGGTAGCGATTGATCATGCGGTCGATGGCCCGTTCTTCGCTCCGCACGAGATACCGAACCCGGTCGGCGTCATCGGCGTCGGTTCGGATCACCTGGAGCGTTTGCAGCACCGAGTCGTGCAGTTCATTGGCGAGCGCCAGTCGCTCTGTCTCGAGAGCGCGGGCCGTGCGCTCTGCCTCGAGCGCCTGCTCAGCGGCCCGCCGGCGAGCGTCGTATCGCCGGAGGGTATCGATCGTCCAACCGAAGATGACCCCGTAGGCGATGAAGACAAACGCCCCGGTGGTCGCGACGATCGACCGGCCGGTGATGAGGAACCCGAGGATCTGCTGCGTAGCGAGAACCAGAGCAGCGCCGACGGCGAGCCGTATGCCGCCGGCGTACGCTGCGACCGCGAGCCATGAGATCGGATATCCCCCGTGGAACAGGTCGCTTGCACCGGCGACGAACGACGCGCTGGCCACCAGAAGCGCGACCACGCCGTCGGTCGCCACGAACTGCCAGGTTCGCATGGACAGCGGATTGCGGGCCGCCCGAATGGTCACGACCGTCCACACTCCGGCCAGAATCTCGGCACCGGCGACCACCGCCCGGTTCGCGTCGGGGTCGCTGAACCAGGTGACGAACACGAGCAGCGTCATCCAAACGAAGCCGAGGATGCGCACGACCAAGACGAGCTGAACGAGCGTGGCTTCGATCTTCGGCGCGGGCTCGTTCGCGGTGTCGACGGCGGTCACGGTGCAACGCTACCGCCTTGTCACCGGGCGTGGCGCGGTACGCTGCGCCGATGGCAACGGAGATCGTGTTCTACGCGGCGATCACCCTCGACGGATATCTCGCCGAATCGGATGGTTCGGTCGGGTTCCTCGCCGCGTTCGACGGCGAGGACTACGGCTACCACGCGTTCCTTGCCTCGATCGGCGGCCTGGTCATGGGCGCCACCACCTACGAGCAAGTGCTCGGGTTCGGATGGCCGTACGGCGATCTCCCGGTGTTGGTGCTTAGCCACCGCGCTCTCGAGATTCCCGACGGCGTGGATGCCACGATCGTAAGCGGCGGCACGGCCGACGCGATCCGGCACTTCGCCGGCACCGTGGACAACGGCGTGTGGATCGTCGGTGGCGGCGTCGTGATTACCGACGCGCTCGCCGCGGGCGTGGTCGATCGTCTTGACCTTGCGGTGATGCCGGTGCTGCTGGGCTCGGGCATTCCGCTGGCCACAGGACCGGTCGCAGGGACACTTCGCCTCACGGACACCTTCACCTACGACAACGGCGTGGTGCGCCTTCTCTATGAGCCCGGATCGGTGGAGTAGCTGCGACCCGGCCGCTCAGACGTCGCGCAGCTCTTCAACGAGCGGCGCGTAGGCGTCGAGCCGGGCAATCACTTCCTCCGGCGATTTCGAAGGAACAGGGAGGACCGCGCGGGTGACGCCGATGTCGGCGAGGCGGCGCAGATCATCGGCGTTGGTCGGTGCGCCGAAGACATCGACGCTCAACGTGGCGGGATCTCGCCCGATTGCCCTCGCCGCATCGTGGAGTGCATCTACCTTCGTGGAGAACTCATGATGGCGAGCGATCGGCATCCATCCGTCGCAGAACTCTGCGATATCGGCGAACGTTTTCGGCCCGGCGCCGCCCCCGAGCACAATCGGGGGATGAGGTCGTTGGACCGGCTTGGGCCACGCCCACGACGGTTCGATCGTCACGTGGTCGCCGGTGAACGAGGCCTCGTCGTTTGCCCAGATCTCCTTCATGGCGAGCACCTTCTCCCGGAGAATCGCGCGGCGCTCGGTGTACACGATGCCGTGGTTCGCCATCTCTTCCTTGTTCCAGCCGTAACCGATCCCGAAGATGAGGCGCCCTCCTGAGATCACGTCGAGGGACGCCACCTCCTTGGCAAGCCAGATCGGGTCGCGTTGCGCCACCAGGGTGATGCCTGTGCCAAGGCGGAGGGTCTCAGTGGTCGCAGCCACCGCGGCGAGGGCGACGAACTGATCGTGCGTTCGCCAGTACATCTCAGGCAGGGGGCCGGCATCCGGAACGCCGCCCCACGGCGTCGCCCGTGACGTCGGGATGTGGCTGTGCTCCGGCAGCCATACCGACTCGAAGCCTCGCTCCTCAGCTGCCCTGCCGATAGCGACCGGTTGCAGGGTGGTGTCGGTTGCGAAGATGGAGAAGCCAATGTTCATGCGGTCGAGGCTAGTGGCGTGCCGCGAGCGGCACGATGGAGTTTCCTGCGGAAACTGGTGACGGACCGGCGCTTGCCGGTACGCGTCGAGGGTCGGAGCGACACGGCGCCCGTTTCTGCGACAGACCACTCGTGCCGTGGGTCCGAACCGAGGACGGTACGATCGTCGCCATGACCACTACATCGCGACCCCTCGCCGTCGGCGTCCAACTTCCAGAGATCGAGCGACCCGTCCGCTGGCCCGAACTACGCGAAATGGGGCTCGCGATCGAGGACCTCGGATTCGATTCGATCTGGGTCGGAGATCATCTTTTGTACCAGCCGCCGGAAGGGCCGATTGCACCCTGGGAGGCGTGGTCGCTGCTCGCGGCGCTTGCCGCCATCACGGAACGCGTGCAGCTCGGGCCGCTCGTCGCTGCAACAAGCTTCCACAATCCGGCGATGCTCGCCAAGAAGGCAACCACCATCGACGAGATCTCAGGAGGGCGCCTCATCCTCGGCCTCGGTGCCGGCTGGAATGAGGTCGAATACCGCGCCTACGGGTTTCCGTTCGATCACCGGGCGTCTCGGTTCGAGGAGGCGTTCACGATCATCCGAACGCTGCTGAGCGAAGGTGAGATCGACTTCGAGGGGACCTACTACACGGCTCGCGACTGCCAGCTGGTCCCGCGGAGTCGCCCGGAGGGGCCTCCGATCATGATCGGTTCGATGGGTCCACGCGTGCTGGCGGCGACGCTGCCGTATGTCGACCTTTGGAACACGTGGCATGCCTGGTTCGGGAACAACCCTGAGGGTTTCGTGGAACTCAACGCGCGCATCGACGACGCTGCCCGCGAGGCCGGCCGCGACCCTTCCGAGGTTGGCAGAACGGCAGCCCTCTACTGGCAGTTCGACGGAGGCGGTGGCCGGCGCCAGGGAGATACCGATCGGCACAAGGCAGATCCGCAGGCGGGGTCGCCCGAGGAGTTGGCCGAAGTGCTGCGCACCTACGCGAATGTCGGGGTCGATCACGTTCAGCTGGTCCTCGATCCGATCACCATCGGGTCGGTTCAGCTCGCAGGAGCGGCGCTCGACCTGCTCGATTGACAGCGGGACCTTCGTCCCTGGCCAGATTCCCAGACCCGTTGCACCATGGGGCTGATAGAGCCGGAGTGTTGTCATGTGTTACTCACCGGAAGCAGATCTCGTCGCCGGATTGGTCGTGGGTGCCGCCGGAATCGACGCACTGCGCCACGTCGATAATCGACGCGATCTCGCCCTCGCCGCCGTGCCGCTCGTACTCGCCGCACACCAACTGATCGAGGCCGTTGGCTGGTGGGGACTGCAGGATCGGGTACCCGAAGCCGCGGGCACCATGGCGATCGTCGCGTATCTCGTGATCGCCATGGGTGTCGTGCCTGCCCTCGTCCCATACGCAGTGATGCGCACGGAGCGCAGTCCGACACGGCGCAGGGCGATGGTCCCGTTCGTCGCTCTCGGTGCTGCTGTCGGCATCGTGCTGCTGGTCGCGCTCTCAACCGGCCCATACGGTGCCTCGATCGGCGGCCGCTACATCGCGTACGAAACGACAATTCCGTCCGGTGCGGTGATCGGCCTTGCCTATTTCGCGGCGGTCTGCACCCCACCGTTGATCTCGACGCACCGGCGGCTGGTGGTGTTCGGCATGGCGAACGTTCCGGTGGTCCTCGGCCTCGCGTTCTTGCTCTCGGCAGGGTTCATCTCGTTGTGGTGTGTGTGGGCCGCCGTGTCAAGCGTCATCGTGACTCGCCATATTCGCGAGCGCTCCGCCAACAGTTACGTTGACCGAAAGGCGGCCACCGCGGGCGGTTGAATCGGACGCTGCGCGCAGTAGCGTTGATCGGATGCACGCCAGGATCACCGCAGCGCTGGTCGCCGCCTCGGTCGGCTGGGGGCTGGCGGGTGTCGGCACGCGCTATCTGTTCGGCGAGGGCCTGACAACATTCACGGTGATCGTCGTTCGTGTTCTGGCCGCGACTGTCGCGGTATTGGTGGTCGGTGTGGCGCAGGGCGCCCGCGTCGATCGGTTGGCGTGGCGTGACGGAAGCATCGTCGGGTCACTTCGTGTCGGATTGCAGCCGATTCTCTTCATCGCGTCGCTCCAATACGTCTCCGCAGGCGTCGAAGGCATCTTCATCACGCTGATCCCCGCCACCACCGTTGTGCTTGCCGCTGTGATGCTTCACGAGCGGCTCGACCGCAATCAGATAGCTGGTGTCCTCATCGGGCTCTTCGGGACACTGCTCATCGTGGCGTCCGGAGAATCGGGAATTGCCGGTGACGCCGGTGACGTGCGGATCGGTGCGGCGCTAGCACTCACCGGGGTGGTGGTCGGCGCTGTGAGCGCCGTTTACAACCGGAAGTTCGCCCCTCGCCACGACACCACCGACCTCGCTATCCCGATGTTCGTGAGCGGATCGATTGTTGCGATCGTCGCCGGCATGTTCGTCGGCGACATCGACCTGTCCGGGATCGCTCCATCGTCGTGGTTCGTGGTGATCGCGCTCGGTGTGGGATCAACGTTCCTGCCGTTCTTCGCCACGCTCTTCGCGGCGAAGCACACGACGGCAGCTCGGGTCTCACTGACCGGCTATCTCGCACCGATTGTCGGCGTGGTCGCCGGCGTGGTGTTGCTCGACGAGGTGCTGACCGTCCCGATCGTGATCGGCGCGATGTTGGCTCTGGTCGGCATCGTCCTCGTCGGTCGCGGCCGCCGGACCCGTCGCCCTGCCCCACCGAACCCCATCTCGCGTACCCAGGGTTCGCCACGTCCTATTTGACGTCCTGAGCCCGCGGAATGAAGGTTCGAGCGTTGTCGGCCGTATAGATGACGAGAGCGATCCACACGAGCACGAAGCCGAACCACTCTCCGGCCGAAATGGCTTCGTTGAACACGACGACACCGATCAGCAGGTGCATGGTTGGCGCGATGTACTGCAGAATGCCGAGCAGTGAGAGCGGGATCCGCTGGGCTGCGGCGCCGAATAGAACAAGGGGTATCACCGTGAATGCTCCGGCTGCGATCAGCAACAGGGTCGTCGTCGGGGCCGAGCCGAATGCGCCTTGCCCGTCTCCCGCGAGCACCACGAGGTAGATCAGTGCCGGGCCGGCGACGAACGCCGTTTCCATGAAGAGACCCTCGATGGGAGGCGCCGCGTTCGCTCGCTTCTTCAGCAAGCCGTACATCCCGAACGTGAATGCGAGTACGAGAGCGATCCAGGGGATCACACCGGCGAGGAGCGTCATGCCGATCACACCCACGGCAGCAATCCCGACGGCGATGCGCTGGGCAGAGCTGAGGTGTTCTCTCAGGACCACCACTCCGAGCGCCACCGACACCAGTGGATTGATGAAGTAGCCGAGTGAGGCGTCGACGATATGGTCGCTGGTGACCGCCCAGACGAACACGCCCCAATTCGTTGCCAGCAGTAATCCCCCAGCGAGGGCCACCGCTGCGGTACCCGGCGACCTGAAGGATGAGGCCAGGACGCCGAGGCGGCGTCGCCCGGCAATGATCGCAAACAGCAGTGGAACGGACCAGACGATCCGATGACCGAGGATCTGGAGGGCCGGGACCGACGACAGCGCGTTCCAGAAGATCGGACCGAGGCCCCACACGAAGTATGCGGCGACGGCGAGCCAGATCCCCTTTCGCTGTTCCACATCATCCCTTCCTTGGAACCGGGCGGCGTTGGTGGTCGCAGCGGCGTGCCCGGGCCGTGACTGCGTTCGCGAGAAGGTAACGTTCGCTCATGGCTCAATTGATCGACACGCTGCTTCTGCTTGCTCTTCCTGCCTCCGGGAAGTCCGAGCTCCGTCGATATCTCGCCCATCTTGACCCCGCAGACGCGGCGCGAGATCTCCATCTTGGACCGACGGTCCAACTCGATGACTATCCGTATGTCCACCTCATGCGACGGATCGCTCAGGAGTTGAAGACGCTGGGGGAGAGTCCCATCTTCTTCGCGGACGATGCCTCGCCGTTTGCCGAACCCCTGGATTGGGGAACGTTGATGCACCTGCTGAACGACGACTACGCGGCGCTCGGCACCGCGCTTGCACGTCCGGAGTCGGCCGCGGCCTGGTTGTTCGACCGTCTCGACATGGCACGGCTTGCCGTCGGTGCGGAGCCGGAACTCGGCCGATTGGACGATTCGACCCGGAGCCGGCTCGAGAATGCACTCGAGCCCGAGGCTTTCACTCTCTGGGAGCAACTCGCCGAGACGGTGTCATCGTGGTCTGGCGGAGATACGGTCGTCATCGAGTTTGCGCGCGGCGGGCCGGACGGGTCGCGAATGCCGCTCGTCGCCCCCTTTGGGTATGCCTACTCGTTGGCACAGCTCTCGGAGCAAATCTTGGCGCGGTCTTCGATCCTCTACGTGTGGGTCACTCCGGAGGAGAGTCGACGCAGAAACCGGGAGCGGGCACGCCCAGGGCGGGACGGCGACGCATCCATCCTCCACCACGGCGTACCGGAAGCGGTGATGCTGGATGACTACGGCAGCGACGACTTGCCGTGGCTCATCGAGCGCGGCGGGGGAGAAGTGGTGGCGGTTGACGCGGCCGCCGGGCTGATCGCCCTTCCAGCGGCCGTGTTCGACAATCGAGTCGATCACACGTCATTCCTGAGAGCGGACCCAGATCACTGGTCGAGCGAGGCGGTTGACAACCTTCACGCCGAGCTCTGCAGGGCATTCGGCCAACTGGGCGGATAGCGGTCCGCTCGAGAACCGTCCGCCGTTCTGTGGGCTGGGGACGTCATATAGGGCGTGGCGAACCCTGGGTACGCGAATGGCGCCGGCTACACTCAACGAACGTATGTTCGATGAATCCGAATCCGACGCTCCTTCCTGGCTGGTCGGGCTCAACGACCGTCAGCGCGAGGCGGTCCTCCACGGAGACGGCCCGCTGCTGGTGATCGCTGGAGCAGGATCAGGAAAGACTCGTGCCCTTGCCAGCCGGGTTGCCCGGCTCGTCGATGAGGGCGTGCCGGCCGAGCGCATCCTTCTGCTCACCTTCACTCGCCGAGCGGCTGCCGAGATGCTCCGGCGCTCCGGAGCTCTCATCGCAAACCGCTCAGTCGGCCGAGTATGGGGAGGGACCTTTCACGCCGTAGCGAATCGGCTGTTGCGACGATACGGAAACGCCGTCGGCCTCCAAGACGGCTTCACGGTGATCGACCAATCCGACTCGGCGGCGCTCTTCGGAATGCTCCGCACCGAGCTCGGCTTCTCTGGATCGAAGCAGCGCTTCCCGAAGAAGGAGACAATTGCGGCCGTCTACTCCCGGACCGTCAACGCGCGCACTCCGCTCAGCGAGACGGTCGAAGACCGGTTCCCTTGGGTCGCCGAACACACCGACGCACTCCGTGACCTCTTCCGCGCCTACACCGACCGCAAGCGCGAACACAACGTGGTCGACTACGACGACCTCTTGCTCTATTGGAATGCCCTGCTCGACTCGCCAGCCGGCAACACGGTTCGAGGCCTGTTCGACCATGTGCTGGTCGATGAGTATCAGGACACCAACCGGAGCCAGGCGGAGATCCTCCGATCGCTCTGCGGAACCGAAGGCAACCTCACCGTGGTCGGCGACGATGCCCAGGCGATCTACTCGTTCCGCGGCGCCACCGTCGAGAACATCCTCGAGTTCCCCGACAACTACGAGACGGCCACGGTGGTGAAGCTCGAGCAGAACTACCGCTCGACACCGCAAATCCTCGACGCTGCCAACGCCGTCATCGAGGCATCGCCCGACACCTTCCCGAAGCGCTTGTGGACCGAACGCCAGACCGGAAGAACCCCCGATCTCGTCACGTGCTACGACGAGTCGGTGCAGGCCGAGTTGGTTGCCGATCGTGTCCTCGAACACCGAGAGTCCGGGATTCCGCTGCGCGACCAAGCCGTGCTGTTCCGCACCGGGCACCACTCCGCCGGGCTCGAGATCGAACTCTCCCGTCGGAACATTCCGTTCGTGAAGTTCGGCGGGCTCCGATTCCTCGAAGCCGCCCACGTCAAAGACCTGCTGTCGATGCTGCGCATCCTCGACAACCCGAAGGACGAACTCGCTTGGGACCGCGTCGTCCAGATGATTCCGGGGATCGGTCCTGCGACCGCCCAAAAAATGATGGCGCACCTCGACGCTCAGGCGACGGCTGAGGGAACCGACCGTCTGATGCAGTTCATCGCGGATGACTTCACGGTCGTCGCGGAGGCCCGTGCTCCGATGAAGGAGCTCCGAGCGGCGCTCGCACACTGTCGCGGTGCCGGCAGTACCGAGCCGGGCCCTTCCGAGCAGATCGAGCGGCTCACCGAATTCTGTGTTCTCGTGTTCGACCGGGTCTACGACGATGCGGCGGCACGACTCGCGGATCTTGGCCAGCTCGCGGCCCTCGCCTCCGAATACGGAACCAGAAGCCGGTTCCTCACCGAGATCACGCTCGACCCGCCGGCGAGCACCAGCGATCTGGCCGGTCCTCCGCACCTCGATGACGATTATCTCATCTTGTCGACCATCCACTCGGCGAAGGGTGGGGAGTGGCAGGCGGTGTTCGTGATCCACGCTGCAGACGGCAACATCCCGTCCGACATGGCGCTCTCGGAGCCCGGAGGTCTCGAGGAGGAGCGTCGCCTTCTCTACGTGGCGCTCACCCGGGCCAAGGACCACCTGCATGTGACGGTCCCACAGCGGTTCTATCACAAGCGGTTCTCGTCCAGCCCCGAGCACTCGTACGCACTTCCGAGCCGGTTCCTCGACTCGGCCATGGACGAGTTCGAACATGCATCGGCAGGCGTACCACAGCACGGCGACGGCGACGGCGCGTTGGCCGACGGCGCCGATCCCGTCGCCGACGTGCTTGAGGACCTATGGCGTTGAGCGTCTGGCGAGACGTCACCCTGCACTCGGCTCCCACACGGTCAGACTGCGTCGAAGGAACTCGTCGACGGTTGGGAAGAACGGAATATACGTTTCGAGATCTGCGTGCGTGCCGCCGGGAACCACGACGAGTTCGCTCCCATCGAGGCGGTCGTGGAGGTCGAGGGAATCTCGCAGGGGGATAACGGCGTCGGCGTCGCCATGCATGAGCATGACGGGAACCGTGACGTCACCGATTCTGTTGCGTGGTGCGAACTCGTCGTAGTCGTGGCCGATCATTCGTTCGACCACCTCGAGGAGCGCCCACATGATCGGCGCCGGGAACGGGAAGTTCTCGCGCATCATTTCGGCGGCGTGGGCAAACGAGGCAACGGCGACGACGGCGTCGATTCGGTCATCGAGCGATGCGGCGTAGATCGTCGCTGCGGCACCCACGGAATGTCCGATGACGCCGATCGTGGTCACATCGCTGCGGACGCAGACCACCCCGATCGCGGTGCGAAGGTCCTCAGTGAACCGCGGCATCGACATGAAGTCTTCATCCTCTGAGAGCCCGTGCTTGCGTGCGTCGAGGAACAACACATGGAATCCGGCATCGACCAATCCCGGGCCGATTGGGAGCATGTCGGCCGAGTTTCCTCCCCAACCGTGCAGCACGATCACAAGGGGCGCCGTTCCGTCGGCCTGGATCCACCAGCCGTGAAGCCGTTTGCCGTTCGGTCCGTCGAACCACACGTCGGAACCGGCGAGCCCGTAGTCGGCTGGCTCGCTGTGCATCTCGCGCTGTGGTGGAGCAAACGCCCGCTTGAGCAGCCGCGGCGCGGCCATCACCAGGCCACCAAGGGCCACCGCCGGGAGAATGAGCTTTCGCATCGGGCGATGGTACGGCAGATCGCTGCGTCTCGAGCTCTGATCCTCCAACGGCTAAAAGATGCCCTGGAGGGTCCAGACCGTGATCATGCCGGCGGCGATCACAACGCCGACGTTCTTCGTCTTCCAGGCGAGCAACAGCGCGACCACGGCCGCGAGCGCCCGGGGATTCGTTGCCGGATTGATATCGAGGCTGCCGTCTCGGAGCAACACGGCGGGCGCCGCGAGCGCTGCCAGCACCGCCGGCGCAACGAAGCGGAGGGGAACCAGCGCCCAGTCGGGCATCGGCCGATCGCCGATGATGCCGATGAACGAGAGCCGAATGAGGTAGGTCCCGATGCCGATGGCGAAGATGATTGCGACGGCGTTCACGCTGTCACCCGTTGAGCGATGACGCCGGCGATCACGCCGCTGATCGCCCCAATCATGAGTCCCAATCCGTATGGTGCGCCGGCCGCGATCACGGCGACGCTTCCTCCGACGATGGCGGCGATCAGCTCGGGCCGGCCCTTGATCGTTGGGACCAACAGGATCACGAACATCAACGGGATCGCGAAGTCGAGCGACCACGAATCTGGGACCTGGGCACCAACGACAATCCCGACGATCGTGAAGATCTGCCACGTCACCCAGAGGCCGAGGCCGGCGCCGGTGAAGTACCACTGGCGGTAGGCGGGATTGTTGATCTGTCCGAAGCGGACGACCGAGATCGCAAACGCCTGGTCGGTGAGCAGGTAGGGAAGGACAAAGCGAGCGACCCGCGGGAACTCGCGGAACGCGGGTGCAAGGGCGGCGCTGTACATGAGGTGGCGGGCGTTGATGGTGAGTGCCGTTGCGATGACCACCGCTGCTGCGGCGCCGGCGTCCATCAGCTGGAGCGTTGCAAGCTGGGCGGCGCCGGCGAAGATGATTACCGAGGTCGCTCCGCCGAGCCAAGGCCCCACATCCGATCCGGCGGCCACGATGCCGAATACCAACCCGAACGGGATGACCGCAATGATCAGCGGAGCGAACGCGCGAACCCCATCAGCAAAGGCAGACCCACGCGTGAACTCTTCGTGCTCCATGAGAACGTCCGACGATATACCCGTCGGCGTGAGTGGTGATCGGTTGGTAGCCGGGGGCTGGCAGCTACTCGCTCACCGCTTCTTGCGGCGCTTCCGTTCGCTCTCGGTCAGGAAACGCTTCCGCACGCGGATCGCGTTCGGCGTCACTTCGACGAGTTCGTCGTCGGCAATCCACTCGATAGCGAGCTCGAGCGTCATTTCTTTGTGCGGCTTGAGCTTGATCGCCTCATCGGTTGAGTGCGTCCTGATGTTCGTGAGTTGCTTGGTCTTGGTGGGGTTGACCTGCATGTCCTCGGGGCGGGAAGCCTCGCCGATGATCATGCCTTCGTAGACATCGGTGTTGGGTCCGATGAACAGCTCGCCTCGCTTCTGCAGGTTGTCGAGAGCGAAGCCGGTCGATGTCCCGAGCCTGTCGGCGGACATGGCCCCACCTTGACGGTGGGGGAGCTCGCCGGCCCACGGCATCCACCCGGCGTGGTGCTGGTGCACAAGCGCCGTGCCCCGCGTGGACGTCATCAACAGCGACCGGAACCCGAGCAATCCACGTGCAGGCGCGGTGAGCGTCACGATCGTCCGTCCGGCGTCACCGGGTCGCAGGTCGGTGACCTGGCCCTTTCTGGGTGCGACCGCTTGGGTGACGGTGCCGACGTGACCGTTCGGCACATCGACGACTGCTCGCTCGAGCGGCTCGTGGGGCTGTCCATCGATCTCGCGAATGATGACCTCGGGCCGTGAAACCTGGAGTTCGTAGCCCTCCCGGCGCATCGACTCGATCAGCACGGCGAGCTGCAGTTCGCCACGCCCGGCGACTTCGATGACCTCGGGCGACGAGGTGGCACCGATTCGGATCGATACGTTTCCGAGGACCTCGCGATCGAGCCGTTCCTTGATCTGACGCGATGTCACGAAACGGCCGTCCCGCCCGGAGAGCGGTGAAGTGTTGACGCCGAACGTCATACGGAGAACGGGCTCATCGATCTCGATCCTCGGAAGCGGCTGCGGGTCGGCGGCGTCGGCGATCGTGTCGCCGATCTCGACCTCGGGGAAGCCGGCAATGACGAAGAGATCGCCCGCCACTCGGTCTTCCACCTCGACGCGGCCGAGGTTCTCGAACCCGAGCAACTGGGTGAGGCGCCGCTTGAGCGGCGGTTCTTCTTCGATCGAGTGGCAGAGAGCAACGTGCTCGCCGGCCCGAAGCGTCCCCTCGGCGACCCTTCCGATGGCGAGGCGGCCGAGGTAGTCGGAGGCGTCGAGGTTCGTGACGAGCGCTTGGAGCGGAGCTTCGGGGTTCCCCGACGGAGCCGGGATGTTCTCGACGATCGCGTCGAGAAGGGGAGCGAGATCGGTGTCGTCGCCCGGGATGCCGACCCCTGCGATCGCGTGTCCGTGCCGGGCGATCGACGAGATGATCGGGAACTCGATGTGGTGGTCGGCGGCATCGAGATCGAAGAACAGCTGGTAGATCTCGTCTGCAACCTGGTCGATGCGGGCGTCTGGCCGATCGACTTTGTTGATGACGACGACGGCCGGGAGGCCCTGCTCCAGGGCTTTGGAAAGGACGTATCGAGTCTGGGGCATCGGACCCTCGGCGGCGTCGACGAGGAGGAGGACGCCGTCAACGAGCGTCAGCGCCCGCTCGACCTCACCACCGAAGTCGGCGTGTCCGGGGGTGTCGACCAGGTTGATCTTCGTCCCCTTCCAGGTCACGGAGGCGGCCTTGGCGAGGATGGTGATGCCGCGCTCGCGTTCCTGATCACTCGAATCCATCACACGATCGATGCGGGCTTCGTGGGACTTGAACACGCCGGCGGCGCCGAGCATGGCGTCGACGAGGGTCGTCTTGCCGTGATCGACGTGCGCGATCAGCGCGACGTTCCGAAAGGAGGGGGAGGCCATGACCGAGATGCTATCCCCCCAATTCGCGTACCCAGGGTTCGTGCCGTCCTATACGATGTTGTGAGCCCGCGGAATGAAGTGTCTTCCGTTCTGTGGGCTGGGGACGGCGCATACGACGTTGTGAACCCTGGGTACGCGGACTATGCCTTGCGGGCTCGCCAGGCTTCTTCGGCGGGCCATCGTCTCGCCCACTCGGCCGTGACGAACGGATAGGCCGTCTCGGCGCCCTCCGGCGGGCGCAATTCGATGAGGTCGCGGATCTCGAAGCCGTTGTCGCGCAGGAGGCGGATCCAGTCGCCATGGCAGAGATGGAATTCGACGCCGTTGTAGTCGGGCCATTCGAAGCGGTGCATGCCGAACCAATCCCGCAGCATCGTCGGGCCCGCCGCTGTGTTCTCGTCGTCCTCGGCGCAGAGCATCAGCAGCGAGGAGTTGCCGAGGAATGCCAGGTCGCCGCCTGGGCGCAGTACCCGGGCGGCTTCGGGGATCCATCGATAGGGGTCCGACCAGATCGCCGCGCCATATTCCGAGATCACCACGTCGAACGACTCGTCCCGGAACGGGAGCTGTTCGGCGACCCCGTGGATCAGCGGGAAGCGCAGGTTGTGTTCGTTCTGGAGGCGCCGAGCAGTCGCCAGCTGGGCCGAAGAGTTGTCGAGACCGACCGGCCGTCCTCCTCGCCCGGCGACCCAGGCCGACACGTAACCCGTTCCGCACCCGTCTTCGAGAACGTCGCGACCTTCGAGGGCCGGGAGGAAGCCGACATCGGACTCCGGAATGCTCCATAGGCCCCACACCGGCTCGGTTGCCCAGTTCCGCTCACCAGCTGGCGCGTACCAATCAGCTTGCTTGTTCCACTCTGCTCGATTGGCTGCTACATAGTCGGGGATATCGCTGTTCATCGGCGCAACGCTACTCATCGGCGTCTTCCATGTGTCCGGCGGAGCGGCCACCCAGCCCGATTCACTCGTGGCTCTGGCTGCACACCCGTTCGTCCGATGCTCTCGGCCGAATCGGAATTCCGGGACGTCGGTATCGTTCCGGCGAATCAACGAACGGGAGTGTGACGACGATGAACTTTGAGACCGTACCCACCAGCCGGAGCGGTTTGCGCTGGTCGCTGGCTGCTGCGGTCGTTGCTCTCGCCGCCGTCGGCGCCGGTTGTGGAGGAGCGGAGAGCCAGCCGCGCGAATCGAACGGTGGTGCCGAGATCTCGGCAGAGGCGGCCGCCGGAAAGGAACTCGCCGGCCAATTCTGCTCGTCGTGCCACGGTCAAGACTTCGAAGGCGTGAGCGGTCTCGGTACCTCGTTCTACGACAACGCGTTTATCAAGGACCACGCCGATGCGGAGCTCGTGTCGTTCATCAAGGAAGGGCGGCCCTCCGACGCTGCGGACAACGAGACGGGAGTGGCCATGCCTCCATACGGCGGCAATCCGCGCCTGACTGATGAGCAACTGAGCGACATCGTCGCGTTCCTCAGGACGCTCCAATAGGGACGGTGCCGACGGGCCGCTATCCCTGGTTCGATACCAACGCCTCGTCCTCGTCCCAGACACCGGTCTCGAGGTATCGCTCGATCGAGGCCGCAGCGATCCGCCCAGCCCCCATCGCGAGGATTACCGTTGCACCGCCAGTGACGATGTCGCCACCGGCGAAGACCCCCGGCATCGTGGTTCGCCCCGTCGTCTCGTCGACAGAGAGCGTTCCCCAGCGGGTCTGTTCGAGCCGCGGCTCTGTCGCCGGGAGCAGAGGATTCGGCGCATTTCCGATCGCGACAATCACCACATCGGCCGGAAGATCGAAGATGTCTCCCTCGATCGGCACCGGTCGGCGCCGACCTGAGTCATCGGGCTCGCCGAGTTCCATGCGTTGCAGGCGCACGCCGGTTAGCCAGCCTTCATCGTCGCCGAGGAGCTCGACGGGGGCGACGAGGAAGTCGAAGACGATGCCCTCCTCTTTCGCGTGATGGATCTCCTCGACTCGGGCCGGCATCTCGGTCTCCGTCCGTCGGTAGGCCACGCGCACTTCGTCTGCTCCGAGTCGCAGCGGCGTCCGTGCGCTGTCCATCGCTGTGTTTCCCCCGCCGAACACGACCACGCGCATACCGGTGAGGTCGAGCACGGGCGTCTCGGTGTCGTCCCGATAGGCGCCCATCAGGTTGACCCGGGTGAGGAACTCGTTGGCCGAGTAGACGCCGATGAGGTTCTCGCCGTCGACGTTGAGGAATCGGGGAAGTCCGGCGCCGACACCCACGAACACGGCGTCGTAGCCCTCCTCACCGAGCAGTTCATCGACCGTCGTGGTGCGACCGATGATGGCGTTCGTTTCGACCTCGACGCCGAGAGCCTTGAGGCCGTTGATCTCCGCGCTGACGATGTCTTTCGGGAGTCGGAACTCCGGAATGCCGTAGACGAGGACACCGCCGGGTTGATGAAGCGCTTCGAAGATCCGAACCTTGTGTCCACTCTTGGCGAGGTCGGCAGCGCAGGCAAGGCCCGCCGGACCGCTCCCTACGATGGCGACGCTCTTGCCCGTTGGCGCGATCGGCTCGATCGGCGGTTCGAGGCCGTACCGCCGGACCGTGTCGGCGACGTAGCGTTCGAGGTGCCCGATCGCAATGGGCTTGTTCTTCTTGTCGAGAACGCACGTTCCCTCGCATTGCGCTTCCTGGGGACACACGCGGCCACAGATGGCGGGGAGCAGGCTGTCCATACGGATGACGCCTGCCGCTCCCCGGATATCGCCGTGGGCGACACGGTCGATGAACTGGTCGATCTGGATGTCGACCGGGCATCCGTCGATGCATGTTGGCGTCTTGCATTGCAGACAGCGCATGGCCTCCACCGTCGCCTGTTCCGGCGTGAGCCCGTCGTTGACTTCGACGAAGTTGGTGGCTCGAACGAGTGGATCCTGCTCGGGCATCTTGACGCGTTCCAGCTTGTTCAGCGCCCGGCGAGAGACCTTGATCATGGCAACGTCTCCGCGGAACACGCGCCGCGCACGTCGGCGAGGAGCTGGTCGCGGTGAGCGCCGTCCAGCGCGTCGAGGTCGCTCATGCGTTCGCTCTCGAACGCCCGATACGACGTGTTCCGACGCGCCAATAGTTCGAAGTCGACCTGGTGCGCGTCAAATTCCGGGCCGTCGACGCATGCGAACTTCGTCTCGCCCCCGACTTCGACGCGGCAGCCGCCACACATCCCGGTCCCGTCGACCATGATCGGGTTCAACGAGGCGATCGTCTCGACTTCACTCGGCCGTGTCACCTCGGCGACGGCCCCCATCATTGGGACCGGCCCAGCAGCGAACACGACGCCGACATCTTCTCGATCGATCACGTCGGCGAGCGCCGTCGTGACGAAGCCCTTGCGCCCGTAGGACCCATCGTCGGTGCACGCGATCACCTCGACGCCGTGCGCCGCGAGTTGGTCTTCGAGCAGAACGTATTCCTTGCTCCGGCCGCCGATGATGGCAATCACCCGATTGCCCGCATCGGCGAGGGCGCAGGCTATTGGATAGGCGATGGCGGTTCCGAGCCCGCCGCCCACGACGACCGCGGTTCCGTAGTCCTTGATCTCGGACGCTCGTCCCAGTGGCCCTGCAACGTCGACAAGATAGTCACCGGCCTCGAGATCACTCATGAGCGTCGTCGTGCGCCCGATCGCTTGCACGAACAATGTGATCTGCCCGGCGTCGGCGTCGGCCGCTGCGATGGTGAGGGGAATGCGTTCCCCGTCCGGTGTCACTCGCACGATGACGAACTGCCCCGCCAGGTGCTTGCGCGCGATCTTCGGCGCCTCGACGACGATACGACGCACATCGGGCGCAATGGACTCAGCTTCGGTGATCCGGTACATCGCTACCTCCACGTTTCACT
>CAZONX010000015.1:0-1119 GCA_964581295.1 uncultured Acidimicrobiaceae bacterium
GCAACTCAGCGGCTCCGAACCCGGGGTAGCGTTGTGCCGATGCAGGAGATCCACCCCACGCCGGGCGTCGGCGCTGTCGTGACCCACGACGGGCGGCTGTTGCTGATCCGTCGTGGACGAGGGGCGTATGCCGGTCACTGGGCGGTCCCTGGCGGGCGACAGCGGCGGGGCGAGACCATGCGGGAGGCCGCGGTCAGGGAGACCCAGGAAGAGACCGGCCTCATCGTCGAGATCGGCGACGTGGTGTGGGCCGGCGACATCCTCGATGATGCGATGCCGCCCACCTATCACTACACCGTTGTGGATTTTGCAGCCTCACTCGTCGGCGGGAGGCTCCGGGCCGGTGACGACGCTGCCGAGGCGCGCTGGGTACCGCTCGCCGAGATTCGCGACCTACGCCTGACGCCGACCATGCACGATCTGCTCGAGCGCTTGGGCCTTTGACTGCGTCTCAGAGCTCAGCGAGGCACAGCTCTGCGGTTCGGGGTCCCTCGTTGCTTGTGGTGTCGACGGTCGAGACCTGGTAGCAGTTGCGGCCGTTTTCGAGCAGTCGGGGGAAGTCGATGTAGGCCGTCTTCCCTCCGCCCATGTTGTATGCGGGGCCGGTGAGGGCAGCAGTGTCGTGTGCGACGGTGTCGAGGAGCGACTTGGTGTCCCCCGGGAATTCCGAGAACCACAGGTGGTAGACGGCAACATCGGGCGCGGGCACGCGAGTCCACTGGATCATCACCTCGGCGCTCCCTCCGCCGGTGTTGACATCGAAACCGCTCGGCGCCGGCGGGGGCTCCACCGGGAGACACACCTCGGCGCAGCGAGCCCCTTCGTGGCCGGCCGCGTCGACTGCCGACACTTGATAGCAGTGCTTGCCCTCGATCTGCGCTCTGAGGTCGACGTATGCGGTGCGTCCGCCGCCGGCGCTATACGCGGGACCCGGCAACAACGACGGGTCGTGCGGCAGTTCCGCCAGGAGGGTCTTGGTCGCTCCCGGGTCGTCGGAGTACCAGAGGCGGTAGGAGGCCATATCCGCCTCGGTGTTGCGATCCCATTCCGGGATGACTTCACCGCTTCCGCCACCGATGTCAACGGTCAGACCGCCGGCGGTCCCCGGGGCAGGATCGG
>CAZONX010000015.1:1219-33446 GCA_964581295.1 uncultured Acidimicrobiaceae bacterium
CTTCCGCCACCGATGTCAACGGTCAGACCGCCGGCGGTCCCCGGGGCAGGATCGGATGACGTCGTCGTGGTGGCGGTACTCGTGGTCGTGGTTGCCTCAGTTGTGGTGGTCGGCGCCGTGGTAGTCGTGGTACTCGTGGTGGTGGTTGCCTCAGTTGTGGTGGTCGGCGCCGTGGTAGTCGTGGTGCTCGTCGCCAACGTTGATTCGGACGGCGCGGTGGTGTCGCTCGACGAGTTATCGCAGCCGGCCGCACCGATCACGACGATGAGGGACAGGAGAACGGTCAACATGCGTCTCATGGGCGCATCGTCGCGCCGTTCTACCCGATCAACAAGGGTCAACCGCTAGCGTGCCCGCATGATCGACGTTGCCGCTGTTCGCGCAGATACGCCGGGTGCTGCGTTCGTCACCCACTTCAACAACGCCGGGGCGTCGCTGATGCCACGACCCGTCGTCGACGCCATCACCGGCTACCTCGTCGAGGAATCGCTGCACGGCGGCTACGAGGTGGCCGAGGCTCGCGCCGATGAGCTGCGCTCCGTGTACGCCGCGATCGCCGCCCTGGTCGGTGCCGACCGGTCGGAGATCGCGCTCACCGACAGCGCCACCCGAGGGTGGGACAACGCCTTTCTGGCCATGGAGTTCTCTGCCGGTGACCGCATCCTCACCACCGCGAGCGAGTACGCATCGAACGTCATCGCCTTCTTACAGGCATCGGAGCGAAGAGGGGTCAACATCGAGGTTGTCCCGAATCGGCCGACGGGAGAGATCGACCCCGATGCCCTCGACCGGATGATCGACGACCGTGTCCGGCTGATCGCCATCAACCATGTGCCAACGAACGGCGGCCTCGTGAACCCCGCCGCAGAAGTTGGGACCGTAGCGAACAGGCACGGGATTCCCTATCTTCTCGACGCGTGCCAGTCGGTTGGACAGATGCCGATCGACGTCGACGAGATCGGGTGCGACATGTTGTCGGCGACGTCGCGCAAGTTCCTGCGCGGCCCGCGGGGCTCCGGCTTCCTCTACGTTCGCACGGCGATGCTGGAGCGCCTCTCCCCACTCGTTCTCGACCTCCACGGTGCTCGATGGGATTCCGCCGACGGCTTCAGCATCCGGCCGGACGCCAGGCGGTTCGAGTTGTGGGAGCGGTCGTCGGCCCTCTTGCTCGGTACCGGTGTGGCCGCGAGGTATGCCATGGAGGTTGGTCTTGGAGCGATCTGGGAACGCGTCGTCTCCCTGGCAGCGTCTCTTCGAGCGGCGCTCGCCGGCGTGCGTGGTGTGACGGTGCACGACGTAGGCTCGGTGCAGGGCGCCATCGCCACGTTCACGGTCCAGGAACGGGCGGCAATCGATGTCAAGGCTGCGCTTGCGGATGCAGCGATCAACGTATCGGTGGTCACCCCGAACTCGGCGCGGTTCGACATGGAGGCTCGGAATCTGCCGGACCTCGTCCGGGCGTCGGTGCACTACTTCAACACCGACGAGGAGATCGATCGTCTCGTGGCGGCCGTCGCTCGAATCTGATCGAGCCGATCAGGGGTAGGGGTCGCCGGCCTCGAATGCGGCAAGGACGCCAGCCGCGTCCTCCGTCTGGATCACGTAGGCGCGTCCGTCGCTGCCCTTGTGGTTCTCGACCGGCAGCGTGATCCGGTCGATGTCCGCCGAGCGCAGGCCGAGCGCCGCCCGACCGAGATCGGTCATGAGTCCGAGGCTCAGGCCTTCGTCGGCGGTGATGTTGTCGGCGAACGTTGGAAGGAACGTCGGGAGGTTGAAGGCGCTTGCCGGTGAGGCCACCTGGTTGAAGAGCTGCACCATGATGTCCTGCTGGCGCTGCGTGCGGGCGATGTCGCCGCCCCGGGGGCTGCCCCACGATCCGTTCTCGTAGATCTGGTACTGGCGGGAGCGGGCATAGGCCACAGCCATCTCACCGTCGAGTGTGTGCGTACCGGCTTCGACCTCGAAGCCAGACTTGTTGTCGCGGGCCGGAGCGGGGTAATCGAAGGTGACGCCGCCGAGCGAGTCGACGATGCGTCCGAACCCGCCGAAGTCGATCTCGACGAAGTGGTGAACCGGGATGCCGGTCTCCTGCTGCACCGTCTTGATGAGGAGATCCGGACCGCCCACGACGTACGACGCGTTCAGCCGATTGGTGCCGTGCCCTTCGATGTCGACCTTCAGGTCACGGGGAAGGCTGAGGAGCTGGATTCGCTCGCCGGGAATCATGTGGGCGAGCATCATCACATCGGTGCGGCGACCGGTGAAGTCGCCGAACGCGCCCTCGTCCCAATCCTCCGGGAGATTGGCGCGATCGTCGGTGGCGATCACGAGGAAGTTGACCGGTTCGCCGGATCCGGGGGCCACGGTCGAGAGGCTCTCGAGTTCGCTCGCGTCGATGCGCTCGATCCTGCTCTCCGTCCACTTCACGTAGCCGATGGTTCCGAATATGGCCGCGATCGCGAGCACGAGCAACACCAAGAATGCCTTCTTCGCGAATCCACCCTTGCGTTTGGCGCGTGTTGGCGGCGCCGGCGGTGGTGGAGGCGGGGGCGTCTGCGGGATCGATGGGAACGTGTCGGTGTCCACGGCGCTCACAGTGGTTGGGGTTCGCGGTGAGACTAGGAGCGATCCCCGAATACGTGCGACGAGGTACGCTCACGCTATGCCATCAGAGACCCCAATCAAGATCCATTCACAGGACGTTACCGAGGGACCGGCACGAGCCGGGGCGCGTGCGATGTTGCGCGCCGTCGGGCTCGGCGAGAGCGACTTCGCCAAGCCCCAAGTGGGTGTCGTGAGCGCCGGCAACGAGGTGACTCCCTGCAATCTGACCGGGCCGAAGCTCTCCGCGCGAGCACGCGAAGGCGTGTACGAAGCAGGCGGTGTCGGGCTCGTATTCACCACGATCGCCGTCTCTGACGGTATCTCAATGGGTCACGAGGGGATGCGTGCCTCGCTCGTCTCGCGTGAGGTCATCACCGATTCGGTTGAGTTGGTCATGCATGCCGAGCGCTTCGACGCGATGGTCTCGATCGCAGGCTGCGACAAGTCGCTGCCGGGGATGCTGATGGCCGCCGCCCGCCACAATCTGCCTTCGGTGTTCCTGTACGGGGGTTCGTCGCTGCCCGGCAACCTCGATGGCGTCGATATCTCGATCGTCGATGTGTTCGAAGGCATCGGGGCCCACTCCGAGGGACGTATCGACGATGAACAACTGCTCCGCATCGAGAAGGCGGCGTGCCCGGGCGATGGATCCTGCGCCGGGATGTTCACGGCGAACACCATGGCCTCGGTCGGAGAGGCGTTGGGAATGTCGCTCCCTGGAAGCGCATCGGTGCCCGCGGTTTCTGCTCGGCTCGATGACTACGCCCGTCAGTCGGGCGAGGCGGTGATGGAGCTCCTCAAGGCTCGCATCCGGCCGCGCGACATCATGACTCGCGAGGCTTTCGAGAACGCGATCACTGTTGTGATGGCGCTCGGCGGCTCCACGAACGCCGTCCTGCACCTGCTCGCGATCGCCCACGAGGCGCGAGTGGACCTGACGCTCGAGGACTTCGACCGCATCAGCCGCCGGACACCGCATGTTGGGGATCTCAAGCCATTCGGGCGCTATCACATGGTCGACCTAGACCGCATCGGGGGAGTGCCCGTGGTGCTCCGTGCGCTCTACGACGAAGGCCTGATCCACGGCGATGTGATGACGGTGACCGGCCAGACGATGGCGGCGAACCTGGAAGGTGTGACCTTCCCGGACGAGCAGGACGTCATGCGGGCAATGTCGGACCCGGTTGCCGAGCAGGGAGGCATCGCGATCCTGCGCGGCTCCCTCGCCCCCGGCGGCGCCGTGGTGAAGATCGCCGGCGTCGACCTCGACGTGTTCGAGGGCACGGCTCGGGTGTTTGACGATGAGCAGCACGCACTCGAGGCACTGTGGGCGCACGATCTGGCTCCGGGCGACGTCGTGGTGATCCGCTATGAGGGCCCGTCGGGCGGTCCGGGTATGCGAGAGATGCTCGCTATCACCGCAGCAATCAAGGGCGCCGGCCTCGGCAAGGACGTGCTCCTGATCACCGATGGTCGCTTTTCGGGCGGCACCACCGGATTGTGCATCGGCCACGTGGCACCGGAAGCGGCGAAGGGCGGTCCGATGGCGCTCGTCGAAGAAGGCGACCGCATTCGGGTCGATCTTCCGGAGCGCCGCCTTGACCTGCTCGTGGACGAGACCGAACTCGCGGTCAGGAGAAAGGCCTGGTCGGTGCCGGCTCCTCGCTACCCGACCGGTGCCCTCGCCAAGTATGCGAAGCTCGTCGGTTCTGCCGAGCGTGGGGCCGTGTGCGACTGAGGCCTGGGCAAGCGCTGCGACCACTTCACGCGCCGGGACGACTAGCGTGACCGCCATGGAACTCACCATCGAATACTGCGTCGTTTGAAGCTATCGCAACCGTGCCGTGCGCACGGCCGATCAAATACTCGGCGAGTTTGAGCCAGTCATCGATCGCCTCACGCTGATCCCATCAGGTGGCGGGAGGTTCGAGGTCATGCTCGGGGACAAGCTGATCTACTCCAAGGCGGAGACCGGCGTGCACCCCGAATACGAAGAGATCGCCGTTCCTCTGCGGGAGATCCTAAATTAGTAACGGCTGCTGAATCCGGTTCTCCGATAGCCTTGCGCGGGTGAAACAGGGAACCGGTAGAACTGTGCTCGTCAGCGATCTCTTCACTTCCGAGGGGCCTTTTCAGGACGCTGCTCAAGATTTTGTCGCGGGCGCCTGCAGCGTGTGTCAGAGCGCCATCGGCGAGCAGGAAGCGCGTTTTCACGCGGCAGGCTATCTCTGCCCGGACTGCTGGCAATTCGCCGGCGGACTCGGCGGCTGAGCACGCCTATCGGGTCGCGACCTCGATCGGCGCTCCGTGGACCCACGTCTCGATGACCACCGTTCCCCTGACCTGGTCGGGGCTGCACGCCACCGGATCGCGATCGACAACCACGATATCTGCCGGGCTCCCGGGTGACAGCGGCAGCGGTTCGCCAAGGGCTGCTGCTGCGCCGTCGGTGAACAGAGACAGCGCCCGATCGGGGAGAAGGCCCTCGCTCGTCATGACACCGGCACGGTCCCTGGCAAGGGCCATGCCGGCCCACGGATCCGGAGACTCGACCGGGCTGTCGGATCCTCCCCCGAGCGGCACGCCGGCGTAGTCCAGCGAGGCGAACGGGTAGGTCGACACGATCCGATCCGCCCCGACGCGATCGACAATCCAATCGAACTCCGAACCCAGGAACGCCGGTTGCACCGAGGCCGTGACTCCAAGATGCGCCATGCGCTCGATGTCCGAACGATCGAGCACCGAGGCATGTTCGATCCGCAGCCGGTGAGGATCGGCGCCCCCGGCAATCAGATCCTCGAAGAGGTCGAGCACGGCGCTGTTTGCCCGGTCGCCGATGGCGTGGATGGCGACCATGCCGCCCATGGCCACAGACGCCTCTGCCAGATGGCGATCGGTGGCGTCGAGACGCATCGTCCCGGTCTCGTCCGGGCGGTCGGCGAACGGAGCGTGCATCGCAGCGGTGTGACCGCCGAGGCTCCCATCGGCGAACCCCTTGTAGCCAAGCCATCTGAGCCGGCTGCCGGCATCATCGAGGCGTCGGGCGGCATCGGCGAGAGCGTCGCTTGTGTGCGCAATCACGAAACCGTGAACGGTGATCGGCACACGATCTGCAATGCCCACCATGCGGGCGACTTCGTCTCCCAGGCTCGCCCAGGGTCCGTCACCGAGTCCGAAAACGGCTCCGATCGATGTGATGCCCATCCGTGTGAGCCCATACAGCGCATCCACGAGGGCGTCGTCGGTCACCGTCCCCGAAGCATCGAGGAGGGTGGAGACGAGGTCGATAGCGGTCTCTCGAAGAACCCCGTTCGGAACGCCGTCGTCGTCGCGATCGATCGATCCGCCGGCTGGATCCGACGTCGATGCGTCGACACCGGCGAGTTGGAGCGCAGCGGTGTTGGCGATGGCGACGTGTCCGCAGTAGCGATGGATCAGCACGGGTCGCGCTGACTCTGCGGCGTCGAGGTCGTGACGGGTCGGCAGCCGCCGTTCTGCGAGCGTCTCGTCGTCGAGTCGGAGCGCAACGTACGGTTCGCCGGCGCCGAGCGCTTCGGATCCGGTCCGGATCGTGTCGACCAGCATGCCGATGCTGGTGACGCCGTCGAGCGAGGACCCGGCGAGGGAAGACGCGTAAGGCACGGGGTGCATGTGGGCATCACGCATGCCCGGGAGGAGATAGGCGCCGGAGAACTCGACGATGGGGATGCCCGGCGACTCGAGGGTGTCCCGGTCGCCCACGGCGATGACCCGTTCGCCCTCGATCAGGATGGCGTTGCCCGGGCTGCCGCGCGGTGTGCGCACGGCCTCGGCGACGAGGAGCCGTCGGCCGGCGTTCATCGCAGTCGAGCGGGCACCAGCGGCTCGATGATGCCTCTGAGGTCCTCGTGGACGTGAGCATTGCTGGCGAGCACGAGGGGCGTCGTGGAGACGGAGTCGCAGCCGCCGAAATCAGTCACCCGACCCCCGGCTTCTCTCACGATTACGATCCCGCCGGCCTGGTCCCAAGGCTGGAGGCTGAGCTCCCAATAGGCCGCGTATCGACCGGCCGCCACCCAGGCAAGGTCGAGCGCTGCGGAGCCGAATCGGCGGATTCCGTTGACCGACGCCAGGACGACTCCCACGACGGCGGCGTATTCGTCGGCGTAGTCGCCGTGGTCGTAGGGGAAGCCCGTGGCCACCACGCAGCCGTCCAGCTGATCAGTCGATGAAACGCCGATCGGTCGACCGTTGAGGTGGGCACCCTTGCCGGTCTCCGCCGAGAAGCACTCCTCACGGAGCGGGTCATAGACGACGCCGGCGAGGGGCTTGTCGCCATCCCAAAGGCCGACGCTCACTGAGATCTGCGGTATCCCATGGACGAAATTGACGGTGCCGTCGAGCGGGTCGACGATCCAAGTGCGCCCGTCGGGAGTGGCGCCACCGCTCTCTTCCGCCAGGATTGCATCGTCGGGCCGGTGATCGCCGATGACCGAGAGGACGGCGGCTTCGGACGCGTGGTCGATCTCCGTCACCGGATCGAAGCGACCCTTGAATTTCGGGGTCACCCCGCGATCGAATCCCTCCCGGACCAATTCCCCCCCCACCCGCGCGGCAGCAATGGCAACTTGAAGATCATTCATGAGCCGGAGACTAGGCGCAGGGAAGAACTGCAAAGAACAAAGAACAGAGAGCCTGTGGCTGGTTCTGTCTTTGTTCTTTGCTCTCTGCGCTCAACGCTGCTTGTCCCTCAAGCACAATCTCTCACTACTCTCGCGGGGCCATGCTTCCCTATCTTGCGGCATTTGCCAGCGCCCTGCTCATGTGGGCCGCGTTCCCTCCGTTGGACGTCGGCCCGCTTGCGTTCGTGGCGCCGATTCCCCTGCTGTGGGCGTTGCGCCGCGTCGAGCGAGGGTTCGAGGCGGTCACGGTCGGATTCCTCTTCGGTACGGTGTTCTTCGGTCTGCTGTTGTTCTGGATCAGCATCCTCGGATTCATCGCCTGGGTGCCGCTGGTATTGCTCATGGCGGCCTATTTCGCGCTCTATGCCTTCGTGGTGTGGCTGTTCCGGCTCTGGCCGGCGTGGCGGTGGTGGCTGATCGCGGTCGGGGCGTGGGCAGCGATCGAGTTCGTACGTGCCAGGTTCCCGTTCGGCGGATTCCCGTGGGGCAACATCGGGTACGCCGCACCGGGGTTCCCGCCGCTGCTCGGCACGGTGCAGTTCATCGGACCCGCTGGCTGGACCGTTCTCGCCGTGGCGTTCGCTGCGTCGGCCGCCCTGCTCATCGAGTCACGCGACCACTGGCGACAGTTCGTCGACACGTCGGTCGTGATCCTGCTGTTGGGCGTCGTCGGGAGTTTGTTCGCTCCGAGCGCCGACGGTGAAGCGCTGCGGGTCGCAATCGTCCAGGGCGGCTCGCCTTGCCCCATGGTGCACTGCCAGAACGAGAACCAACGCATCTTCGAATCGCATCTCGAGTGGACCGCCACCATCCCAGACGGCGGCGCCGATCTGGTCGTGTGGGCCGAGAACTCCACCGGAACTCCATTCGATCCGGAGACCAACGACTCGGCGAAGGCTGCCATCATCTCCGAGGCAGGGCGGATCAACGCCTATTTCCTCGTATCCGGGACTCGGAAGGTCGAGCCGGACGGTTTCCTCAACGTCAACATGCTCTACTCGCCCGAGGGGGTCAAGATTGGCGAGTACGCCAAGCAGCACCCGGTGCCGTTCGGCGAGTATGTGCCCCTGCGGTCGCTCCTCAGCTTCATTCCCCAACTCGATCAGGTGCCCCGTGACATGGTGCGCGGCACCGACCCGGTGGTATTCCCGATGGCGCAAGGCCAGCTCGGATCGGTCATTTCGTTCGAGGGCGCCTTCCCGAGGAGCATTCGCTCCATCGCCGACGCCGGATCGCAACTCATGGTGATTGCAACGAACGAGAGCTCCTACGGAGACTCTCCGGCCTCCGACCAGCTCATCGATATGACGCGCGTCAATGCCGCTGCAATCGGACAGGACCTCGTCCATGCGGCGATCACCGGCAAGTCGACGTTCATCACCGCGGCAGGGCAAGTCGGTGAGACGACCGGCATCTACACCGAGGGTGTGCTCTACGGTGACGTGGCGATGCGGACCGCGGGACCAACGGTGTTTACACGCTTCCCGAACTGGGTTACCGTGCTGGCCGTCCTGGGCATGGTTGCTGCTCTTTTCTGGCCCGGCGAGGGCGGTTTGGAGGCGATCGTGGGGCGTCATCGGCCCGATTAACGAGGCCCAGTCAAGATTTGTTTTGCAATGTCGAGATAGTGCAAATAGACTTGTGGCAACAGATCCTCAGAAATCCCGGTTGGCGTCGTCCACCGTCGACTTCACAGGCCCATCCACCCGCTCTCTTCGGAGGTCACTATGTCCGACATCATGAAAGCTTCTCGCCCCCAGGGCCGCTCCCGCCGGCCGAAGACGTACGACGAAGGTCGCGTCTGCAACACCGACGATTGCGAGACCGTTCTCTCCCGCTACAACCGTGCCGAGTTCTGCCACACCCACAAGCCGGTCAAGTACCCGAGGCTCCGTGGTGTGCTGACACAGAACTAGGGAACGAGCTACCAGCTGCAAGCTGCGAGCCAAGACCACGAGAGAGCCGGCGCTTTGGGCGCCGGCTCTCTCGCGACAGGTTCGAGTTCTGGTTATGCCTCGTAGGCCGCGATGGCTTCGTCGAGGATGTTGATGCCCGCTTCGAGATCGTCGAGTGAGACGTTCAACGGCGGGATAAACCGGATGACGTTGTCGTCGGGCCCGCAGTTCAGGATGAACAGGCCGCGCCGGTTCGCCTCGCGGGCGATGACGGCGAAGGCCTCGCTGTCGGGTTCCCGTCCTTCCTTGACGAGTTCGACGCCGATCATGAGCCCGAGCCCGCGCACGTCGCCGATCGTGCGATGGCGTTCCTGCAGGTCGCCGAAACGTGTGAACGCGAAGTCTGAGCGCTCGGCAATGCCCGGGATCACGTTTCTGAGTTCATCGACGACCGCTGCAGAAGCGGCACATGAGACCGGATTCCCGCCGAATGTCGTGCCATGCGAGCCGGGCGGCCACGCAGCGAACAGCTCCTTCGATGCCCCAACGGCTGACAGCGGCAGGCCGTTCGCGATGGCCTTACCCATCACCAGAATGTCGGGCTCGATGCCGTAGACCTGGCTGGTGAAGTAGTCGCCGGTGCGCCCGAAGCCGGTCTGGACCTCATCGACGATCATCAGGATCCCGTGTTCGTCGGCAATCTCGCGGATCGCTTGCATGAATTCGTAGCTGGCGGGGTAGTAGCCGCCTTCCCCCTGGAGCGGTTCGAAGAGGAACGCTGCGATCTCGTCCGGCATGACTTCGTGCTTGAACATCAGGCGCAGCTCATTGAGCGCGTACGCGTTGGCGTCTTCCTGCGACATGTTCCACCGATAGGGGTGGGGGAACGGC
Organism: uncultured Acidimicrobiaceae bacterium; assembly: GCA_964581295.1. Lineage (GTDB taxonomy): Bacteria > Actinomycetota > Acidimicrobiia > Spongiisociales > UBA5794 > JAHEEL01. The sequence goes on from CAZONX010000015.1 coordinate 11,271, forward strand.
GCCACGAAGACCGAAGGTACCAGAGGGAAGTACCCGCTGCGGTACTTCGACCGTGAGGTCGTGTACGAAACCGCGCCCATGGAACGACCGTGGAATCCGCCCCGGAACACGACGATGCCCTGGCGGCCGGACGTCTTCCTGGCGAGCTTGACCGAGCCTTCGACGGCCTCTGCTCCGGAGTTCATGAAGAACACCTGCTCCACGCTGTCTGGGGCCACGTCGATGATCTTCTCGGCTGCGGTGGCGACGGATTCGTAGAGGAAGGAACCTCCGGCATGCCACAGGCGGCTGAGTTGGTCTTCGGCTGCGGCGGCAACGGTTGGCGGGCGGTGGCCGAGATTGGTGACGGCGATGCCACACGCGAAGTCGATGTAGCGGTTGCCGTCGGCGTCGGTCACCCAGCTTCCTTCACCTTCGACGATCTCGATCGGTGAGTCGTAGGTGATGACGGGGGCGATGGCGTTTTCAAGTCGGGCAGCGAGGTCGGTCATGGTGTTCCTCCTTGTTCGTGGGCGGGGGCGTACGTACCAGACCGTCCCTACGGGGCAGCGAAGAGGTGGCCGCGCTCAGTCTGAGGAGTCCAGAACATGATTGCATTATGCATGATTCCGGCGGCAGCGCCGCCGGAATCAGTAGGAAGACGGAAGTAGGAAGACGGAACCATCGAGGGAAACGTCCCGACGCCCAAGCGAGGTGTCCGGTCTTGATGCTCACTACTTGTGTCTTGCTACTTGCTGGCGCCTATTCCCCCTTGAACTCCGGGGGTCTTCGCTCGATGAAGGACGCCATCGCTTCTCCGAGGTCGTTGGAGTGGAGGAAGGCGGCGTTCCAGAGGGCGACGTAGTCGAGGGACTCGCCAACGGTCCTGCCTTCGCCCGCTTGCAAGACGGCCTTCGTCCCTTCGACGGCGAGGGGAGAGTTGGCGGCGATCAGCTCCGCTGTCTCGATCGCTGCGGCGAGCGTCGCTTCCTGGTCGGCAAGGAGACGCGTCACGAGGCCGAGGGACGCAGCCTCGCCAGCGTCGAAGTCTCTCCCGGTGTAGGCCAACTCGGCCACGCTGCCCGGATCGATGATTCGCGGAAGACGCTGGAGCGTGCCGACGTCGGCCACCATGGCCAGGCGGGTCTCTCGGATCGAGAAGACAGCGTCGGCAGCGGCATAGCGGATGTCGCACGCCGTGATCAGGTCGACGCCGGCGCCAATGCAGTAGCCGTGGACGGCTGCGATCACCGGCTTCGGGCAGTCGGCCAGCGACGAGAACGTCTGCTGCATCGTCTTGACGAGGCGCCGCGTGCGAGCGCGTTGTGCAACCGGAGACGGTGCGGGCGCAGCGGCGGGGTCGAGGCTGCCGGTGACCATCGCTGGGCCGAACGCCTTGAGATCGAGGCCAACCGTGAATGCTGGGCCCTTTCCGGCGATCACGATCGCGCGGACGTCGGGATCATCTCCCAGGTCTTCCATCACGCTCGGGAGAAGTTGCCAGAACTCGGGGGCAAACGCGTTGCGCTGGTCGGGTCGATCCAGCCACACGACGGCGATGAGGCCGAGGCGCTCAACGGTGATCGGGGGTGTCGAATCCATGCGGCCAGCGTATCAGCCGAACCGTCGCAGGCCCTCGTCGAGGTGGTCGAGTGAGTCGATGCTGAACCACGACCGTCCGTCCTCGCCCCAGCCGCGCCATTCCGGCTCTTCGACCAGTCGGGTGTCCGCCTGCTCGAGGGCAGTGATGATCGAACGATCGCCACTGTCGAGCACGGCCGTGGCCGATGGCAGGAACCCGGGTCGGTACACGGCGCAGGTGACCTGCTGCCACCCTGCATCGAGCGGTACGACGGCATCTCCTTCGAGAGCGAGCAACGCGTGGAGCGTTTCGGGTCGGACGAATGGATGATCCACGGCCACCAGAACGACCGAGCGATCAGGTGCGGTGTGCAGCACCGTGTCGAGGCCGGCCAGGGGTCCGCGGACGCCGGTCCTCCGATCGGGGATAGCCGTGACGTCCCCCGGAGCCTCGGTTCGGCCGACCACCACGACATCGCCTACCGCAGCTGCCACGCGCACCACGGTCTCGAGCATCGTCGATCCTCCGATCCGGGTCGTGGCCTTGTCGAATCCCATGCGGGTGCTGTCTCCACCCGCCAGCACAGCGATGATCGGTCGATCCATGGGGCGAAGGTAGCGGGCAGTCGCGGGAACCGAAGTGGTGGCACCAACCGTCTGAACTGCGAAGGCCGGCGGTGACGTCGGCCTCAACCCGACAAGGAGCGCGACGATGTTCAGATCGAACCGGACGGGGAATATGAGAATTGTGATGGCGGCCCTGGTGGCCGCTGTTTTGGTGCTGGGAGCATGCAGCGGTTCCGGCGACTCGAGCTCCGAGATTGTCACCACAGCGGCGGCCTCGGAGGAGTTCTACGCCGACGAGGCACTCGCACCGGCAGGGGGCGACGGCGGGGAGGCCGAGTTGGTCGCCAAGACGGGTGTCAACGTCGCAACGCCCATCGGCGCCGAGACGCCGGACGGGGTGAAGGTGATCCGCGATGGACGTGTCGATATCCGTGTCGAGCCGGGGACGTTCGGGCAGGTCTCGTCTCAGCTCAGAAGCATCGCCGCCGACCTCGGCGGCTACATCACTGCAGGCGAGACCTACCTCCAGGAGATCGACGATGTCGACTACACCGTTGGGTGGCTCACGATGCGGATTCCGGAAGACCGCTTCGACGATGCCCTCAATCGAGTCGACGGTCTCGGTGAGCGTTTGAGCCTGAGCGTCACGAGCCAGGACGTGACCGAGGAGTACGTGGACCTCGAAGGGCGCCTGCGCTACTGGCGTAGCCAAGAGGAGTTCTACACCCGGCTCATGGACGAGGCGACGGAGATCGACGACCTCGTGACCATCCAGACTCGCATGCAAGACGTTCTGCTGAATGTCGAGCAAATCGAGGGACGGTTGCGCTATCTCGACAGTCGAACCAGCTTCTCGACCTTGACCGTCGGTCTGACCGAGGTCCCTGGATCGACCCCGATCGAGGAAGTGGATGACCCGAGCATTCTCGAAGAGGCCATCGAACAGGCAGGCTCGGTGTTGTTGGCGACCATCGGCGGGCTCATCGTGGGAGCAGCATTCGTGTTCCCGCTTGCCCTCGTTGCGCTCGTCGGATTCGGCCTGTGGCGAGCAGTTTCGGCGACCCGGCGACGGTCATCGGCGGCTGGCTCGCAAGCGGCAGCTCCCGTTCAGGAACCCGCGGCAACCGACGACCAGTCGGTCGAGGAGTAGCGAAGGTAGGGGATCAGGCGAGCGTGAAGGGCGGGTACTCGTCGGTGAGCCCGACGGTCCAGCCCCACGCTCGCGCCCACCAGCGCTGGTAGTTGAGCACGAACTCGTGGACGCCGAGCGGTAGCTGACCGGTGAAGACCACGATCACATAACCAACCCACACCACCAGCAGCACGCCGAAGCTCATGAAGAACAGAATGATGAAGTGGGGCAGGGCTGCGAGGCTGCGGATGAGGAAGATCCCGAGCACGGCGAGCAGGCGGTTCTGTGGTCGTGGCGCCGGATCCACTGACACCGTGACCGGATACTGCTGGTCGGTGCCGAACGTCGGGTAGACGTCGACCGTGCCGGCGAACCAAGCAACTACCCGCGTGGTCCATGACAGGAAGACGACCTCGAGCCGTCGGATCGGGTCCGGGATGGTATCGGTGAAGGCAATGCCCCAATATCCGATCCACGCCAGGATTTGGATCATCAATCCGAACAGGAACAGCAGCAGGAGGTGCGGCAGGAGGAGGACCAGTTTTATCAACACGATGCCGGCCGCCGCCAGCCACCGGTTCCGCTGTTCGTCGTCGACCGGAATTTCGACTGTGATGGGGTAGTTGGGGGTTCCACTCATGGCCGGAACGCTACCTCCTTCAGGTTCATCCGTCAGCCCCAGTGCGATTCTTGATAGCGGAGCAACTCGTCCGGGAGCAGGCGCCGGGTCGAGTTGCCGATCCGCACGTAGAAGTCGGCGGTGCGTGGCCCCTTTGGCTCGTCAAGGAAGACCGGACGATCCGACGGTGCAACACTGACACGGCACACATCGACCGTTGCAACCGGTTCGAACTCGACAGAGACGAGGGTTGTAGCGGTCTTCCCGAGAGTTCGTTCCATGTGATCCACGAGCCAGAGCTGGTAGCGATCGTGGTCCGCGACCTTGCTCAGGCTGAGGTCGTCGTCCAGGCCGGTGGGATGACCGTCGTCATCGACACCGATGAGCAGCGTTCCGCCATCGGCGTTGAGGAAGCCCGCCACCGCTTTAGCGACGACCATCTCGAGATTCGGATCGCGCTGCTTGGTGTGGACGTTCCACCGGGCGGTCTGCTTGAACTCGACCCGGGAGCTCTCTCCGCCGGCCGCGAGGGCAGCGACGTCGGCGCGCTTGGGCTTGCGTACGTCGAGGCGGTCCATGACCAGCAGCACGATCGCCAAGACCACGACCGACCCGAGTACCGACCCGACGATGGTCCAGGGGCTGAACTCGAACACACCCTGGTCGACGCCGATCCAATTCCCGACCATGGCTCCGACGGCCGCGCCGGCGATTCCCACGAGCGTCGTCTCCGCCCACGACAGTGGTTGGCGGCCCGGAATGATGAGCCGAGCGAGCCAGCCGAAGGCGGTTCCTCCGACGAGCATGGTCAGAATCACGAATGTCGTCTGCATCGATCGTGGAGTGTATCGGCGTACCACGACGGACCCACGGCGGGAGCTCGTCGAGATTGGTGCCGTGGCTGGGGGGTCTGCGCTTAGCCTGTGGCCATGAGCGAACAACGATCAACGGCTATGACAGTTGCAATCGGCGTGGCTATTGGACTCCTCGTGGCGATACTCGTGCTCGTCGCCTTCCTGGCGTTCGGTGGAGACGACGACGCTTCGTCCGAGACCACCCTTGCTTCCACTACGACGACGGAAGCCGCCACGACGACCGAGGCAACCACCATGACGACGGAAGCAACCACGACCACGACGGAGGCAACCACCACCACCGCGGAGCCGACCACGACCACGACGGAGGCAACCACCACGACGACCCTGCCGCCGCTCGAGCTCGAGCCGGATGGGATCGGTGGGGTCGACTTTGGGGTGGCACCGGATGTGGCGATCGCCTACGCCACCGTGTTCCTCGGGCCGCCGGATCGTGACAGTGGGTGGGTCGACTCGTTCAGTGAGTTCGGAACGTGTCCGCCGCCCGAGGTGCGAGGCGTGCAGTGGGGCACGAGCCCGTCCGGATTCGGTAAGGCGTTCACTCTGTTGTTCACCAAGGCGGCCACGGACCACCTGCCGGCAGGGGGCGAGCATCTGTTCGGCTACGACTACTTCGGCGGAGATGTCGACCTCTGGACGCCGGAAGGCTTGACGGTCGGAAGCACATTGGCAGAAGCCCGGACGATGTATCCGACGATCGTGATCGACGAGAGCCCGTTCGATCCGGCAAGTGGGGTCTGGATCGTCGACGACGACCGCACTGACGACTCGCAACTCGCCGGTTACGCGACCGGCCAAGCCAACGCCGATCTGGTCACCAGCATCCTCGGCGGCGTCACCTGCGGCGAGTAGCACGAGGCAGCGAGCCGCGTTGTGTTGTGTGAGTAGGCTCGGAATAGTGACTGCTTCAATCCGCATGCCCCGTGCCACCTGAGACTCGATATGCCGCGGGCACAGAGGGTGCGGTTGGCTACCAGGTGTTCGGCACCGGACCACCGGACCTGGTGTTCATCACCCAGTGGGGCACGAACATCGACATGTTCTGGGACGAGCCATCCTCCGCGCGGTACCTCGATCGGCTCGCGAGCTTCTCGAGAGTGATCCTGTTCGACAAGCGAGGCACCGGCGTTTCAGACCCGATCGATACGACGAATCCTTCGACGTGGCAGGGTTGGCTGGGTGATGTCACGACCGTTCTCGATGAAGCCGGATCTGAGAGCGCCGTCCTGGTGGGAGATGCCGAAGGCGGGCTCATTGCGATCGCCTATGCCGCGGCGTTCCCAGAACGGGTCGACTCGCTCGTGCTGATCAATTCCCGCGCTCGGGCCATGCGTGCGATCGACTACCCCGAAGGGATGCCCGAGTCCGTCGCCGGCGCATTTCGACAGATCCTGGTCGACACGTACGGCGTCGACGGCACCATTCTTCAGGCAACAGCGCCGTCTGTCGCAGGTGATGCCCGATTCGAAAGATGGTGGAACAAGTTCCAGCGGTCGACGATGCCGCCGGCCATGGTGCACGGCGCGTTCGACTTCCAGCTCGCGGTGGATGTACGCGAGGAGGCGAAGCAGCTCAGTGTTCCGACGCTCGTGATCCACCGTCGCGACGCTTTCTACCACCGGATCAGTGGCGGCCGTTGGCTGGCCGAGAACATCAGGGGAGCCAGGTTGGTCGAGCTTGGCGGGTCGGACACTCTCCCGTTCCATACCGGCGATTTCAACGAGATCCTCGATCACGTCGAGGCGTTCGTCTGTGGTGAGACAGGCGAGGTGGTGTCCGATCGGCGGTTGGCGACGGTGCTGTTCACAGACATCGTCGCGTCGACCGAGCGGGCTGCCGACCTCGGTGATCGACGTTGGCTTGACGTGCTCGACGAGGCCAACACGATCAGCGAGCGGCAGGTAAGGCGCTTCGGCGGGTCGAGCGTCGCCACGACCGGCGACGGCTACCTTGCGACGTTCGATTTGCCGGCGAACGCTGTTCAGGCGGCCAAGCAGATCCTGTTCGAGGTCGGCACGCTCGGCATTGAGCTGCGTGCCGGCGTTCACACCGGAGAGATCAGCGTGACGGGTGACAACATCGCAGGAATCGGCGTGCACATCGCGTCGCGAGTGATGGATCGAGCGCCCGACGGTTCCGTGTGCGTGTCGTCGACCGTGCGCGACCTCACGGTGGGATCGGCGATCACCTACGACCTCCTGGGCACATTCCGTCTCAAGGGCGTTCCTGGCGAGTGGGCGATCTACGAAGCCGACTGAGCAAGACTCTCCGATCCTGACCCCCTCCGTCAGCGCCTGGCGGCTCTGACACCTCCCCCTGAGGGGGAGGAAAGGCATGGTGGCGACCGATTCCTGGCTGGTAGCTGATAGCTGGTGGCCGGTCTCTGTCCTCCCCTTCCGGGGGAGGTGCCGCCGGAGGCGGCGGAGGGGGTCAAATGGTTCCGCACTCTCGGGGCCGAGCAGTTGCATCGCGCCGGGAACTCACGACAACAACGCTTTCAAAGATGAAACCTCAGGGGGAGGAGAGGCGTGCTGGCGACTACCGACTACCGGCCAGCGCCCTAGACGATGTCGACGACGCCGTCGCCTTCGACGATGCGGCCGATCACTGCGGCGTCCTGGTCGTAGGAGGCGAAGCCCTTGACGAGGCGGTCGGCATCGGCTTCGGGAGCGACCGCCACGAATCCAATGCCCATGTTGAACGTGCGATACATCTCGGCGTCGGAGATCGAACCGAGCGACTGGAGCACCTGGAACACCTCGGGACGCTCCCACCTCGACTGCTCGATCGAAGCCGACATGCCATCAGGGAGGATCTTCGCGACGCCCGTCGGGATGCCGCCATCTTTGATGTGCGCCAATCCGTGCGGTTCGGCCCGTGCGAGGGCGTTCACCACCGACTGCGCGTAGACCACGGATGGTTCGAGGATTACCTCAGCGAATGTGCGGTCGGATCCGGGGAACGCGGTGTCGAGGTCGAGTTGGTCGACGATCAGCGCCCGGACCATGGAGAAGCCGCTCGTGCGAAGGTTCGGACTGTGCACGCCGATGATCACGTCGTCGATGGCAATCCGGTCGTTGTCGATCTCGTCGCCGAGTTCGACGATGCCGAGCGCCGTTCCTGCCATATCAAAGCGGTCGCCGCTGATGACGCCCGGATGTTCCGCCGTCTCTCCGCCGAGGAGTGCCACGTCGTTGTCGGCGCACGCATCAGTAATCGACTCGACCAGCATCTCGGTGCGGTCGACGTCGAGATACCCGAGCGCGATGTAGTCCTGCATGGCGAGCGGCATGGCCCCCGCCGACGAGAGGTCGTCGGCAACCATCGCGAGCAAGTCGTAGCCGAGGCCCTCGATCAGTCCGGTGACTCGGGCGATCTCCGCTTTCGTGCCGATCCCCGCCGTGGCCATCATCAACACCGGCTTGTTGTAGCCGGGAGGAACGCGCAGGCCCGCTGCGAATCCGCCGAAACCTGCGAGCACATCGTCGGTCCACGTCGACATGACCCGCCATCCGATGCGATCGGCGAGTTCTGCGGTTGCGTCGAGTCCGACGCCGGGTTCTGGTGCGGTGGTCATGTGTGCGGGCAGAAGGGTACTTCGCTGCCGCTCTCGCGAGGCTCTCCTTGCGTCTCCGAGATCAATGTCGCCCACACAGGGGTTGGTAGTGGTCTTCTAGGGTGAGAGGTACGGAGGGACCGTGGAAGCCGATGACCATCGAGCGTTCACCCGATTCGTCAAGGAGACGGAGCCGAGGCTTTCGTACGCCCTGGCGGCGGCGTACGGCCTCGAGGTCGGAGCCGAGGCGACGGCGGATGCGCTGGTGTGGGCGTGGGAGCATTGGGGGAGTCTGCAGGACAAGCGCAATCCTGCCGGCTATCTCTACCGGGTTGGTCAATCGAAGGCCAGGAGATACCACCGGCCGCGGGTGTTGTTCCCTGCCATCCCCACCATGGAGGCACCGTCGGTGGAGCCGGGGCTCACTCCTGCGCTGGGCAGCCTCTCGAAGAACCAGCGGGTGGCAGTCGTGCTGATCCATGGCATGGACTTCTCCGAACGCGAAGTGGCAGATCTTCTCGGGATCTCCCGGTGGTCGGTGCGGACCCATGCCGACCGAGGCTTGCGGCGAATTCAAGACGCATTGGGGGTGAGCGCTGATGTCAAACGTTGAACGGCAACTGCGCGACTACTTCGATGCCGGCGTTGAACGGATGTCCGTCGAGGACGTCATGGCACAGGCCGCTGTGCGCGAGACCCGCCTCGAGCCGCTCCGAACACGTCGATCCCTCAAGCCCGCCTGGGCAGCCGTGGGGGCGTTCGCAGCCACGATCGCGGCAATCGGCGGTGTCGTCGGCCTGATTGCCGGCGCCCAGACGCTCACCGGAGGCGTTGGCACGGACATGGCCGAGATCGTGTCGACCAGCGGCGGGACCGTCGGTGCCTGGCTCGTTGCCGGATTCGTGGCGGCACTGGTTGCCGCGGCGGTGACGTGGATGATCCGACGACCCCCCGACGAAGCAGAACAAGAAGCACCGGACGAAGGAAAGGTGATGGTTATGGAAACCATCGAGCAGACCGACGCCGACGTCGGTAGGAAACAGATCACAAGCCAATCGAACCGCTGGCCGACCGTGGCGATGGCGGTCCTCGCGATCGCCGTTGTTGGACTCGTCGCCTGGATGGTCTTCGCCATGCGGCCGACCAGCCCCAACGCGGCACCAGCGGGGATCCAACAACTGATGGAGGACTACAGCGCGGCGTGGAATGCCCAGGATCCCGAGGCGCTCGAGGCGCTCGTGACCGACACGTACCGCGCCTACGGTCCTGACATTGGCGGTGCTGCGTTTGACCACGACATGGAGAGCGTCCGAACCTACCTGATGCCGCTGCTTGCGGAATCGGATTGGCAGGTCACGGAGCCGGGACCGGTCTATGCCGTGAGCGATGGGGGGATCGTGTGGTACGTGTCTACCGAGGGCTCCACCATCACCCGCGACGGCAGCGACCACGCCCAGAATGGCGTCTGGACGGTTGTTGATCGCAACGGCGAGTTCCTCGTGGACGAGCACTTCATGATGGGTGGTTGATCGCAGCGGTGCAGCGGTGTGGATTCCCCGGCTCGTCCGGGGTTTCCACGCGCAGGTGATGCGAGCGTTGTGCCCGCAATCCGGACGAGGAATCCGTCAGAACGGCGAGACCAGCAGCACCGCAGCAAGGTCGATCGCCACGACGGCGCCGGCAATCGCCAGTCTGATTCCGACGGCGTTTGCTTTCCCGACGGCGAGGACCGACCAGAGCGCAGCGATGCCGAGCCCGGCCAGGAAGCCGCCGAGGTGAGCGAAACCGTCGATGCCGGGAGACAGGCTGATCACCACATTGATCGCAAGCAGAACGAACAACTGGGTGAACATCGATCTCCCGCCCGGGGTCTTTCGCATCTTCCATGCCACGAAGATCCACGCACCGAACAAGCCGAAGACGGCGCCGGAAGCTCCAATGCTCACTTGCTCGAGCGGGCCCAACAGGTAGGACACCAAGCCGCCCGCTCCAGCTGCGGCGAGGTAGAGCGCGGCGAACGGCGCCGAACCCACCTGCTGCTCCATCCGGGGGCCGAATAGGTAGAGCGCGTACATATTGAACCCGAGGTGGAGCCACGACGCGTGGAGGAGGGCAGCGGAGAAGACGCGCCACCAGTCGCCAGCGGCGACGAGCCAGTTGGCTTGGGCGAAGGTGTTCGTGAACCACACGTCGAGGTCGACCGAGAGCATGCCGCCGATGAAGATCGCCACGGTGATCGCCATGATCGAGAAGCTGACCGGTGCCGTTTGGAAGGTTGGTCTTCCGAAGACCTGGCTGCCGCTGATCACCCGATGGCGATCGCTCGGGGCCGCGCACGTCGGACAGAGCTGGCCGACGGCGTTGTCGCGGCTGCACTCGGCGCATATCGGGTTACCGCACCGGCTGCACGACAGGCCGGTGACGCGGTCTGGGTGCCGGTAGCAGACGGGTACGGTCGTCTCAGAGGGCTCCATATCAACCGCAAACTACCGATCGGAGCGGGATATTCGGACCGGGGCGATCCATCCGGTAGGCGGCCCTATCGGCCTATCCGGTCAAGGCCGCGGAAGAGCATTCCGCCCGCCGGCAGGAACCACGGCTTCCCTCGGTAGTAGAAGCGGGTGGGATGGGGAAGGCCGAGAAACGGGTTCTCGTCTGTTGCCCCGCCGATCAGACCGCCGACTTCGGTTCCGAGGTATGTCGCGAAGCTCATCCCGTGACCGCCGAATCCGACGGCATACCAAACCCCATCCTTGGTCTGTCCGAGATGGGGGAGTAGGTCGAATGTTGCAGCCAGCTTGCCGCCCCACACGTGCGTCAACTCGACGCCCGCGAGTTCCGGGAATATCTCGCCGATCGTGTTCTGCATGCCGCTCGCTACCTCCGGCAGTTCGAGGTTCGGCGAGAGATTGGGACGACCTCCGAACAACAACCGGCCATCGGCGGATCGACGGAAATAGTTGAGGAAGCGTCGCTGTGTCCAGAAGATCCGATCGTCGGGGAGTAGGCGATCGAGCACGTCGTCTGCAAGGGGAACCGTGGCAACCATGTAGGAGCCGATTGGGATGATCTGGCGCCGAACTTCCGGTACGAGCTCCTCCGGCGTGTAGCCGTTCGTTGCCAGGAGAACGTCACCAGCCTGGATCGTCCCCTTGGCCGTGGCGACGAAGTAGGTGGCACCCGATGGGTAGAGCCCCCGCACCTCACATTGCTCAACGATGGGAACGCCCCTCCGGGCCACGGCCCCGGCGAGACCGAAGGTGTATTTCGCCGGGTCCACCGCGGCGTCGAAGTCGCTGACAACGCCGTACGCGAACTCGTCCGAACCGATCACCGCGTGCAGGTCTTCTCCCGCGACGACGGTTGTCTCGAATCCGAAGTCCTCTCGCATCTCGAGGGACTCACTGCGAGCCGATTCGAGGCCGCTCTTCTGGTATCCCAGCGACACCGCCCCGCATCGACGGAAGTCAGCATCGAATCCGTCCTCTTCGATGATTCGCTCTGCAAGGTCGATGGCGTCAAGCGACGCGTCCCAGAGCTTGCGCATCAGATCTGCCCCGAATTGCTTGGTGAGCGAGCCGAGCGATGGCTTGAGCCCGTAGTGGAGTTGGCCCCCGTTCATCGCGGAGGCACCCTCTCCGACATCGTTGGCCTCGACGACCACGACCGACTTGCCGAGGTCGGCGATTCGTCGTGCGGCGGTGAGTCCCGTGATGCCCGCTCCGATGATGACGACGTCTGCCTCAGAGGGGAGTTCGGTCGTGGTGATCCCAGCCGGCTTCGGAGTGTTGTCCGTCCAATAGCAAGCGGTCTTCATCGGCGGAATGCTAACTGAGTCGGCACGCGCCCGTCATCGGTGCGCAACGAACCGTCCCCCCACGCATGTCGGGGGACGCGGATTCGCTTGTGCGAATCCGCAGGGGGGGGCAATCGCGGACCTCGTTGTCACCATCCGGCTCCCAGACCGCGCCCTCTGCGTGCGCGCCTAGCGCTCGTGGACGACCGTTCCTTGGACCATCGTGAGGTCCACTCTGGCCGTGAAGGCATCGTTGGCAGTGACGAGAGGACGGTCGATGATCGCGAGGTCGGCGTCGTAGCCGACGGAGATGCAACCGGTCGCGTTCTCTCGGTGGGCTACCCAGGCTGAGCCGTCCGTGTAGGCGTTGATCGCCTCGGTCATCGTGATGCGCTGCTCGGGAAGGAACGACTCGGGTTTCGAAGTCGGGCGCGTCCGCGACACGGCGGTGCCGATGCCCAGGAGCGGATCGGGCGAGGAGACCGGCCAGTCCGACCCGAAGGTGAGGCGTGCACCGGCGTCGAGGAGCGAGCGCCACGGGTACTGGTGCCCGGCCGCAACCGGATCGAGGAACGGGATCGTGAGCACGTCCATCTGGTCCTCGTGGCGGGCCCACAGCGGCTGGGCGTTGGCCCCGGCGCCGAGTTGTGCGAATCGGGGTACGTCGACCCGATCGACGACCTGGAGGTGGGCGAGGTGGTGCCGCCGCCGGTTGTCACCGTTCGCGTCGATCGCGGCCTCGATCGCATCCAGACCACTGCGGACCGCGCGGTCTCCGAGGGCGTGGAAGTGCACCTGGAACCCCGCAGCGTCGAGCATCGTCACGTAGTGCTTCACGTCCTCCGGATCGATGAAGTCGATGCCGCGGTTGTCGGTCGGCGCTCCCGATCCGTCAAGATACGGTTCGAGCATGGACGCCGTGTAGTTCTCCGCCACGCCGTCGAGCATCATCTTGATGGACGTCGCGCGGTAGCGGCCCGGGGGAGTGGAGTCCCGCAACGCGGCGAACGCCTCGACCTGCTCGGAGCCCTCCGCACGCTCCCACCAGAGGCCGCCGATGACGTCGGCGATGAGGCCACCGCGCCCGTCGAGGGTCACATAGGCGTCGTGTGTCACGGGCACCGTCCAGGCGTCCTGCCATGCGGTGATGCCGAGGGCGAGGAGATAGGCCTGCCCCTCGAGGATCCCGGCAATCCGCTCCTCGCGCGTGGGCTCGGGCATGAACGTTCGCATCACGTCGACCGCTCCCTCTTGAAGGGAGCCGATCGGATTCCCATGCTCGTCGCGGTCGATCCGCCCGTCCTCCGGGTCGGGCGTGGCGGCGCTGAAGCCCGCGATCTCCAGCGCCTTCGTGTTGACCCAGGCCCCGTGATGGTCCGAGTTCCAGAGCATCACCGGCCGGTCCGACACCACCTCGTCGAGTGCGGCAGCGGTCGGTATGCCGCGATCGAATGCCTCCATCGACCAGCCGGCCCCGGTGATCCACGGCGCGTCGGACCGGGCGGCGTACGCGGCGATCGCTTCGAGGTAGGCGGCCTCTTCGTGGGGCGTCTCGAGCAGGTGGCAGGCCGCGAGTTCGAGTCCGGCCTGGGACGGGTGGGCGTGCGAGTCCTGGAACCCGGGGACCAGCAGGCGCCCGTCGAGGTCGATGACCTCCGTTGCCGACGAGGCGAGATCGCCCGTCCCGATAGCCGTGATCGACCGTCCGTCGACGACGACACACGATGCGGACGGATGGCCGTGGATGAGTCCGTTGACGAATGCAGTGCTCATGGCATCGATGCTACCGAACCAGTCGGAAGGCAGAGCAGCCGGTGAGCGCCGGAAAGCGACTCCCGGGCTACGCGGCGTCTGCATTGGGTCGAAGCTCCTTTCAGAGGTCGAAGCGACCGGCGACGGGGAGCCAGGTGCTCCCGGCGCCCGTCCATGTGAACTCGTAGTCGGCGTTGCCCTGGGTGAGGGAATGGCGGGAGTAGAACACGCGATTCGACGGTCGGAACAACCCGGGCGTTTCCATTCCGTCCGGTATTCCCCAGTCTCCGGAGACGAACCGGTCGTCCGGATCTCCGAAGTAGAACTGGCCGTCGGCGATCCCGGTCGTCAGCGTGTCGCGGTAGTAGAAGAAACCGGAGGACTCGCGGTGGAGGCCGATCTCGTCGATCCCGTCGCCATCCCAATCGCCAACGACCGGCTTGTCGCCCGCGTCACCAAACAGGAACGAGTAGTCAGCCGCGCCCAACCCGCCGCCGTCTTCTCCCAGTTCGGTGATGATGTAGAAACGGGCTTCGGATGGCCGGTAGATCGCCACCGTGTCGCAACCGCAGCCGTTGAAGTTGCCGGCCAGGGGAACGTCGCCGGGATTCCCGAAGAAGAACGTGGTGTCCGCTACCCCCTCCGAGTTCGAGTTCCTGAGGTACACGAATCCATCGGATTGCCGGTACAGACCGGGTGTGTCGATGCCGTCGCCATCCCAGTCGCCCATGAACGGGTAGTCCCCCGGGTTGCCGTAGTAGAAGGTCGTCACCGTCCCTGATCCGTCGTCCAGATGCCACTCGCCGGTGTCGGGGTTCACCAGGCCAACCTGCGGCACGGGAACTACCTCAATAGTCACCGAGACACTGTTCGACGTAGTGGAGCCGTCGTACGCTCGGTAAACGAATGCGTCGGAGCCGATGAATCCTGGATTCGGCGTGTAGGTGAACGAGCCATCGAGGGCCAGAGACAACGTGCCGTTGGTGGCGGTCACCGCGAGGGGGCCGAAGACCGTCAAGGCATCACCGTCGGGGTCGCTGTCGTTGCCCAACACTCCGGGCGCCGGCACCACCAGTGCGGTGTTCTCCGCAGTCGTGTACGACTCGGCGACCGCCACCGGATTGCGGTTCAGTGGTTGCCAGGCCGGATTGGACTCATCAACGCTCGCCGTGCGCGTCAGGTTCGTCGTGATAGCGCCCTTCATGCTCACGGCGAAGATGTCATCCAGATCGCCGAACGCGCGGTCCAGCCGGAACGTGATCTTGGTCCCGTCCGGTGACCAGGCCGGCTCGTACTCCTTGTCAAAGATCGTTGTCGTCAGCGCAGTTTGGCGTGCGCCGGTAGCAGACATGGTCCAGATGTTGCCATCCCTCCGATAGGCGATCCTTTTCCCGTCCGGTGACCAGGTCGGCTCGTACTCGTGGATGGACAGCGTGCTGGTCAGATTCACCGTCCCAGAGCCGTTCGCGTTGACCACGTAGATGTCGTTGCCGGTCTTGGTCAACGCTGGGTTGTTGCGGAAGGCGATCTTGGAGCCGTCCGGGGACCATTCGGGTTCATGGTGGCTCGTGAGTATTGCCGGGTGGGTCAGTTGAGTCTGGCTGTTGCCGTCAGCCCTCATGACCCAGATCGCGCCACCTCTGATGTAGGCGATTCTGGATCCGTCGGGTGACCAGGTCGGTTCTGATTCGTCAATGCCGGGTGTCGATGTCAGATTGACCGCTCCGGTTCCGTTGGCGTTCATTGCGGCGATGTCGTCGGAGCTTACGAACGACGGATTCAGCCGATAGGCGATCTCCTTGCCGCTTGGTGACCAGGCCGGCTCATGGAAACTCGCCAGGACCATCGTCGACGTCAGCCTGGTCTGGCTGGTGCCGGTAGCGTTCATCAACCAAATGGCGCCATCCCGCTCATAGGCGATCTTGCCGTTGGCTCCGGGAACGGTCGCGCTTGCGGGCTCGCCACCAATAATGACGAGCACACTCGCAACGAGGATGAAGATCAGGATCAGGTTGAGTCGGTACCAACTCGTATGCGTGGGATTCTCGGTCATGGCTATCACCAGCCCCCTCTCGCGGGGCGCCGCGTACCACTCCGAGGGGCGGTGCCCCTTGTGCTTCATCTCCGATCATACGTCACGATCTGGCCGTGGATCGAGGTGATTTGGGTGAATCCGGGTGGGAATAGCCCGGGCGCGCTTGCGGGGGAGCAACGTACGTTGCTCCCCCGCAAGCGGTGTGTCTCCTCTCCTAGCCCTTGGCTTGGGCGAAGGCGTCGGAGTACTGCAGCGAGAAGTCGCCAACATCGGCGATGAACTCGAGCTTCGCCATGGTCTCCGCGGTCGGGAACACGGTCTCGTCCTCGAGGATGTCCGGGTCGATGTAGTCGTAGGCCGCCAGGTTCGGCGACATGTAGTACGTGTAGTTCGTCAGCGTGCCGCCGTTCTCGGCATCAAGGATGAAGTTGATGAACGTGAGCGCCGTGCACGGGTGCTCAGCGGTCACCGGGATCGCCATGAGATCGACCCAGACGATGCCGCCCTCAACCGGGACTGCATATCCGAAGTCCTCGTAGGCGTCGTAGTCATCGGTCGAGATCTCGTCGTATGAGCCCAGGAATCCGCCGTTCCAGCCATGGCCGATCACGGACTCACCGGCAACAAGCAGGTCGTCAAATGCCGCCGAGTCGTAGGCAGCGATTCGCGAGTTCGCATCGGCGAGGAGCGCCGTTGCTTCGTCGAGTTCGTCCTGGCTCGTCGTGTTCACCGAGTAGCCGAGATACTTCAGTGCCGCGCCGAGCGTCTCGCGCTCGTCGTTGAGCATCGTGATCATCCCGGCAAACGGTTCGCTCATGTCGGGGTCGAAGATCAAGCCCCAGGAGATGCCGTCGGTGTCGTCCACGTACTCGTAGGCGAAACCGAGGCCACTCGTGCCCGCCTGATACGGAACCGAGTACTCGCCAGTCGGATCGAACGGGAGGCCGTCGAATAGCGGATCGAGGTTTGCCAGATTCGGGACAGCGCTCTTGTTGATCTTCATCAACAGGTTGACTTCGGGGTCGGCCATCGTCGAGACCATGTAGTCGGACGGAACGATCAGGTCGTACGGGGCACCGCCGGCCTCGATCTGGGACAGCATCGTCTCGTTGTCCTCGTAGAAGGTCTGGACGATCTTGACGCCGTATTCCTCCTCGAACTTCGCGACCAGGTCTTCTACCTCGTAGTCCTCCGCTGCCGAGCCGTACGGGATGTACTCCGTCCAGTTGTAGAAATTCAGATCGCCGTCGGTCTGCCCCGGTTCGCACGCGTCGATCTGGGCTTGAAGACCGTCTGCGACCACAGCGGCCGTTGTCGTGGTCTCATCGCCGCCGCCATCACCGCCGGCAGTTGTTGTCGTGTCGTCCGAGTCACTGCTACATGCAGCGGCGAGCATCGCCACCACTGCGAACAGGATCATGAGTCGCTTCATTGTCTATTCCTCCTTGTTGCTTCCGCTCAACCCCGATCTCGCCTGGAACCCCAGAGAGATGAAGACAAGCACCATGGATATCGCCAGCATGAGCGTCGAGACCGCGTTGATCTCCGGCGTGACTTGCTTCCTGATGAGTCCGAACACATAAACGGGGAGCAAGGTCGCACCGGGACCCTGGACGAACTCGGTGATGATTACGTCGTCGAGAGAGAGCGTGAGTGCCAGGAGCGCTCCACCCATCACTCCCGGCATGATGAGTGGCAGCGTGATTCGGCGGAACGTGGTCCATCGGTTCGCATAGAGGTCCATCGCCGCCTCTTCGAGCGAGTCGTCGAGGTTGGCGAGGCGGGCGCGTACGACGATCGCGACAAACGAGGTCGAGAAGGCGATGTGCCCGATGATGATGGTCCAGATGCTGAGGTTGATCGGGACGACCTGCGTGAACCAGATGAGCAGCATCGCACCCATCGTCACCTCTGGGATGATGACCGGAAGGTAGAGGATCACGTCGAACGACTTCTTCCCGAGCCACTTGCGGTAGCGGTCGAGTGCGATTGCCGCCATGGTCCCAAGCACGGTGGCGATGATCGTCGAAATGAGCGCCACCTTCACCGAGTTCCACAGGGCCCCCATCATCTCCGGGTTGTTGAGCATGCGGTCGTACCAGCGGAACGTGAACCCGCCCCAGACACCGACCGCGCGGGTGTCGGAGAACGAGTAGATCACGAGGATCAGGATGGGGAGGTAGAGGAACCCGAACACGATCCAGCCGTTGATGGTGAGGACGCGGTCGACCCACGGCCGATGCGCAGTGCCCTGTTGCACGCTCACAGCGTCCTCCCTCCCTTCCGGAAGTAGATGATCGCGGCGATCATCATCACCGCGAGAATCGTCACCGACAGGGTGGCGCCGAACGGCCAGTTCCTTCCGGCCTTGAACTGCGAGACGATGTAGTTGCCGAGCAGGGTGGTCTTTGAGCCGCCGAGCAGATCGGGCGTCACATAGGCGCCGAGGCTCGGGATGAACACGAGGATCGAGCCCGCGATGATCCCTGGTTTCGACAGTGGAAGCGTCACCTTCCGGAACGCCTTCCACGGTGTGGCATAGAGATCACGGGCCGCCTCAACGAGGTTCCAGTCGAGGTGCTCGATGGCGGCGTACAGCGGCAGGACCATGAACGGTAGGTAGCCGTACAGCAGCCCGATGAAGACCGCCGGTTCAGTGAAGAGCATCTTTCCCCAGAGGCCCGTCCACTCGCCGACCTGGGTGACGAGCCCGTTCGAGTCGAGCAGGGTGCGCCATGCGTAGGTGCGCACGAGGAAGTTCGACCAGAACGGGATGAGGACGAGCACGAGCAGGGCGTTGCGCATGATGGCGCTGCGCCGCGTGGCGATCCAATACGCGAACGGGTAGCCGATCAGGAGGCAGATCACGGTGTTGAGCAACGCGAGCCACACGCTGCGGAGGGCCACCGCTCGCACGAGCGGTTCGGCGAGCTTGGCCCACCACTCGATGGTCCACTCGCCGAGGACCGGCTTCCCCGTGCGGCTCCGCTCGGTGAACGAGAACACGACGATGATGATCAGCGGCAGGACGAAGAATGCGATCAGGTAGGCGTAGGTGGGCAGGGCGATGAAGAACCCACGCCATCCTTCCGCCCGCGCCGCTCGCTTCTCGAGTTCGGGGTTGGCGGTTTCGGACGGGGGGTCCTCGAGCATCGTCATGACGTGAGAGCCTCAGCGGACTGTCGGTGGAAACTGATCGTCACCTCGTCACCGACTGTCCACCGTCGCAGTGACGGGATGTTCTCGAGGCGGGCGTCAAGCTTCTCGCCACCCGGAATCTCGATCTCGTAGTAGATCGACTCGCCGTAGTAGAGCTGCCGGGTGATGGTGGCCGGGAGCTGGTTTCGCTCGGCAGGAACGCTCGTGGCGCCCCGCTGATGAATCTGGATCTTCTCCGGGCGGAGCGTGAGCGTGACGTCGGTGCCCGGTGATTCGACGGAGCGGGCGTAGACGAGCAACCCGTCGCCGATCCGGATTTGCCCGCCGTCTGCCACTGTGCCGTCGATGAAGTTGGTCTCACCGATGAAGTCGGCGACGAAGCGACTGACCGGGTTCTCGTAGATGTCCTCGGGGTCGCCCACCTGGAGGAGCTTGCCTTCGTCCATGACTCCGATCCGGTCGGACATCGTCAGCGCCTCTTCCTGATCGTGGGTCACGTAGACGAACGTGATGCCGACCTCGGACTGGATGTCCTTGAGTTCGATCTGCATGGCCTGGCGGAGCTTCAGGTCGAGCGCACCGAGCGGTTCGTCGAGGAGCAGCACCTTCGGCCGGTTGACGAGGGCCCGGGCGAGGGCGACACGCTGCTGCTGTCCGCCGGACAGCTGGTTCGGTTTGCGTTTTCCCATCCCCGCGAGGTGGACCGCTTCGATCGCCTCCGCGACGCCGGCGTCAATCTCGGTCTTGGGGACCTTGCGCATCTGCAATCCGAACGCGATGTTCTGTTCCACGTTCATGTGCGGGAAGAGGGCGTAGGACTGGAAGACGGTGTTGATCGGCCGCTTGTTCGGCGGCCGCAAGGCCATCTCCTCTCCGAAGACCTGGATGCTGCCTTCGGTTGGGAACTCGAGGCCGGCCACCATGCGCAGCATCGTGGTCTTTCCACACCCGGACGGCCCGAGCAGCGAGAAGAACTCGCCGTCGACGATGTCGAGTGACACGTCGTCGACGGCCGTCACATCGGTGCCGAAACGCTTGGTCACTCCTTGAATGCTCACGGCTGCTGTCATCACACGTTCCCTATGTCGATCACCATGGTCTGCAAATCGGTGAAGTCGTCGATCGTGCCCCGGCCCCAACCCGATGCGGTGTCGGCGGCGCCGCCGAACGGCTGGAACGTCTCCCAGAAGTCGGTGGAGTCGTTGATGGCGACCGCCCCGGCACGGATGCGATCGGTGCACCAGAAGGCCTTGCTGATCGACGAGGTGAACACGGCCGCCTGGAGTCCGAGGTCGCCCCGGCCGGCGATGGCGACGGCTTCGGCGACCCGATGGAGGAGCGCGGCACGTTCAATGGCCGTCCAGTGCCGGAATTCGTCCCGTGCCGTGTCGGTGGTCTGGACGGCTCGGTCGATATCGGCGGTGGAGGCAACGGGCACGTTTGCGATGTGCTCACCTGAACCGGGGCTGCGAACCTCGCGGATCTCTTCCCCGGTGCCGGGGGTCCATTCTCCCGCGAGATAGATGTCGAGATCCCGGGCCAAGCCGGTCTCCTCCGTTGTGGCGACGTTGTTCGCAATGTAGCGGATCGCATTGGTGCTCGTCGCCCGCCGGACCGTTGCATGGAAGGCTTGGCGCCAACCGACCGGCGGTTGGCGCCGGTATGATCGCTGGTGGATGTTCGACCGTCGGCACACGGCCGCCGGTCCCATGGAAGGGTGAGAGCATGAGCCTTCAAGGTCCTAAGACTGCAGAATGGTTCGAGCGCGCGAATAGTGCGTTGGTGAACGGAGTCTCGAGTGGGTTCCGATATTGGGGAGATGACGACACGCTCGTCATCGATCGAGGCGAGGGCGCCTACGCCTTCGACATGGACAACAAGCGCTACATCGACTACCAGTTGGGCTTCGGTCCCATCATCCTCGGACACGGCCATCAGCCGGTTGTCGACGCGGTCGCGACCGCGGCGTCGCGGGGAACAGTCTTTGCCATGACCACGGCAGTTGAGGTGGAGGCGGCCGAAGCAATGCTGCGGGCAATCCCATGGCTCGACTCGCTCCGGTTCACCAATACGGGAACCGAGGCGACGATGCACGCCATCCGGCTTGCGCGTGCCGTCACCGGCAGAGACCTCATCGTGAAGTTCGAGGGGGCCTATCACGGCGCTCACGACTACGTTGGCTACTCCACGGCGGGCGCTCCCGTCGGCAACCTCGGAAGCCGGCGCTCGCCGGTCCCGTTCGAAGTGTCGTCCGGCGTGCCTTCGACGATACGTGACTACATCCGGATTGCTCCGTTCAACGACCTCGACTTCATGGAGAAACTCTTCCAGCGTGACGGCCATCGGATCGCCGCGATTCTCGCGGAGCCGGTGCTCGGCAACGTCTTCGGTATCATGCCGCACGCCGGCTATCTCGAAGGGCTCCGAGCTGTCACCGAAGAGTGGGGCTCGATGCTGATCTTCGACGAGGTCAAGACCGGATTCCGGATGGGCCTCGGGGGAGCTGCCGAGTATTTCGGCATCGTCCCCGACATCGGCACCTACGCGAAGTCGATGGGCAACGGCTACCCGATTGCAGCCATCGGTGGCCGGTCCGAGGTCATGTCGGCGTGGGCCGAGGGCGGCGTCATGCAGGCGGGCACCTACTCGGGTAACTCGATCGGTGCGGCGGCGACCGTCGCGACGATCGCCGAACTCACCACCGGTGCTCCGTACGCGCAGATCGACAAGGTCGGCAACGCGCTGATGGATGGTCTCGCGAAGATCTGCGCCGATCATTCCGAGCCGGCTTCGATCATCGGCGTTCCGTCGATGTTCTCGATCTTCTTTGGAGACTCGGAACTGAACGAGTATCGAGACACCACGGGCCACGACGAGGACCTTTACGAGGCCGTCGTGCTCGGGATGATCCATCGTGGCGTGATGCCCTGTGACGATGCCAAAGAGCCGTGGTTCATCTCCGCAGCCCACAGCGACGAAGACGTAGCCGAGACACTGACGGCTTTCGAAGACTCGTTGGTGGAAGCCAGAAGCTAGAAGGTCCTGAGCGCGGTCTTCTGTCCCCCCACGCTGTGCGGACCGGGGTGATGATGGGCATATGTTCGGAGACATGGTGGACACTTGTG
>CAZONX010000016.1:0-32304 GCA_964581295.1 uncultured Acidimicrobiaceae bacterium
CCCGAAGATGTCCTGGTACATCGCGGCCGCCTCACGCGCGGCGTCGTAGTCGCGTATCTGGCCGACGTTGCCTTCCTCGCTGGTGGAATCGGGTGCCAGCAACTGCGGGACATGACCGCCCAGGCAACCGGATGCGGCGATGATGCCCTCGCTGTGCTCGGCCAGTAGTTCGCGGTCCATCCGCGGCTTGTAGTAGAAGCCTTCCAGATAGGCGCGCGACGCAAGCTTCATGAGGTTCTGATAGCCGGTCTCGTTCTCGGCAAGCAGCGTGAGGTGATAGCGCTTGTCCTCACGCCGCGGCAGCCGATCGAACCGAGAACCCGGTGTGACATAGGCCTCAATGCCGATGATCGGCTTCACGCCTGCCGCGAGGGCCGCCTTGGTGAAATCGATGACGCCGTACAGCACGCCGTGATCGGTGATGGCCATCGCCGGTTGCTCATCGGCGGCAGCGGCTTGCACCATGTCCTTGACGCGCGCGGCACCATCGAGCATGGAGAACTCGGAATGGACATGGAGATGGGCGAAACCGTCGCGAGGCAACGAGGCTCCTCGGTGATTGAATTACAGCTATGTAAGCATGACCCGCGGAACCATGCGAGACCGAATCCCGTCAATCCGCGCGTACCCTATCCTCACCACATCTTCATCTGAAGGAGCAACATGCGCATCGGAATCCTGACAGGCGGCGGCGACGTTCCCGGTCTGAACCCTTCGATCAAGTCGGTAGTCAACCGCGTTTCCCACGAGGGCCACGAAGTCGTTGGCATCCGACGCGGCTGGGGCGGTCTGTTGAACGCCAATCCTGCCGATCCGATTTCGATGGAAGAGAACTTCATCGAACTGGACCCGGTGTCCGTCCGCACGGTCGACCGGACCGGCGGCACGTTCCTGCACACCAGCCGAACGAATCCGGCCAAGGTGCGCCGCAGCGAGTATCCGGACTTCCTGGGCGACCCGCCGGATGGTGACGGGCCGTTCGACGTCACCGACCATGTGTTGCGCGTCATCGAGGCCAAGAACATCGACGTGCTCATCCCGATCGGAGGCGACGATACGCTGTCGTACGGACTGCGGATGCACGAAGAGGGTGTTCCGGTCATTGCCATCCCCAAGACGATGGACAACGACGTCCACGGCACCGACTACTGCATCGGCTTCTCGACCGCCGTCAGCCGCGGCGTCGAGTTCATCCACAATCTGCGCACCAGCACGGGGAGCCACGAACGGATCGCGATCGTGGAGCTCTTCGGGCGGTACTCCGGCGAAACGTCGCTCATCACCGCGTACCTCGCGGGTGTCGACCGCTCCCTGATCTCGGAAGTCCCGTTCGACATCGACCGGCTCGCCGAGCTCGTCATGAGCGACAAGACAAACAATCCGTCGAACTACGCCATGATCACGATCTCCGAGGGCGCAACCATCCGCGGTGGCGAGATGGCGCTCTCCGGCGAGTCGGATGCGTACGGCCACCGCAAGCTCGGGGGCATCGGCCAGATCACCGGCGAGCTGCTCGCGGAGCGCACGGGCGCGGGCATCATCAACCAGACGGTTGGCTATTTGATGCGCTCCGGCCGGCCAGATTCGCTTGACCTCATGGTCGCCATGAACTACGCCGTGATGGCGGCCGATCTCGCCATCGAAGGTGCATCCGGGCGAATGGTGTCGTTGCGC
Source organism: uncultured Acidimicrobiaceae bacterium (assembly GCA_964581295.1). Classification (GTDB taxonomy): domain Bacteria; phylum Actinomycetota; class Acidimicrobiia; order Spongiisociales; family UBA5794; genus JAHEEL01. The sequence continues at coordinate 1,675 of CAZONX010000016.1, forward strand.
GGCGGTACCTACACGCACGTGCCGATTTCGGTCACCGGTGAGGGCGTCAAGCGCGTGGATATCACCGAGCTCTACGACGCCGTGAACTACCAGCCAAAGCTGCGTCATGTCACCGGAAAGCCGATGTTCCTCTACTAGGACCAGATTTCCACTCCAGGAGAACGAAGATGAGTGTTGTTGGTGTCTTGACAGCCGGTGGCGACTGCCCCGGTCTCAATGCCGTGATCCGGGCAGTTGTGGCTCGCGCCGACGAGCGGGACTCCGAGGTCCTCGGCATCAAGAACGGTTGGGAAGGCCTCATGCACGGCACGACCGTGTCCCTCGACCGCGACGCCGTGCGTGGCATCCTGACGCGGGGCGGGACGATTCTGGGCACGTCGCGGATGGATCCGTACGTCCACGGCGACGGCTACAAGTCGTGTGAACGCACCATCAAGTCCAACGGCATCGACAGCCTGGTCGTGATCGGCGGCGACGGCACCCTCCGCTCCGCTCTCAAGCTCGCCGAAGAGGGTCTCCCCGTTGTTGGTGTGCCAAAGACGATCGACAACGACATCTGTGGCACCGATATCACGTTCGGATTCGACACCGCCGTGGGCATCGCGACCGAAGCGATCGACCGCCTGGCAACGACCGCCGAGGCACACAACCGCGTGATCGTGGTTGAAGTGATGGGCCGGACGAAGGGCTGGATTGCAACGTACGCCGGCATCGCAGGTGGTGCGGACGCCATCATCATCCCCGAGCACGAATACAACATCGACGACATCGTTGCCACGCTGCGCCGTCGCCACCGCAAGGGCATCAAATACTCCATCGTGGTCGTTGCCGAAGGTGTGCTGCCGCCCGCCGGTTACGAGCCGATCGAGCAGAAGAAGGACGCATTTGGCTTCGACCGTCTCGGCGGTGTCGCCTATCCGATCGCCGCAGCGATCGAGGACGGTACCGGGTTCGAGACACGCGTCTCGGTGCTCGGACACGTGCAACGCGGAGGGACGCCCTCAGCATACGACCGGGTGCTCGCCACGCGGCTCGGCGTCGGGGCTGCCGATCTTGCCATCGATGGTGCCTCAGGTGTCATGGTCGCCGTGCGATCCGAAGAAATCGTGCCGGTGCCGCTCTCCGAAGCGGTCGACTCGATCCGCGGTGTGCCGGATTCGCTGTTCGCAACAGCAGCCTCGTTCTTCGGCTAGCGATGAACGTCGCTACGAGGTCCCGATCGGCGGGCGCTTCGTCGGCCCGGCCTTCTTGGGCACCGCTTGCTCAGCCCCCGGCGCGGCGGCGGCCGCTTCGGCGAGTTCAGCGAACGCCTCGAGCACGGTGTCGGCGAATACGTCGAGATCCGGCATGACCTCGAAGTCACCGTTGATACCCCACGAGACCGCTCCGTCGTACGAGAACATCGCGATGCCGATGCCGTGGCTCTCCCACAGCGGGACCAGGGGGTACGACACCTCGAGGCGGGCATCGAGCATGTAGAGAGGAAACTGTGGCCCGGGAACGTTCGTCACCGTCATGTTGAACGGGCGGGCGTTCGTGGCAAGGCGAGCACCAAGGGCGACCAGCGTCGCGGGGGCTCCAGTCGACACCCGCACCAGGGTCGCAGCGCCAAGCGCCTGGTTCGTCTCCTTCAGCCGCTCCGTCTCAGCCCGCACCGTTGCGAGGCGCGCAACCGGGTCCGGGTCTCCGATCGGTAGCGGAGCGAGCCACATCGCGACCTGGTTTCCGAGCGTGCCTCCTTGGTTCGGTCGGCGGACGCTCACCGGTGCCATCACCCGGAAATCGATGTCGCCGACGTCGCTCTCATCGAGATCGCGATGCTCGATGAGGAAGCGGCGAACAGCGCCCGCAACAACAGCGAGGAACACATCATTGACCGTGCCGCCGAGCTTGTTCTTGATCGCCTTCACGTCGGCGAGCGGCATGTCGGCCCACGAGAATCGGCGCCCGGGACCGATGTCACCGTTGATCGGTGTGCGGCCGGTTGGTACCAACCACCCGGCGGACAGAGTTGCGCCAACAGCCTTGAGGCGATCGCCGACCGACTCGACGAGTTCGGTAGCGTTGCCGATCACGTTCCTCGCACTCCTCAATGCACCGATGGAACTCGTGATGCGGCGGGTGGTCTCCCGGACGAGCAGCTCGGTGCCGTTCGGCACCGGTCGTGGCTCGTAGACCGGTCCAGGGATGATCGCCTCCGAAGGAACCGGAGACATGAGCACGGCCATGAGGTCAACCCCGGACATGCCGTCGATCATGCAGTGATGGATCTTGGTGACGATCGCAAACCGCCCCTCGGTGAGACCCTCGACGACCACCATTTCCCACATCGGCTTGGTACGGTCGATGTGCTGCGACATCAGCCGACCGGCAATCCGCTTCAGTTCGCGATCGGTTCCCGGTCGCGGGAGCGCGATGTGCCGGATGTGGTAGTCGATGTCGAAGTGCTCATCGTCCACCCACACCGGATGCTGCTCGATTGGGACACGAACAAGTCGTTGGCGATAGCGCGGAATCATGTGCATCTTCGAGGAGACGAAGGTTTTGAGCAGTTCGACGTCGATGCCGCCATCAGGCTTTGCGAACGAGCCCGCAGAGAAGATCGTGACCGCCCCGACGTGCATGTGGGTCGAACGCGATTCGAGAGCGAGGAACGAGTTGTCCAGGTGCGAAAGACGTTCGTAGTGGATCGACATGGTTCCTCCTCGTCGGCAATCTAGTGGACCGTGCAACCCGCACGCACTGTCATGCGATCGCTCCCCGGGTGGCAGGGCCGAGCCGGCTGAGCGATGCCGCGAGGTCTTCCGGTAGCTCCGAGTGCACGGTCATCGGTCCCGACCCCGAAGGGTGTTCGAACGTGAGGGATGCGGCGTGCAACCAGGTCCGTCCCGGATCACCCGCCGTTGCCCGGCGGGGCCCGTAGACAGAGTCGCCGACCACCGGGTGGCCGATCGATCGCATGTGCACACGGATCTGGTGCGTTCTGCCCGTCTCAAGCGACACTGCCGCGTAGGACACGTCGTCATCGCTCCATTCGGCCAGGCGGCGGTAGTGCGTTCGTGCATCCCGTCCTCCGTCAACAACCGCCATGTGTGTCGGATCCGCGGGATCGCGCCCAACCGGCGCGTCGATCGTCCCCGTGCGGCTCGAAAACTCTCCAACCACCAGCGCTCGGTAGTCGCGTTTGACCTCCCGCCGCTTCAGCGCGGATTGGAGGAACTCGAACGCGACAGGCTGTTTCGCAACGATCAGCAGCCCAGACGTCTCTCGATCGATGCGGTGCACGATCCCCCACCGGTGTGCCTCGCCGAGGGCCACCATCTCCGGGTAACGGGACAACAGACCGTTCGCCAACGTGCCGCCAGACCGACCAGCGCCCGGGTGAACGACAACGCCCGGCGGCTTGTCAACGACCACGACAGATTCGTCTTCGTATGCAACGGAGAACTCGACGTCGGGTTCGGGCAGCATCTCAATCTCCACCGTCGTGACCGTGACCTCGAGCACATCGCCGTGGCGTACCCGAGCGGAGCCTGTCAACGGTGCGCCGTTGCGCACCACTCCCCCGGCCTCGACCGTGATGCGCGCGCTGCGGCGGCTGAGTCCGCACAGCACCGCGACGGCCCGATCGGCGCGAGTCTTGTCGAGATCGACCGGGATGTGGAGGATCTCGCTCATCGGCGAATGATCGCGCCAATGAGGAGGAGCCCCACACCGACGTTGATCGCGATGTCGGCGACGTTGAACGTCGCGAAGAATGGAACGTTGATGAAATCGACCACCGCACCGTCAAGGAATCCGTCGCCGCGCAAGGCCCGGTCCAGAAGATTTCCAATCGCTCCACCGAGCACGAAACCGAGTGCGACGGCATCGAGGCGCCGGCCGGCTTCACGCAGGGCAAAGAAGATCATGACCACGACGGCGATCACGAGCAGACCGATGATCGCGCCGCCCTTCGCTAAGAACGAGAACGAGGCACCCGTGTTGAACACGAGTCGGAGGTTGAGCCAGCCGTCGATGATGACGATCGGGCCATCCGCGAGACGGTCAACAGCCCACGCCTTCGTCGCCTGATCGGCAACGATCACGAGGAGGGCGACCAGGCCGGCGAGGAGCCGAAGCTTCAGCGCTGGGACGCGGCTTTCACCGTCGTCGTCGCGTACGGCAGGGCTTCCAGCCTCGCCACTCGGATCGGGTCCCCCGTTATCTCGCATGTGCCGTAGAGACCCTTCTGCATTCGGTCCTGAGCGTGGAGCACCTTCTCGAGAAGCTCCTTGGCGTTCTGTTCGATGGAGATGTCCATCTCCATTTCCAGGGCATGGGAGCCTCCGTCGGCGTTCTCCGACTCAGGGTTGTGATCGGATGCGCTCTCGGCAAGGCGCCGCATCTCGCGCTGACGATCGATCTCTTCGAGAATCGTCGCAAGCCGCACTCGCTCGCCCTCGAGCCGCCGCTCGAGGCGCTGCAGTGTTGACGCTGCCAACTGCCGGGCCATGAACTCCTCCGATGCGAGCGAGCACCATAGCAGCGCACGGCAGTCCCGACGCGTCTCATGGGTCGAGCCGCGCCACGACGTCGGCTCGACCAACACCTCGAATCACAACAGATTTTGACCGCGATGTTTCGCCGCTCGCGATGGACGCTCGACCACCGGTTGCGGAACTCAGGAGCTTGACGACAGCGCGATTCGCCCGACCGCCCTCGGCCGGAGCCGCGACACGAACCTTGATCGCGTCGCCGTGTCGACCCTTGATCTCGGATCGCGAGGCGCCCGGCACCACATGCACGTGCACCAATACCCCGTCGGCATGTTCTGCAATCGCGTCCATCGGCGCAACGTACCCGACCAATGCCCATATCGAAGGCGACAAGCACTCTGTGTCGAGTACGCTTCCGTATCGCAATGACGGGGACGCGCCTTCGGCGATCCCGTGGTGGCAGCGACCTGGGAATGGTGCGAGCCCGGGACCACGCACCGAAGGACATCACCCTCGAGCAGCGGGAAGAACGCGGCCATGCCGCAGGCAAAGCCCGCCGGTCGGCTCCACCGCGACGGAGCGAATGAGCGGTCGATCGCATGATCGGCAAGCCGGGTGGTACCGCGGGCCACCTCGTCCCGGCAGCACCAGCAACGCCGGAGGGCCCGTGAACAAGAACCAGTCAGATCCAGCTTTCTCCCGGGTCCCTCCCGGGGTCGTCCTTCCCGAACTCGATGCGCGAGTTCTCGAGCTGTGGGATCGCGTCGATGCATTTCACACTTCGGTCGAGATGCGTCCGGCCGACTCCGAGTACACGTTCTACGACGGGCCCCCGTTCGCGACCGGCAGCCCGCACTACGGCCACATCCTGCAGGGCGTCGTCAAGGACATCGTGCCGCGGTACTGGACGATGCGGGGCCATCGCGTCGAGCGCCGCTTCGGATGGGACACCCACGGATTGCCGGTCGAGATGGAGGTGCAGAAGCTCCTCGGCGTCTCGGGGCCCCGTGAGATCGAAGAACTCGGCGTGGCTCGGTTCAATGAGGCGGCCCGGGAGCTGGTCAACAACACCACGACCGATTGGTACGACATCACTCGCCGGATCGGCCGATGGGTGGACTTCGAAGATGACTACAAGACGATGGATCTCGAGTTCATGGAGTCCGTCTGGTGGGGGTTCAAGCAGCTGTGGGACAAGGGCCTGGTCTACAAGGCCTTCAAGGTCCTCCCCTATTCGTGGGGTGCGACCACGTCACTCTCCAACTTCGAGGTGAACCTCGGCGGCTACCGCGACGTCGAGGACCCCTCGATCACGCTCCGACTCGCCGTCACCACGGGCAACGAACACGCCCAGGCCGGCGACTATCTCCTTGTGTGGACGACCACACCCTGGACCCTCCCCGGCAACCTGGCGGTCGCGGTCGGGTCCGAAATTGGCTACGTGCGCGTCGAGGACGACGGAGAGCACTACTGGATTGCAGGAGAGCGGATTTCGACGATCTGGCCTGATGAAACACCGAACATCGTCGCCTCCGCAACCGGCACGGAATTGCTTGGCGCCGAGTACGAGCCACCGTTCTCCCATTTCGAGGCCGAGCGGGCAAATGGCGGGTTTCGCGTCATCCCGATGGATGACGTCACGACAGAGGACGGAACGGGCCTCGTCCACACCGCCCCCGCCTACGGCGAGGCCGACTTCCTCGCGTTCCGCGCCGCAGGGATCGACGCCCTGGTCGACCCGATCGACCTCGAGGCGCGCTTCACCGACGCGGTGCCGGAAGTCGAGGGCCTTCATGTCAAGGATGCCGATCCAGTGCTCATTCAGTTGCTCAAGGACCGGGGGGTGCTGATCCACTCCGGGACGATCACACACAGCTATCCGTTCTGCTGGAGGACGGACACGCCGCTCATCTACAAGGCCATTCCCAGCTGGTACATCAACGTCGAGGCGATCAAGGACCGTATGGTCGAACTCAACGAGTCGATCCACTGGGTGCCCGACTATGTCGGGTCGAAGCGCTTCGGCAACTGGCTCGATGACGCCCGCGACTATGCGTTCTCCCGCAACCGCTACTGGGGCACGACGATCCCAATCTGGGTCTGCGACACGTGTGACGAGACGGTCTGCATCGGTTCTGTCGACGAGCTCGAGTCGCTCAGTGGTGTGAAGACCGACGATCTCCACAAGCACATCCTCGATCCGATCACCTGGGCGTGTACGGAGTGCGATGGGACCATGGTCCGCGTCCCCGAGGTGCTCGACACGTGGTTCGACTCGGGATCGATGCCGTACGCCCAGGTGCACTACCCGTTCGAGAACAAGGAGCGCTTCGAGCGCGGATTCCCCGCCAATTTCATTGCTGAGGGCCTCGACCAGACTCGCGGATGGTTCTACACCCTGCTGATCATGGCGACCGGGATCTTCGACGCGGCGCCATTTCAGAACTGCGTCGTCACCGGCATGATCCTGGCCGAGGATGGAAGAAAGATGTCGAAGAGTCTCAAGAACTACCCGGATCCCTCTCACGTCCTCGACGAGTTCGGCGCCGACGCGCTTCGGGCCTATCTCATCAACTCACCGGTGGTTCGGGCCGATCCGCTTCGGTTTTCCGAAGACGGTGTCCGCGAGGTGGTGCGCACGGTCCTGTTCCCTTGGTGGAACGCACTGTCGTTCTTCACCACGTACGCCGAGGCCGACGCCATCACGGATGCAGACCTCGCCAGTGCGCCGCCGGCCTCGGAGCGACCTGAGATCGACCGCTGGATCCTCTCCGTCCTTCAGAGCTTGATCTCGCGGGTCAACGAAGAGATGGTGGCCTACCGCCTCTATGCCGTCACGCCCCCGATCGTCGGCTTCGTCGAACACCTGACCAACTGGTACATCCGCCGGACACGGCGACGCTTCTGGTCGCATCGCGGCGGAGCCGACCATGCAGACAAGCTCGCCGCGTTCGCGACACTCCACGAGGTGCTCCTCTCCTTCGCAACGGTCGCAGCGCCGGTGCTCCCGTTCATGTCGGAGGAGATCTACCAGCAGCTCGTTCGACCCGACGAGACCTCGGCGACACCGAGCATTCATCTCCTCGACTATCCGGACGCGAACACGGCGCTCATCGACGAGGACCTCGAGTTCTCGATGGCCGCGGTGCGCACGGTGGTGAATCTCGGCCGTGGGTTGCGCAAACGCAACGACCTGCGGGTTCGCCAGCCGCTCGGTGTCGTCACGATCGTCACCCGGGATCCGGCGCTGGCCACGGCAGTCGAGACGCATCGCGCCTTGATCGCCGAGGAGCTCAATGTCCGTCTGGTCGAAGCCGGCGCCGATGAGGCCGATCTCGTCGAATTCTCTGCCAAGGCGGACTTCAAGCGACTCGGCCCACGCCTCGGGAAGGACACCGGCGCGGTCGCCGCGAAGATCGCATCACTCGACCACGCACAGATCACCGGCCTGCTCGATGGCAATGAGGTCACGCTGAACGGGGTCGCGCTCACGGCCGACGACGTCGTGGTGGTGCGGACACCTCGTGAAGGAATGGTGGTCGCCACCGACGGAGGCATCACCGTCGCCCTCGACACCACGCTGTCGGATGAGCTCCGGACGGAGGGGCTCGCTCGTGAGCTTGTGAACCGAATCCAACTGTTGCGCCGATCAGAGGGCTTTGCCGTTGCCGACCGCATCGAGGTGTCCTGGTCATCCGACGATGAAGACATCGCTGCGGCGTTCGCCCAGTTTGGGAGTTTCATCGCCGGCGAGGTACTCGCTGCAGCGATCAGCCGAACGGCCGAAGCGGCCGAACAGACGATCGATATCGACGGTCGGACCATCCGGTTGGCTATTGGGTCGGCCTGATCAACCGCAGATCACGCGGGTGAGCAGGGTGATGCCGAGGATCAGGATCAAGGGCGACAAGTCGAGCGCCGCCCCACCGATCCGCAGCGGCGGCACAACATTGCGAATGGGACGCATCACCGGTTCGATCACCTTCGTTAGCCCGTCGTAGAGGCGTCGCACGGGGTGGTCCCATCCGAGACGTCCGAAGATGACGACGTAGCTGAGCACGATCCACGCGATGAGCACCCAGACCGCTACTTGCAGCAGCATGCAGATGACGTTGAGTATCACTCAGGAAGAGCCATAGAGGCCAAGGGTGGCAAGGCGGTCGAGCTCTGCGCTGCTCACTGCGACGCCGGCCGGGGAGACGAGGATGACGCCCTGAGCGATCTTCGCCATCTTGCCGTCGAGCGCATAGGTCAACCCGGAAGTGAAGTCCACGAGCCGGCGGACCATCTCGGGTTCTGTCGTCCGCAGATCCAGAACCATGGCCCGCCCCGAGCGGATGCCGTCGGCGAGCATCTGTGCGTCGGAGAAGTTGCGAGCAACAATGATCTCTGTCTCAGCCGATGCGCTCCGTATCGGATCGAGCGGGCGACCGCCTTCGGAGCCCGGCTGGACGTAGACCCCGGCCTCGGCATGCTCCCACGACGTGTTCTGACGGGTCTGCGACGTCGGCGGGTCGACGCGGCGCCCTGCAATGCTTCCGGGAGGACGAGCGGTGACGACGCGCGGTGGCTCACCTGCAACCGGAGCCGGAGGTGGAGCAACCGCCGGCTGATCTCCATCGGTGTCATCATCGACGAGCCCAAGGTAGAAGAGCGTCTTCTGCCAGAACGTTGCCATAGTCAATCCTCAGTGGAGCGGTCGTGGGTAGTGATGTTTGTGGGTTCAAAGATAGCCCGTCCCACGCGAACGATGCTTGCACCTTCCTCGATCGCCACCTCGAAGTCGTCGGTCATGCCCATCGACAGCTCGACCGCGGCAGGGTGCTCTTGTCGGAGGAGTTCTCCGAGGTCGCGCAGCTTCGCGAACCAGGGACGTGCGTCTTGGGGCCGACCCACCCGCGGCGGAATGATCATCAACCCGCGCACCTCGATCTGTGCAGCCGCCGCTGCGTCGGCGGTGCTCAGCACCTCAGACGGGTCGAAACCGTGCTTCTGTGGCTCGGCGGCGATGTTCACCTCGATCAGCACCGGTGGTGGTTGCTCGATCTTCGCCCAGGCCGCGATGAGGCTCGCACGGTCGAACGAGTGCAGGAGCACGATCGGCGGTGCGATCACTTTGATCGCCCGCCGCTGGACGTTGCCCACGAAGTGCCACTCGATGTCCTGAGGAAGGCCCGCCGCCATTCGCTCGGCGAGGCCCTGCGGCCGGTTTTCTCCAAACGCCCGCTGGCCCGCCTCATACAGCTCTCGCACGGCCTGGTTGGAATGACCCTTGGAGACGGCCAGCAGTTGTACGTCGCTGCGGTCGCGCCCCGAGCGACGCGCAGCGGTCGCCATGCGAGCCTGAATATCGGCCAGGACTAGGGAAGCCATGCCACCGCCACCTGTCGCTCTGTCGTTCCGTCATCGCGGAACGAGTGATAGGCCGGATCGGTGAATGTACAGATGTTCGAGCTCCACACGTCGAGTCCGGCCAACTGAGCCTCTGCGGCCGACCACAAATCGACGCTCAACGTCCCCCAGACGGTCTTCGATGCGTAGCCACCGATCTGGGCGATGACCTCATCTCCCACCTCGAAGCAACACGGACCGATCGACGGGCCGATTGCGGCTCGCCGCGGCGTGTCCCCGAGTGCAGCCATGGCCTCGACGCCCGAAGCGATCACTCCTGCAGCAACGCCACGCCACCCGGCGTGGAGCACCGCAACGGACCGGTCTCCCTCAACGATGACCGGGACACAATCTGCGGTGGCGACGACGAGTGGAAGCCCTCGATTCATGGTGATCAGACCGTCGGCGTCGCCTGCGGCTCCCGGCTCGTCGACCGTGAGCGCGACGGCGCCATGAACCTGGTGAAGGGACGCCCACGCGTTCGAGAGGCCGAGTGCGCTCGATATCCCGTCGCGTCGATCAGGGTCGTCTCGACCGTTGCCGTCCGCGGCATCTCCGAAGAATGCTCCGCGGAAGCCCGCGGGGCGGATCATCCGCGCACGAACCCCGGGATCTCCAGCTCGTCGGTTCCTTCGTCTTGCGAGCCGGAATCCTCCAGCGGCGAACGCACGGTCGGCACACTCACGGTTGGAGCAGACGTGAACGAAGACGACCGAGACTGCTCATGCTCGAATCCGGCAGCGATCACGGTTACACGCATCTCGTCCCCGAGGGTGTCGTCGACCACAGCGCCGAAGATGATGTTCGCATCGCCGTCCGAGTGGTCGGCAACGATCGAAGCAGCGGTCGACACTTCGTGGAGCGTCATGTCGATGGGACCGGCAATGGAGAGCAGAACGCCTCGCGCGCCGTCCATCGACGTCTCGAGCAACGGGCTCGCGATCGCCTTCTCGGCCGCTTGCTGTGCACGGCTGTCACCGGTGGACTGGCCAATGCCCATCACCGCTGATCCGGCCTCCGACATCACCGTCTTCACATCGGCGAAGTCGACGTTGATGAGTCCCGGCGTGGTGATGAGGTCGGTGATGCCCTTGACGCCGTTCGTGAGAATCTCATCCGCCATGCGGAATGCCTCGACGACCGGGGTGTGCTCGTCGGCAATCTCGAGCAAGCGCTCGTTCGGAATGATGATCAGCGTGTCGACGGCGGCCTTGAGCGATTGGATGCCCTGTTCGGCAGCGACCGAGCGGCGACGTCCTTCGAAGCCGAATGGCCGGGTAACGACGCCGACGGTGAGCGCACCGAGCGATCGTGCGACTTCGGCTACCACGGGAGCGGCTCCGGTGCCGGTTCCGCCGCCTTCACCGGCGGTGATGAACACCATGTCGGCACCCGTCAACGCATCTTCGAGTTCACCGCGATGCTCGTCAGCAGCCTCACGGCCGACTTCAGGGTTCGCCCCAGCGCCGAGACCGCGCGTTGAATCGCGTCCGATGTCGAGCTTGAGGTCCGCGTCGGACATGATGAGCGCCTGAGCGTCGGTGTTCACGGCGATGAACTCAACACCGCCCACTCCGGCTTCGATCATGCGGTTTACGGCGTTGACACCACCACCACCGACGCCGACCACTTTGATGACGGCCAGGTAGGTATGAGGTGCGAGTTTCGGATCGGTCATGTATGGGTCCTCCCGCGCAGGTATCTAAAGGTTAGTCCGAAGGTTGAGCCTGTTCTAGCGTCTCCGTCTCACCTTCCAGTTGAGATCGAGGCGGCGCCACCGCCGGGCGCGTCGGGGCGGTCACATCGATCCGGCTTCCCTCCTCGATGCCCGTCGAGACAAGGGCCTCAACGGCCGCTGCCTTGAACGCCATCTCGGCGGGCCGTCCGAGAACGACGGTGTACCCGCTGACGACGGCGGATACCGTGTCTCCGGTGATCTTGATCGTCGTGGAGCGACGTAGAGATGGTGACAGCGCGGCAGCGAACTCGACGGCGCCAAGCGTGCCGGCCTGGCCGGCACGGTCACCCACCGCCACGGGGCCCAGACGATCCGACACGATCATTGTACCGATCGGTACATTGCCGATCTCGGCAACCAGGATGCCATCGACCGCAATGCCAAAGATCCCGCTCTCCGTCGTGATCGACGCTATCGGCACGCGCTCGCGAACGTTGATCTCGATCGTGCCGGGCCATGAAACGGTGACATCGGCCTCTGCGATCCAGGGGCTGGTGAGCAGGGCTGCCTCGATCTCACCACCACGCACCGAAATCGTCGGCGTGCCCGCAGCAGCGCCGACTTCGGCAGCGACGGCGGCAGGATCGGTGCGCTCGGCACCGGTTACCACAACGGAGCCAATCGAGAGAACGGGCGAATTCACGAACCAGATGACCGCGGCGATCGCCCCGACCAAGACCACGACCCAGATCAGCCACCGAAGGCGGCCGCGCGCGCGTTCCTCCGTCACCTCGTGTCGGCGTTCGGCAATGCGGTGATCCATCGTGTTCATACCGTTTCGCGCTCCCCGGCCTGCCCAGTGCGGTCGTCAAATGCTCCGGCGAATCGAATCTCGGGTGTCAACCACACACCAGTGGCCTGTGCGACCCGCGTTCGGATCGTCCAGACGAGATCCCAGACGTCTTGTGCGACCGCATCTTCGTCGGCGACGAAGAAGTTGGCGTGCATTTCCGACACGGCGACGCCGCCGCACCGGTAGCCCTTGAGCCCCGCTTCGTCGATCAGGCGACCGGCTGCGTCGCCGTCCGGATTCTTGAACACTGATCCGGCGTTGAAGGTCCCACCCGGCTGGTGTTCTTTTCGCCACCGAGTGATCTCGCGTATCCGCGACTCAGCGCTCGACCTCAAGCACGGTTCGGTCGAGAACTGGGCCGACGTCACGAGCTGATCTGGGCCTACATTCGAATGGCGATAGCGGAGGTCGAGCTCATCGCGTGCGCGAACGGTAACTGTTCCGGTGCGCACGTCGACAATCGATGCGGAGATCAGGCGCTCGGAAGTGTCGCTCCCGTGGCCGCCTGCATTCATCATCACGGCACCGCCGACCGATCCCGGGATTCCGGCGTAGAACTCCAAACCGCAGCGACCGGCTTCGGCTGCAGCACGGGCAACGCGCGGAAGAGAAGCCGCCGCCCCTGCGGTGACGGTGCCGTCCTGACTGACGTTGATCGCTACGAAGTCTCCGACGAGGCGCAGCACCAGACCGTCGAAACCACGGTCGGCCACCACGAGGTTGCTCCCCCGTCCGAGCACGAGCATCTGCACATCGAGTGGTAGCGCTTCAAGGACGTCGTTGAGGTGACGGTCGCTGCCGACCTCGGCGAACCATGCCGCCGATCCGCCAAGCTTGTAGGTCGTCAACGGCGCCATCGGTATCCGGGTCGCCACGCCCGCAATGCCGTCGGTCCAGTCGGTCACGACCGATCTCCGAGGTAGTCACCAATCTCGGCCCAGATTGTTGCAACGTCGCCGGCACCCATGAGCACCAGGGTGTCTCCGGGTTCGAGCTGCCCGGCGAGATAGGTGGGAACATCGGCAAGGCGCTGGATGTATTCGACGTCGCCGCCGCCTGCTCGAACGGCCTCTGCTACCAGCCGACCAGTAACGCCCGGCTGCGGTTGCTCCCCGGCCCCGTATACGTCGGTCACGACGATGCGATCGGCTCCGGCGAGTGGCACACCGAATGCGGGCGCCAGGGCGGCCGTCCTCGTGTAGCGATGAGGCTGGAACACGACCCAAATGCGGCCCTTGGTCATGGTGCGCGCGGCTTCGACCGTTGAGGCGACCTCCGTTGGGTGATGGGCGTAGTCGTCGACGATGGAGACGCCGCCGATTCGGGCCTTGACCTCGAACCGTCGCCGTACGCCGCCGAAACGAGCGAGCCCGGCAATGGCGCATTCGAGGTCGAAGCCCAACTCACCGAGCAACGCGAGCACACCGGCAGCGTCCGTGACCACGTGCATGCCCGGGTGTCGGAGCTGCACGCGATATGACGCTCCTCGTCCGGTCAGGGTGAACGACGAGGTGACACCCAACTCCACGTCCGCGATGCGCCAGTCGGCATCGGGCCCCGTTCCATATCCGATGACCTTCGCCCGCTCGGCGAGCCGTCGCACGCCGGGATCGTCGATGCATCCGACGACGGGGCCTTCCGTACGGCCCGCGACCTGGGCGAATGCCTCTTCGAGGGCGGTCACCGTCTTGTAGTAGTCGAGATGGTCGGCCTCGATGTTGGTCACGCCGAGTGCAGCGAGCTCGAGATGCCGGAAGGTGCCAAACGCCTCGTCGGCCTCGAGGAGCAGTACGTCGCGATCACCAAGGTGAGCACCGGTGTTGAGATCGGTCAATTCGCCTCCGACGATGAACGACGGGTCTCGCTCACATGCCCGCAACGCCGCCACCGCCATCGCCGTGCTGGTGGTCTTGCCGTGCGTACCGGAGAAGCCGATCGTCGTGAACGCCGTAGTGATGCCGCGCAGGAGCGCCGGCCGCCTGGCCGTGGCTATCCCGGCCTCGCGAGCGGCAAGCAATTCTACGTCCCGATCGGGAATCGCCGACGATGCCACGACGACGTCCATCCCTTCGATTCGGTCCGGCTGGTGCCCAATCCACGTTTCGACTCCGACACCCGAAAGTGAGTCGATAACTGCGGATGGCTTGAGATCCGACCCCGTCACGGCGACACCGCGTTGCGCCAGCAGCTTGGCGAGTCCGGACATTCCGGCTCCGCCAACTCCAATCATGTGGATCGAATTGATCTCATCGATGTCGACGCTCGGCGGTTCAAACATTTGCGATCTCCCTGAGTGCTTCGGCGACGTGGAGCGCGGCGTCGGGCCGGGCGACGGAGCGCGCACCGGTGGCCATGGCAGACAGCCGTTCGCGATCTCCGATGAGCTGTCGAAGCAACTCGGGTACGTCACTGATTCGTTCCTGGTCGACGATTACCGTTCCGCCTGCTCGGTCCAAGTCATGTGCGTTCATCGCTTGATACCCCCGTCCGGCCGGCAGCGGAACGACGACCGATGGGGTCGCCGTCGCCGCCAACTCGCTCACTGTCATCGCCCCCGCTCGCGCGAGCACCAGATCCGTCGCTGCGTAGAACTCCGGCATCTCTCGCTCGAACGGCTTCGTGACCCATCCATCCGTCTCCGCGGCGTTCGCGGCGAGCGCTTCGTGGTGGTCGGTGCCGGTGAGGTGAAGCACCGAGTGGGCCCGCCCTGCGCGCGTTGCGATCTCGACACCGGCTTCGTTGAGGGCCTGCGCCCCCAGGCTTCCCCCCACGATGCCGATGACCGGTCGGTCTGGGTCGAGCCCGTACTTCCGGCGGGCATCGGATCGGCGCCGATCGCGGTCAAATTCGCCGAATGATGCATCCAGTGGGTTCCCGACGATCTCGGCGTTGTGCAGGCGTTCTCGAGCGGGCGCGAACGCCACGAAGGTGCGCTCGGCTCGTCGAGCGACATAGCGGTTGGCGACGCCCGGCACGGCGTTCTGCTCGTGAATGACGTAGGGCATGGCGACCTTGCGGGCTCCCGCCGCTGCCGGCACCGTCACGTAGCCGCCAAAGACCACGAGAACCCCGGGCGGGAGGGCACCAAGCGTTTCGGCTACCTCGGCGGTGGCACGCCGAACCATTGCTGGGAGCTTGAGGTTGTCAGCGCTGAACGACCGTTTGAGCCCGCGGATATCGAGTTGCACGAGCCGAAACCCGGCTTCGGGAACGAGCCTGGTCTCGAGTCGATCGCCGCCGAAGAACACAATGTCGTCGGGATCGGTGCCGTCGTCGACGAGCGATTTGGCCACAGCGAGAGCCGGGTAAATGTGTCCGCCGGTGCCCGCGGCGGCGAAAGCGTAGGTCATGATGTTGCCGGTTCGGCTGTCCTCGTCCGGCAGATGTTCACGAGGATTCCGACCGCGGCGAGGCTGACGATCATGGCGTTGCCGCCCGAAGACACAAACGGCAGCGGAACGCCCGTAATCGGAAGCACCGCGACGACGCCACCGACGTTGATCAATGCCTGGAACGACAGCCATGCGACGATGCCGACGGCGAGCAACCGGCCGAATGTATCCGGGGCCTTGAGCGCGACGCGGATGCCGACCGCGGCGAACAAGGCGAACAGCACGATGACGAGGCCGGCGCCGACAAGGCCGGTCTCCTCGCCAATGATCGCAAAGATGAAGTCTGTGTGGGCGTTCGGAAGGAACGACCAACGCGCTCGGCTCGCGCCCAAGCCGACGCCGAACCATCCCCCCGTTCCGAGCGCCACCAGACTCTGCACGGCCTGGTGCCCGGTGCCGAGCGGATCGGCGAACGGGTCGAGGAAACCGGTGATGCGGTCACGTCGGTAGTCCATGGTGAACGCGCCGAGCATGCCGAGCAGCGCTGCGATGCCGCCGAGACCCACGACGTACCCCAGTGGGGCTGCCGAAGCGAACAGGACGGCGAAGGCTGAGGCGCCAATGAGGAGCGTGGTCCCAAAATCGGGCTGTGCCATGAGCAGAACTGATACCACCCCGAGGACTGCAGCGACGGGTAGAACGAAATGAGCGAGCGACCCGAGGAGCCGATCCTTCTTCGCCATGACGGCAGACAGCACGATGACGGTGGCAAGCTTCGCGAACTCCGATGCTTGGATCGTGAGGGGACCGACTTCGATCCATCGACGAGCGCCGCCGCGGACATCGCCGATGACGAGCGTGGCCGCCAGACCGACCATGGCGACAATGAAGATCGGCAGAGCGAGCTTCCGATAGAGCCGATATGGGATTCTCGTGGAGACTATGAGTGCTACGAGGCCCAGGCCGACCCAGACGAACTGACGCTTGATGTAGTAGAGGGGATCGCCGAATTCCCGAATGGAGACGACGGACGCCGCGGAGAGCATGGCACCGAGGCCGACGATCAGCAGCATCACAACCGGAACGACAAGCAGGACCGCTCGACGGTCGCTGCTATTGAGAGCTCTGACGGCTCGCCGCTCGCGGATTTGGTCGCGCATCGTCGGCTGCGCGTCGTCGTCTTCGTCGGCAATTGGGTCGGGAACGGCCTCGAGCATTCGAGTAGCTTGGTCGACACCTCGCGAACCGTCGGTCATTTCGCGACCCCGGCTTCCTTGACGAGCTCCTCGAAACGGTCGCCTCGGGCGGCATACGACTCGAACTCGTCGAAGCTCGCGCAGCCGGGGGCCAGAAGCACGGTATCTCCCGGCCGCGCGGTGCGATAGGCGGCATCGACGGCGTCGGCGAGATCGCCGACGACCGTCGTCGGACCCCCGAAGCCTGCGGCTACTTCGTCGGCGGACTCGCCGAATGCGATGAGATGCCGCACGGAGTCTGCGGTGATATCGGAGAGGTCGAGGTCCTTGTTCCGGCCGCCGGCCAGCAACACCACACGCTCGTAGGCCGCAGCAGCGGCTCGCGCCGCGTGCGGGTTGGTCGCCTTCGAATCGTCGATCCACACGACGCCGCCCTCGGTCGACACGATGCGCCGACGGTGGGCCCCTGGAGCGAACTCGGCCAAGACCCGTCCGATACCTTCGACTGTCGCTCCCACGGACAGGCCGATCGCGGCGGCGATACCAAGATCGACGACGAACGATGGGTCGGTCGTCGCGAGCGGCAGGCGAGCGCCGTCGACCACGAGCGTGCCGCCGTCCGGTCCGATGCCTGCGTCCGGAGCGCTCACACCGCTGACTGGGATTGTTCGACAGGAGGCCTTGGAGGCGAGGGCTTGCGCTCCGGCATCGTCGACGTCGAAGGCGAGAACTTCGTTGCCAGTCATGTTCTCGAAGACGCGTGCCTTCGCCGCGGCGTATGCCTCAACCGATCCGTGCCAGTCGAGGTGGTCGGCAGCAACATTGGTGATACCGGCAGCCGCGGGGTGGAACTCGTCGATGAATCGGAGTTGGAAACTCGATGCCTCGAACACCACCACTGATGCCGGCTCGATTCCCAGGCCGCAGATCGGAACGCCGATGTTCCCCGCTGCCACGGCCCGGACGCCGCTCGCGTTCAGCATCGCGGTGGTCTCCGTCGTGACGGTGGTCTTGCCGTTTGTTCCGGTGATCGCGACGTAGGGCACGGCGAGAGTCCGCGCGCCGAACTCCATCTCACTGATGATCTCGATACCGGCCGCAACGGCCATGCGCACGGGGTCGGACTGCTCGGGAAACCCCGGGGAAACCACCACCAGTTCGGTGCCGCGCAGTAATCGGTCGGGCCAGACGCCGGAATGCACAGCAATGCCCTGGTCACGCAACGCGAGGACCGCCTTTGACGAGCGGTCGTACACGGAGACCGTGTGCCCGAGACTCGCTGCGAGGCCCGCGGCGGCAACGCCGCTCACGCCGGCCCCGAGAATCAGTGTGTTCACGGTGACCCTCCGCCGGTGACCGAGAGGAAGTCGGCGTAGAAGACCCCGACCCCGAGCGCGACCATGATGCCGGCGAGGATCCAGAATCGAACGATCACCATCGTCTCCGGCCATCCCTTGAGCTCGAAGTGGTGGTGGATCGGAGCCATGCGCAGGATGCGGCGCCCGAACACGCGGAACGTGAAGACCTGCCCGATGACGGAGAGCGTCTCGACCACATAGAGGCCTCCGAGGAGGACGAGCAAGAGCTGTGTGTTGGTCAACAGGGCCAGCGCCGCGAGCGCACCGCCGAAAGCCTGCGAACCCGTGTCCCCCATGAAGATCTTCGCCGGCGCCGCGTTCCACCAGAGGAAGCCGAGCGCCGCTCCAACGACCGCGGCGGCGAACCGTGCAAGGTCGAGCGCCCCGTTGATGTCGACGAAGTAGATCGCGATGTTCCTGAACTGCCAGAACGCGATGAGCACGTAGGCACCGGCCACGAGCGACACGGAACCGGCGACGAGTCCGTCGAGGCCGTCTGTCAGATTCACCGCGTTCGCCGCCGCGGTGAGCATGAACAGCACCAGGACGAAGTACAGGATCGGGCCGAGGTCGATGCCGAGTGGGCGCACGAACGACAGCTCGGTAGACACGCCGATTCGCTGTGCTCCCCAAGCAAACGTCGCTGCAACCGCGAGCTGCCCGAGGAACTTCCAGCGCTTCGAAAGGCCCTGGTTGTGCTTGCGCGCGTATTTCGTGTAGTCGTCGAGGAAACCGATGAACCCCATGCCGACGAACGCAAGAACCGCGAGGAGGCCCTCCGGCGCGAACGGATACACCCGAAAGTCGAGCCCGCCACCGAGCGTGAACAGACGCAGGTGCGCCCCGGCGTAACCGAGGAGGGTGCCGAAGATGATGACAACGCCGCCCATCGTCGGAGTACCGCGCTTGTGCATGTGACCGCGTACATCCTCCTGGATGAACTGGCCGATGCTTCGGCTGCGGAGCACTCGGATCGCGATCGGAGTCACGAAGATTGTGAACGCGAATGAGATCGTGGCAGCGATGAGGAGTTGGATCATCGGGCGGCCTCCTCGATGAGCCGCTCGGCCAGTTGCTCGAGGCCAACCGATCGGGATGCTTTCACGAGCACGACGGCGCCATCCCCAATGCGTTGAGCGATCGCATCGAACGCAGCATCGGGTCCGTCGACGTTGAATCCACCGGCGGCTTCCGCGAGACCGTGATCCGGTCCGACGGTAGCCACGGCCTCGAAGCCAAGCTCAACCGACAGCCGGCCGATCCGGGCATGCTCGTCCGCCGCGACCGGTCCCAGTTCGGCCATCTCGCCGAGGATGGCGTAGGCGCTGCCGGGCATCGCAGCAACGGTTCGCAGCGCCGCCTCCATTGATGTCGGATTGGCGTTGTAGGTGTCGTTCACCACGGTGAATCGGCCTCGATGAACCTCCATGCGCCACGCCGAACCCACGGCGTCTGCCATGCGGCTCACTGCAAGATCGGGCTCAATGCCGATAGCCATCGCGGCGCCCAATGCCGCGGCGGCGTTGGTCGCGTTGTGCGAGCCGGACATGCCCAACGTCAGATCGTACCGGCGCCCGTCGGCCTCGAGGGTGAACGACGGGCGCCCAGCAGGATCGGACACGAGATCTGTGACACGTATCGAGGCTTCCTGAGCGCTGCCGAAGGTCACGGTCGGTCCCGGGTGGGGGCGTCGCAGTCGCGGTTCGTCGACGGGCAGTACGGCGGTACTCCCCTCGGCGAGGCCCTCGACCAGTTCCCATTTGCCGTCAGCGATCGCGTCGCGTGATCCGAACGTCTCGAGATGCACGAGGCCAAGGTTGGTAATCACAGCTACCGACGGACGTATCGCCGGCATCAGCCACCGAATGTGCCCGATGCCGCGTGAGCCCGCTTCAACCACCAGAGCGGCAGCATCGTCAGGCGTCGAGAGCACGGTGAGCGGCACACCGACTTCGTTGTTATACGAACGCGGCGATGCCCAGGCACCAGGGATCGCCGCGGCCAACAGATCTTTGGTCGACGTCTTGCCGGTCGAGCCGGTCACGGCAACAACCGGCAGATCCAGCTCGGACCGTCGGGTCGCCGCGAGATCGCGAAGCGCCGTTGCGGTGTCCGAGACTTCGACACGGGGTACGAGGTTCGGATGAGTTCCTCGCTGCACAAGTGCCGCCACGGCACCAGAAGACACGGCATCGACGGCATGATCGTGACCGTCATGGTTCGGTCCGCGCAACGCAACGAAGACCGTTCCGGGTGCCACCGACCGCGAGTCGGTGGACACGGCGCACACCGGCATCGCCGGGTCGCCGTCGACGATGCCTTCGGTGGCGGCCGCAACCGTCGCAAGCGTCCAGTTCAGGGGACCCTTCATGAGGACGCCTCCGCGACGTACCGGAGTTCCTCGCGAACGACCGCTCGGTCGTCGAACGGTTCAACGCGGCCTGCGACTTCCTGACCCTGTTCGTGACCCTTCCCGAGGACCAGCACCAGGTCGCTTCCACCCGCCGCCGCAAGACCTCGACGGATGGCGAGTCGCCGATTCGGTTCCTCGACGACTCTGGCCGTCGAAGGTAGACCCACGCGCACCGCAGCTGCGATCGCTTGCGGGTCTTCGGAGCGCGGGTTGTCGGACGTGAGGATCACCAGGTCGGCGCGGCTGGCAGCTCTGCCCATCGCCGCCCGTTTGTTCTGGTCGCGGTCTCCTCCGGCTCCGAACACGACGATGAGACGACCGTTCGAGATGCGCCGTCCTGCCTCGACGACGGCATCGATGGCATCGGGCGTGTGGGCATAGTCGACCACGACCGGAACGCCGTTGGGAACCGCGATACGCTCGAATCGACCGGGGATCGCTTGCAGGGCTTCAAGGCCGGTGACGATCGATTCGAGTGGTATGTCCAACTCGAGAGCGATCGCACCGGCGACGAGGGCGTTCTGGACGTTGAAACGACCGGGAAGTGCCACGCGTGCCGCGACGCTTCCGGCGGGCGAGTTGAACTGGAACGCCGTGCCCCGAACGGTCTCGTCGATGGCCGACGCTGTGACGTCTGCACCACGATCGAGGGAGGTCGTTGTCACGGGGACATCGGTAGCTGCGGCGATGGCTCGGCCGGCTTCATCGTCGATAGATATGACTGCACGGTCGATCCGGTTCGAGGTGAACAGGGAGGCCTTGACCGCGTGGTAGCGCTCCATGTCACCGTGGAAGTCGAGGTGATCCTGCATCAGGTTGGTGAATCCGGCCACTCGGAATCGAATCGCATCGACCCGATGGAGGCTGAGGGCGTGGCTCGACACCTCGATCGCGGCAATGTCGACGCCGGCATCGGCCATATCGGCCAAGAGGCGCTGAAGATCCGAGGCCTCAGGGGTCGTTCGCTCCACCGATTCTGTTGCCGAGCCGATCCGCGCACCGATCGTTCCGATCACTCCCGCCGACCGCCCATCCGCGAGGATGATCTGCTCGAGGAGATGGGTCACCGTCGTCTTGCCGTTGGTACCTGTGACGCCCACGACCGGTAGCCGGTGCGACGGGTTGCCGAACGCAGCGGCGGCTAGCCAGGGCAACGCGGCCCGAGCGTCCGGCACCACGACACGGCTCGTTGCTCCGATCACGTCGTGCTCAACAACGACGGCTGCCGCGCCGGCCCCAACGGCGCGCTCGACGTAGTCGTGGCCGTCCGCCGTCGCTCCGGGAATCGCGACGAACAGGTCGCCCGGTCGAACGGCTCGCGAGTCATGGGTGACCCCGCCGATGGCGGGATCGGGCCCGATCAGGCGACCGCCCCCGGGAAGGCTCGCGACAATCTCGGAGAGCAGGCGTCGCTCACTCATCGTTGGTGCTCACCGGTGAGACTCCGAGTTGGTGCAGCGCCGACTCAACGATCTCGGCGAACACCGGCGCAGCCGAGGCGCCGCCGAACTTCAACTCAGTACCGTCAGCGAGCGTGCCCCGCGGCGTATCGAGCACGACGGCAGCCACGATCGAGGGGTCGTCGATCGGGGCAATGCCGATGAACCATGCGATCGTCTCGGTCTCGCTGTATTCCCCGGCCTCGACGTCGAACTTGTCGGAGGTGCCGGTCTTGCCGCCAACCGGGAACTCGTTGATGTCGGCTCGGAATCCGGTTCCGTGTTCGACGACGCCGCGCAGCATCGAGCGCATCGTCTCTGCCGTCTCGACCGAGACCACTCGTCGCGATCGGGGCTCGGTCACGATTGTGGTGCCGTCCGGCGCTGCAATCTCGGAGACGACGTGCGGTTCGACCCACTCTCCGTCGTTCGCCAGCGTCGAGTACACGGCCGCCATCTGCAGGGTGGTTGCGCCGATGCCGTAACCGATGGCTGCCGAGGCGCCACACGCCGGCCCGCACCACTCCGAGACGTGGTCGAGTCTGCCGGTCGCCTCACCACGGAAGTCGATCGCGGCCGGCCGGCCAAGTCCGAACGCATCGAGGTAGCGGTAGTGCACCTCGTCGCCGAGCTGTCTTTGAATCTTGATCGTCCCCACATTGGAGGACTGAGCGACGATGTCGGTCACCGTCATGACAGATGGGTGGCTGCCATGGTCTGAATACGTCTCGCCGACGATCTCGATCTCTGGTGGAGTCTTGAACGGGGTATCGGGACGGACGACGCCCTCTTCGAGGGCTGCGGCAACGGTCACGACCTTGAGGGTAGAACCCGGCTCGTGTACGTCGCTGACCGCTCTGTTCCGGATGGACGCCGGGTCGAGCGTCGATCGGTCGGTTCCGTCGAAGCTCGGCAGCGAGACCATCGCAAGGATCTCGCCCGTCCTGGGGTCCATCACTACGACGGACCCACCGAGCGCACCCGTCGAGTCGATCGCCGACTGCAGCGCCTGTTCGGCAACGAACTGGATCTCGCGATCGAGCGTGAGGACGACATCGGATCCGCGCGTCGCCGATTCCAAGAGGAACTCGGCCTGCGGGATGGCGCGACCTGCCTGATCTCGCTCCACGACACGCTTGCCGGGACGACCTGCAAGCTCGGTTTCCATGACCGATTCAATGCCTTCGATACCGCTGCCGTCATCGCTTCGCGTGAGGCCAATGACCGGGGCGGCGAGTGCTCCGGACGGGTAGATGCGAATCGGCGCTTCCTCAAACGAGAACCCGATGAGATCGGCCTCCTCGATCGCCGCTTCGACCCGGCCGACGAGTGCATTCTCGAGGTCGCGAGCGACGTAGGTGAAGCGACTGTCGCTGTCGAGACGGGTGGCGAGCTTGACGTAATCGGTGTCGAGGACCGGTGCGAGTACGGCCGCGGCTTCCGCGGGGTCATCGATGAGGCTGGGATCGGCGACGAGTGCCTTCCCATAGATGGTCACGGCGAGTTCAACGCCATCCCGATCGAAGATGGTTCCACGCTTGGCCTCGATGGTTTCGTGGCGCACGCGTTGGTCGAAACCGCGTTGGGCCAGTACGGCGGCATCTGCGCCCTGCACCTGGAACAGCCGGTACCCGATGCCCGCCCATGCGAGAACGAGTACCAATCCAAGCGCGACGACGCGCAGATCGCCGAAACGAAATGACGTTCGGCTCATTCAGCTCACCCTCAGCGCGTCACGGCCATCGGGTACGTGGCCGCCAGCGTTCGGCCTCCGCATTGTTCCCCTCCCCTGTTCATCACGGCTGTTCCAGAAACAGCGCTCGTAGATCCGTCAGTCTGTCCTCAGAGCCGCCGACCCCGCGTTCGATACCCGTCACTTCGATCGAACGTCGATCCAGCGGGTAGACGAGCCCGAGTTCGGCGGCTCTCTGTGTGATCCGATCCGGCGCCTGGAGCCGGGCGTGCTCAGCCCGGAGGTCCCAGTGCAGCTCCTCTTCGGCAACGATTCCGCGCTCGAGTAGCTGCAGCTCGAAGGCAGTGCGATCGAGAGATATGCGTGAGTAGATGACGGCGAAGAACGCCATCGTGACGGCGAGGATGAAGATGACAAGCGGTCGTACGACGGGCCGGGTCCGTTTGGTTCGGGTGAGCGGCCGTGCAGAGGTCCTCGGGAATGCGCCGGCGGTCATACTGAGACCTTCCCTGCGACTCGAAGGATGGCGCTCCTCGCTCGCGGATTCGATTCGATCTCAGCGTCCGTTGGCCGGAAGCGACCGAGATCCTCGAGTTCCGGAACCTTGCCGCACGCGCAGACCGGCATGCCCGGCGGGCAGACGCAGGCTGTCGCACCGAGCGCGATGCGCCGCTTCACGATGCGATCCTCGAGCGAGTGGTACGCGATCACGCAGAGCCTCCCGCCCGGCGCAAGGAGGTCGATGGCCGCTTCGAGTCCGGTCGAGAGCGCATCGAGCTCTGCGTTCGTTGCGATGCGAAGCGCCTGGAACGTCTTCCTGGCCGGATGGCCGCCGCGTCGAGCGGCTTGCGGTACGGCGTTGGCAATGACAGAAGCGAGATCGGTGGTGTTGTTGATCGGACGCGCCGCGACGATGGCCCGGGCGATCCTTCCGGCGAAGCGCTCTTCTCCATAACGACGGATGATGTTTCGTAGCTCGTCAGCGTCGAGCGTGTTGACGAGTTCAGCTGCAGTCGACGGAGCGTCGGCGCCCATTCGCATATCGATCGGGCCACTGCGGTGATAGGAGAAGCCCCGCTCGGCGGTATCGACTTGATGCGATGAGATGCCAAGGTCCAGAAGAACCCCGTCAACGGTCCCACGAGCGCCAGGTGGTATATCCAATTCATCGCAGACCAGCCTCGCCATGTCCGAGAAGTTGCCGAGCACGATGCGCGCCCTGGGGTCGTCCGGCGCATTCGCGAGCGCCTGTGTGTCGCGGTCGATCGCGATGATCTGCATGTCCGGATACGACGCGAGGAGTGCCCGCGTATGGCCGCCTCCGCCGAAGGTGCCGTCCACGACTACGCCAAGTGCTGCCGGGGCCAGTGCCTCGACGCACTCGGTCAAGAGAACTGGCTCGTGGTAGCTGCTCGTGGTCTGATCCATGGTCAGTCCCCCGGAGCGCTGGCGCCAACATGGAAGCGGGCGGAGTAAGGGGCCTTCCAATTGGCATCCGGGGGACTGACCGCAGGCCAGACCAATCAACAGCTACGAGCGTTCGGCCGATTGCCATCCGCTCTTGTGGTTCACTCATATTCCGTACTCCGAGACTGCCTCCTCGATTTCGGCGTAGTACTCGTCTGCTTCGGCGACCACGGTCTGCCATGTGTCGGTCGCCCACACTTCGATGTGATCCGCGACCCCGACAACCGTCAGGTCCTTCTCCAATCCCGCGTAGCGCCGGAGCGCCTCGGGGATCTGCACTCGTCCCTGCCGATCGAGTGCTTGATCCGACGCGGAAGCGAAGAAGGACCGCGAGATGTCTCTGGCCCGCCGATCGGTTCTGGGGAGCCTGAGCACCTTGCTCGACTCCTCTCCCCATCGCTCCATGGGGAAGACGTAGATGCAGCGCTCTTGACCCTTGGTGACGACGCAGCCCTCGTCGAGTTCCGTACGGAACTTGCTGGGCATCACGACGCGGCCCTTCTGGTCCAGCGAATGACTGTATTCCCCGAGAAACACCTGGCCGCGCCTCCGTTGCGCTTCGGTCTTCATCTACCACGAGGCCCCACTATGGCCCACTCTGCGCCACATGTCAACCCTTTCGTTCCCGTGCCCACCCTCCCACTCCCCCGGTACCCTGTACACCATGAACAACTCGATCACCCTTGTCGGCATCGGCGAGATGGGCGCCGTCTTCTCCCATGCACTGCTGAGAGCCGGGCATCCCATCACTCCGGTCGTCCGCTCGACATCGATGACGATGGCGATGGAGTTCGATCCCGAAACGTCCCTCGTGCTCGTCACCGTCGGTGAGGACGACCTGCATCCCGTCCTCGACCAGCTGCCGAACGAGTGGCGCTCGCGCGTCGGCCTCATCCAGAACGAACTCCTCCCGAGGGACTGGGAACGCCACCGCATCGAGCGGCCGACCGTTGCCGTCGTCTGGTTCGAGAAGAAGCCGGGACGAGCGACGCGGGTGCTCATCCCCACGCCGGTAGCCGGGCCACAGGCTGAAGGCGTGGTCGAGGCACTGCTCGCGATCGACATACCGGCCATCCGCGTCAGCGACGCCGCTCTGGTCAACGAACTGGTCGCGAAGAACCTCTACATCCTCACCGCCAACATCGGCGGTCTTCGTACCGGCGGCACCGTCACCGAACTGTGGAACGATCATCACGATTTCGCATCCGCTATTGCCACCGAGGTGCTCGACATTCAGGATTGGCTCGTCGGTTCGTCGGTCGATCGAGATGCCGCGATCGCCGGTATGGTCACCGCGATTGACGGCGACCCCGACCACGGCACCACGGGCAGAAGCGCTCCGCGCCGCCTCGATCGAGCGATCGGCCACGCACGCGAGGCAGGCATCGCCGTACCGGTCCTGACAGAGATCGGGCGCGAGGCGGGCCTCGCCGTTTAGTCTCATCACGCGACCTGGAGGAGGATCCGTGCACGTACTCGTTGCAACCGACGGAGCAATTGATTCAGCGGCGGCGGCAGAATTCGCCGCCAGCCTCGCTGGAACCGACGGCAAGGTGACGATTCTGTCGGTGGTCGAGATACCCCGCGCTTTCCTCAGCGACATGCGTACCGCCTGGGGAGCAGCAGACGGCAGCAACGTGGTGGCCGACTACACCTTCGTCAAGACTCCGGCAGTCGGCCAGAAGACTCCGCTGAGTTGGCCGGGCAACGACGCCCTGATCGACCGGTATCTGAATGACAAGCTCGTCAAGAACACGCGTCCGGTGGTCAAAGAACTCCAACAGCGCGGCGTTACCCCGGAGACCCGGGTCGTCGAGAGCGAGAACGTCGCAGCCACCATCATCGAACAGATCGAGGCGCTCGATGCCGATGTGGTGGTGATCGGATCGCACGGAAGCGGCGTGTTCCAGGGACTGCTGGGTTCCACCGGGACCAAGATCGTTCGACGCTCCCCACGCCCGGTGCTACTGATCCGATCTGCTACGTCGTGACGTAGGGTTCCCACCCCGGGTCGACAGCACCTCCGACGGCAGCGGTCACCCAGATATCGGGTCGTGGCATTCGCGGTGAGCGCGACAGGGTGAGGCCGGCTTGCGCCGGTGTCCGCCCACCCTTCTTGGTGTTGCAGCGGCGGCATGCCGCGACGATGTTCAGCCAGGAATGCTCGCCGCCCTGCGATCGCGGGACGACGTGATCGAGGTTCTCTGCCGGTCGTCCGCAGTACTGGCATTGGTGCCCATCGCGTTGGAACACCGTCCGCCGATTCACGGGAATCCGCCGCTCATAGGGCACTCGCACATATCGGTGGAGACGCACCACCGAGGGCGACGGCATTGCAATGGTCTCGGATCGCCACATAGCGCCGTTCGTGGCCAACACATCGGCACGGTCGCGAAACACGAGCACGAGTGCGCGCTCAACCGGAACCACCGACAGCGGTTCGAGGCTTGCGTTCAGCACGAGGGCTCGTGGCATCTGAAAAGGCTACCAGGGCACTCTCGATCACCGAGCGACGGCGCGACCACTCAGCGACAATTGTTGACCACTCAGTGTCACCGTGCCATACTTGCGGCGGGCAGCAACGTCGAGAACGCCGGAGACAGCGTGCGCGTCGTCGGGTACATACGGGAGGCTCCGAGCCTCGAGGAGGGCGAGACCGCGTTCGCCCAGAGTGAGTTCATCCGTCGATGGGCGTCCGAGACCGGACATCACCTCGTCGCAACCTGTCAGGACGGCAGAGACCCCGCTCGCCCGCTCGGACGCGACGGATATCGGGCTCTGCTCGACATTGGTAGATCCGGAAGCGCGGATGCCGTCGTCGTCTCCGAGTTGTCCGTACTCTCACCCGACAAGGTCACCCAGGAGATCATGCTCGACCACCTCCGAGACATGGGCCTCACGGTGGTCTCGATCAACGCTTCCGATCACGATGACCTCCTCGAGATCCCCGACGATCACACGCGGCTCATCGTACGAGATGTGATCGCAAAGGTCGAGAGCTTCCGACGCGAGTTTGCTGAGCCGCAGATCGCACCCCAGCCAGCGCCGACATCGCCGGCCGGGAGCGATGTCATCGTTCAGCTGATGCCCCCCGATGCCGCACGCGACAAGAACGCGGCCCAGGCGGCACGCCCGAGCGCGTAGGACCAACCTCCTCCCACGACGGCCGAACCGACCAGGCGTTCACCTCCAGCATCGACAACGACGGTTGCGACGGTTGTGTCGCCGATATCCCGTTCGTCGATCGAGCGAATCAGCGGAGGCGCCCCGCCCGCAAGGCGAGCCACGGCCGACACCACCGCCTGGTCGACTGCCGGCCGAGACGCGCTGGCGGCCCGAACCGAGGCCGCTCCACCGGACCCCGATACCGTGATCGTTGTCCCCTCGCGGCCCTCGACGACGGCCACGGCGTCGAGGGCCGTCCCTACGTCGCTGGGGACCTCGGATACTGCCGGGGCCCGGTCATCGCGGTGGACGGGCGGTGCGGCGGCGGTTGTGGGCGGATCGGAAACGACGGGAATCGGATCGGTATCGTCGATCGTCACGGCGGCCGATTCGGTCGGTAGCTGCACGACATCGGCCGACCCGCCGACTACCTCGGAGCGGAGTCCGTGGGCAGCAAGGACTCGGCGGACTTGCTCGCCGACGAGAATCGGATCAACACCCGCCCCCAGCCGCACGCGAATCCCGGTGGGGCTGGGTCCGGCGCCGTCGAGATCGGCGCGTTCGACGCCCGGCAGGCTCAGCAGTTCATCACGAAGCACTCCGGTGGCCACGTCAACCTCCCCTCGTCTACCCCTGAGTGGATCGTTGCCTCCACTCAAGATACGCCACGATGTCCGCAGGATCAACCGCGGCGTCTTCGCTCCCATAGGCGGTAGCGATTCGCCAGCGCATCAACGATGCATCCGGCAGCGGCAGATGAGGCCGGTGGCGCCACCACTCTTGCGGGGCAAGTGCGAACATGGCGCTGATTGCCGTGACCCAGAGTCCAGGGCGGCGAACGACGGCCACCACCACCGATCGATCGATCATGCAACCTCCATAGTCGGACATCGTACCGCGGGCGAGGCATGCCTCCATTCGTCGCGCGGTTCCCTCCCCCGCATCTCGCAATCCGATCTAGGCTCGATCATGTCTACGCATACAGGAGGATCTCGCGTGCCAGTGACCGCGGAAGAACTGACGTGGTTTGGTGATCGGTTTCGAGTCATCTCGGACAACATCGAGCACGTGATTCAGGGCAAGCGAGAGACCGTCGAACTACTCACCGCGTGTTTGATCGCAGGTGGGCATGCGCTCGTCGAGGACGTGCCGGGTGTCGGTAAGACACTTCTGGCCAAATCCCTCGCCCGGTCCATCGATTGTTCGTTCCAGCGGATCCAGTTCACTCCCGACCTCCTTCCATCAGACGTCACCGGTGTCTCAGTGTGGGATCGAGAGGCCGGCGACTTCGTGTTCCGCCCCGGGCCGGTGTTCACGAATGTCATCCTCGGCGATGAGATCAACCGGGCGAGCCCGAAGACGCAGGCTGCTCTTCTCGAGGCCATGGAGGAGCGCCAGGTCACCGTAGACGGCATTACGCGCACACTCGGCCCGCCGTTCATCGTTGTCGCCACGCAGAATCCAATCGAACACGAAGGCACCTATCCACTTCCCGAAGCGCAACTCGACCGCTTCATGATGCGGCTGACCGTGGGATACCCGGCCCGCGTCAAGGAGCTCGAGATGCTCGATACGCACGGAGAGCGATCGACCTTCGAAGATCTCCGGCCGGTTGTCCACGCAGAGGACATCCTGCGGATGACCGAGATCGCCCTGCACGTCCACGTCGCCGATGTCGTCAAGGGCTACATCGTCGACATCGCGGAGGCAACACGCGACGAGCCGAACCTCGTTCTCGGCGCATCCCCGCGAGCGTCCCTGTACCTGCAGCGCGCGGCTCGCACGAGCGCTGCGATCGCCGGGCGCGATTACGTGGCTCCCGACGACGTCAAGGGTGCGCTCGAACCCGTGCTCAATCACCGCCTCATCCTTCGGCCGGAAGCACAAATGCGCGGGGTGACGATCGACGAGATCCTCGAAGGAGTCACCACCAGCGTGCCGGTCCCCGGCACCCGCGTTGCAGCCGGATGAAAGCGATCACCTGATGCCGACCACCCGGGGATGGGCAGCGCTCGGAGCGGGCATCGCTCTCGTTGTCCTCTGGGCGGTCTTCGGTGAAGACCTCATGCTGGCCGTTGGCCTCTTCCTGATCGCGGCGATCCTCGGGGGGCTCATCTATGTTCGCTCCACGGTGCCGCGTGTTCGGGTGACTCGCCGGCTCACTCCG
>CAZONX010000017.1:0-31081 GCA_964581295.1 uncultured Acidimicrobiaceae bacterium
ACTGGTATCTCGGTGAGCATGCCCCGAACCTGTTTGACCGCAACGGCAATGCGGGCCCGACCGTGTGGTGGAACGGCCGTGTCATCGGCGGGTGGGCACACTGCGAAGGCGGTGCGGTCGCCTACCGCCTCCTCGAACCAGTTTCTCCCGAAGTCACACGAATGGTTGAGAGCGAAGCACACCGGCTCGAGTTGTGGCTCGGGACGGTCCGCGTCATACCGAGATTCCGCACACCCCTTGAGAAGGAGCTCACTTCCTAGCGTCACGGTCACCGCCAACGAGAGGTCGATCGAACATATGTTTGGTCGTGACCGCGAAATCCGCTACTGTTCGCGGCAAGCGACTCAGGGGCACACCGTGACCGACAGCCATGACCTCACCGACCGGCAGCGTCAGATCCTCGATCTGATCAGCGCGACCGTTCGCGACCGCGGCTACCCCCCATCGGTACGAGAGATCGGCGAGGCGGTCGGCCTGTCTTCCCCTTCAACGGTTCACAGCCATCTCTCGGCGCTCGAGCGGACCGGATATCTGCGCAGGGATCCATCCAAACCACGCGCCATCGAAGTGATCGACGACGGCACGCCCGAGTCGTCGCTTCACCGGGCCCCGGTACGCGACGTTCCCCTTGTCGGGCAGATCGCCGCCGGCTCCCCGATCCTTGCCGAGGAAGACATCCAAGAGATCTACCCGCTCCCCACCGAGCTCGTGGGCAACGATCCCGTGTTCATGCTCGACGTGCGGGGCGACTCCATGATCGACGCTGGAATCTTCGACGGCGACTACGTCGTGATTCGCCGCCAGTCCGTCGCGAACGACGGCCAGCTCGTCGCTGCGCTCATATCCGAGGAAGAGGCCACCGTGAAACGCCTCCGGCGCAAGGACGGTCGCGTCATCCTGGAAGCTGAGAACCCGGCCTACCCACCGATGGTGTTCACCGAGGGCGTCGAGATTCTCGGGATCGTGGTCGCCGTTCTTCGACGCGTCGAATAGATCAGCCCACCGAACCGCGGTAGACGACCGATGCCGGACCCGTCATCCACGCACCGGCGTCGTCGAACTCGATGAGTAACTCCCCGCCGGGGAGATCGACAGTAACTGCGTCGCTCAGCTCACCGACCGAACGCGCAGCGAAAGCGGCCGCCGTGGCACCGGTGCCCGAAGCGAGCGTCTCACCGACGCCGCGTTCCCACACCCGGACCACAATCCGGTTGCCGTCCCCCATCTGAACGAATTCCACGTTCGTTCCCTCTGGGAAGATCGGATCGTGCTCGATGGTCGTTCCGATTCCCTCGACGTCGGCGACCGACACATCATCGACAAAGAGCACGGCGTGCGGGTTCCCGACACCCACGGGTCGAACGGTGTGCCCGGCGACGCTGAGCGTCTCGGTGCGAAATGCGTGCGGCGTCCCGACGAACGCACGAACGATCCCGCCCGGCAACACTGTCGCTGGATGCTCGCCGACGGCCGAATGGACGGTCAGCGTCGGACCGGTCACGAGACCGTCCTCAACGGCAACGAGAGCAACGCACCTCAGCCCGTTTCCGCACATCTCGGCTGCTCCCCCGTCGGCGTTCCAGTAGCGCATGGCGACGTTCGAACTGTCCCGCGCCACGACTTCCAGGATGCCGTCGGCGCCGACGCCGGTCTTGCGCTCGCACAGCCGGGCAATGCGTTCCGGTGATGCTCGAAACGCCTCGGTGAAGATGATGAAGTCGTTGCCGAGTCCTTCGGCCTTCACGAAATCCATGGGGCATCCTTTGCGAGCAGTTCGGTGGCGGTCTGCACCATCACGTCTGGTTCATGGTGCCACGGAATCCAGCGAATGCGCGGATCCCGTCGGAAGTAGGTCCGTTGACGTTTCGCCAGCGCATTGGTCGCGCGGATGGCGTCGATACGAGCTGCTTCGATGTCGGCGCCGCTCTCGACGACCCTGAGCAACTCTCGATAGCCGACGGCCTGACGCGCCGTGCGCCCGAGACATGGCGCAAGGTCGGCTACTTCGTCGAGGAAACCCGATACCAGCATGTGATCGAATCGTCGGGTGATGCGCTCCGCGATCAGTGGTCCCGGGTCGATGCCGATGCCGACATGAGGCCGTACCGATCGATACGACCGCACCGCCTTCGCTTCAGACGTCGCAGAGCGGACGGATGGCGTCGCCCCGGTGAGCCGTAGGATCTCGACAGCTCGCAGCACCCGCCGTGGATTCGCGAGGTCCACGACGCTCGCCGCCTCCGGATCGGCGGCCACCAACTCCGCCACGAGCACCTCCCCATCCATGGTTTCGAGATCTCGACGCAGCTCCGGGTCGGTCGGGGGGAACTGGAGTGGATCAACGAGTGCGCGGAAATGCAGCCCTGACCCGCCGGCGATCACTGCATTCCCGCCTTCAGCCTCGATGCCGTCGAGCACGACGCGGCCCGCCGCCTGGAACTCCGCCGCAGTGAAGTCTTCGGCGGGGTCGGCGATGTCTATGAGGCGGTAGCCATATCGCTCACGCGTCTCGGGATCGGGCTTCGCCGTTCCGATGTCCATGCCCCGGAACACCTGCATCGAATCGACCGAAACGATCTGTGTGCCTGAGCGCGCTGCGATCGCTTCAGCGAGCCCGGATTTCCCGGCCGCGGTCGGCCCTAGGACGGCGATCAGGCTCAGACGGGCATCCCTTCCAGGTAGTGCGGCGCTGCTCGCGTGATGCGGACGTCCATGAAACGGCCGGGTTCGAACGAACCCCGGACGTGAACGATCCGGTTGCCGGCCGACCGGGTGGTGGCGACCTCGGCGTCACGACGCGAGGGACCCTCGGTGAGCACCGTTTCGATCTTGTCGACGCGTGTCTGGTTCCGTTCGAAGGTGATCGCGTTTTGCGCCTCCACGAGACGGCTGAAGCGTTCTTGCACCGCCTCCTGGGGCACCTGCCCGGCCATCAAAGCTGCCGGCGTGCCGGGACGAGAGGAGTACTGGAACATGAACGCGTTGTCGAAGCGAGCTACCTCGACAACCTCGAGTGTCCGCTCGAAATCTGCGTCGCTCTCGCCAGGGAAGCCCACGATGATGTCGGTTGACACGCTGAGGTCCGGCACGACCCGGCGAGCCATCGCGAGCTTGTCGAGAAAACGTTCCGCCGTGTAGCCGCGGTGCATGGCTGCGAGGACCGAGTCGGAGCCCGACTGCAGCGGGAGATGCAGCTGAGCGGCCACGGCCGGCGTCTCGACCATGGCGAGGGCGACATCGTCGCGGAAGTCCTTCGGATGCGGGCTCGTGTAGCGGATGCGCCCGATGCCGTCAACCTCTCCTGCTCGTCGAAGCAGATCTGCGAACAAGGGCTGGCGCCCGTTCAAGTCGAGATCGCGGCCGTACGAATTGACGTTCTGGCCAAGGAGCGTGATCTCGACCACGCCGTCGTCGGCGAGGCGTTGGACCTCGCGGATCACATCACCCGGGCGGCGGCTGATCTCAACGCCTCGAACGATCGGCACGATGCAGAACGTGCAACTGTTGTTGCATCCGGTGGTGATCGTCACCCACGCCGAGTGGTCGCTCTCTCGCCGAGCAGGCAAGGAAGATGGTCCGTCCTCGGCGCTCGTCGTCTCGTCCCAGATCTCCGTGACGGGACCCCATTCGTCGACGTGGTCGAGCAGGTCGACCACGCGATGGGTGTTGTGCGTGCCGAACACGACATCCACCCACGATGCGCGCTCACGTACGATCTCCTTGTCCTTCTGTGCGGTGCAGCCGCCCACGACGATCCGAAGGCCATCCTTGCGCTCCTTGGTGGCCTTGAGCGAACCGAGGTATCCGTAGAGTCGCTGATCGGCATTTTCGCGGATGGTGCACGTGTTGATCACCACGACATCTGCGTCATTCGCGTCGACGGCGCGAACCATCCCGTCGGCTTCGAGCAGCCCCGCGATTCGCTCAGAGTCGTGCTCGTTCATCTGGCAGCCGAACGTTCGCACGAAGTATCGGAGCCCGGAGCGGCGCGGCTCGCGAGGCTCGTGCACGATCGGCATCCCGAGCATCGTCGTGTTTGTCATGGGAGTGCTCCGCCGATCAGCGCGCGTAGTCGCGTGCCCGGAACTCGCGAATGACCGTCACCTCGATCTGCCCGGGATACTGCAAGTCCTCCTGGAGCTTGCGTGCAATACGTCGAGCCAGATCGCTCGCTTGCAGGTCGTCCACAGACTCGGGATCCACGATCACACGGATCTCGCGCCCGGCCTGGAGCGCAAACACGTTCGCCACGCCGGCGAACGCACCCGCGATCTCTTCGAGCTTTTCGAGCCGGCGAACGTAGGACTCCAGCGCCTCGCGCCGCGCCCCCGGACGGGCCGCGGATACGGCGTCCGCCGCCTGCACGAGGATTGCCGTGAGCGTGCGCGGCTCCACTTCGTTGTGATGCGACTCGATCGCATGCACGATCGCCGGATCCTCTCCGAACCTGCGAGCAATCTCGGCGCCAATCAGCGCATGGGAGCCGCCGACCTCGTGTGACACGGCCTTGCCGATGTCGTGCAGGAAGGCAGCTCGCTTGGCCTCTTTCTCGTCCACACCGAATTCCGCTGCCAGCATCCCTGCGATGTGGGCCGCCTCGACAAGGTGGTTCAGCACGTTCTGGCCATAGCTCGTGCGATAGTGCAGGCGGCCGAGCAACGTGATCAGCTCGGGGTGCATCTTGCTGAGGCCCACTTCGAGGAGCGCCCACTCTCCCGCATCACGCACGGACTGTTCGACTTCGTCGCGCGACTTCTCGTAGGCCTCTTCGATCGATGACGGGTGGATGCGGCCACCCTCGACGAGCTTCTCGAGAGCGCGTCTGGCGACTTCGCGGCGAACCGGGTCAAACGTCGACACCGAAACGGCTTCTGGTGTGTCGTCGACGATCAGGTTCACGCCGGCGATCGCCTCGAACGTGCGAATGTTCCGCCCGTCCCGGCCGATGATTCGGCCCTTCATATCGTCAGACGGCAGCGGGACGACCGACACGGTGGTCTCGGAGACCACATTGGCGGCCAGGCGCTGCACCACGGTCCCGAGAATGCGGCGCGCCCGGCGCTCCGCCTCCTCGCGAGCTTTCACCTCGAGATCCCGGATGAGCACCATCGCCTCTCGACGCGCTTCGGTCTCTACTTTCTCGAGGAGTTCGGCCTTGGCGGCCTTCGAGTCGAACCCGGCGACGCGCTCAAGCGCATCTCGAGCCTCTTCCCTCCGTGTCTCAGCTTCGGAGAAGGCCTTCTCTGCTGCACTCTCGCGAGCGACGACCAGTTCCTCGCGCTGGGCGAGATTGCCCGCGCGTTGTTCCAGCGTCGCCTCGCGCTGGGAGAGTCTCGACTCCTGGGAGCCCATCTCCACCCGGCGGTGTTCAAACGTTGCATCCTCACGCTCGCGATACGTCTCAGCCTTCGAGCGGGCTTCTTCTTCCGCTCGAGCCAGGATCCGCTGCGCCTCCAGGCGAGCATCACCAAGCGTCTCGTCGGGCGTGGCCTCACGACCCCCCCTCCGGGACAGGACATAGCCTGCAACGAATGCAAGGCCAACGACGACGATCACCAGGGCTGCTACGAGCCACTGCATCATCATTTCCCCATTCCGTGGCCGGGAACGCAGCGTGCCGAGCCCGGGGACTCGGCACACACCGGAAACAGCATCAGAATTCGGGGGTTCAGCCCCGTTTGGGTTCTCTGCCTGCTGTTCTCCGTATCGACATCTGCGTTCTCAACCGCTTTGTTATCAGTGTTTGGTGTGTGTCACTGTCGATGGTACCGCACTCCGGCCGCGCGCGGAACGCGAAAATCGCGGCGACCTACTCTGCGGCCCCTTCTGAAGCGTCGCTCTCTTCGTGCTCCGCCTCCGCCTCCTCGTCGACGATCACACCAACGGCACGAAGAACCTGGTCCTGGAGCTGAACCGACAGTTGAGGGTTCTCACGCAGGAACAGCTTGGCCTTCTCGCGGCCCTGACCGAGCTGGTCCCCGTCGTAGGTGTACCAGGCACCGGCCTTCATGACGATGCCTTCCTCGACGGCGACGTCGAGCAGGCTGCCCTCGCGAGAAATCCCCTCGCCGAACATGATGTCGAACTCCGCCAGGCGGAACGGCGGCGCCACCTTGTTCTTCGCGATCTTGGTGCGCACCCGGTTGCCGACGTTCTCGGTCCCCGACTTGATGGCCTCGATCCGGCGAATGTCGATACGCACGCTCGCGTAGAACTTGAGTGCCCGACCGCCAGGCGTGGTCTCGGGGCTGCCGAACATCACACCGATCTTCTCTCGCAACTGGTTGATGAAGATCGCCGTCGTCTGGGAGCGGTTGATCGTGCCGGCAAGCTTGCGCAACGCCTGGGACATCAACCGTGCCTGCAGGCCGACGTGCGTGTCGCCCATGTCGCCCTCGAGCTCGGCTCGAGGTACCAGCGCGGCGACCGAATCGATGACGACCACATCGAGCGCCCCCGACCGAATCAGCATGTCGGTGATTTCGAGCGCCTGCTCTCCGGTGTCTGGTTGCGAGATCAGTAGCTCGTCGACGTCGACGCCGATAGCTCTCGCATAGATCGGGTCGAGGGCATGCTCGGCGTCGATGAACGCAGCCAGGCCGCCGTTGCGCTGCGCTTCGGCGACGATATGGAGTGCAAGGCTCGTCTTGCCGGAGCTCTCTGGACCGTAGATCTCGACGATCCGGCCCCGGGGCACACCACCGATGCCGAGCGCGAGGTCGAGCGAGAGCGCTCCGGTGGGGATCACATCCATCTTCCGGATCTCTTCGTCGCCCATCCGCATGATGGCGCCCGTGCCGAACTGGCGCTCGATCTGCGACATGGCCATCTCGAGGTTCTTGTCCCGGTCTCCCCGGTTTCCCTCGTCGCCGCGGTTTTTCGCCACAATGTCTCCTTTTTCGACTGTCCCGCAAGCTACCGGGCGTCTGTGACAGATTCTGATTCGCGAACCACAATGATGGTATTCGCGGTGCTCACGATACCTTAGGCGAACGTCTGTTCGATGTCGAGGAAATGCCGGCGGGTCCGGCTCACTCCCCGTCCGGACTCAGAGCAGCACCTCGTCGAGCACCTCGTAGGTCGACCCATTCGATCCGAGATGGCTTCGATACAGGGTCAGGCGATCGACTTCCATCGAGAGTGGAAAACGCGGGACCCGTTCGACAAGCGGCCGCACATCCATCGGGGGACGGATTCGCGACAGTGTGAGATGGCCGTGGAAAGGCCGATCCTCGGGTTCGAAGCCCGCTAGCTGCGCCGCCGTCTCACAAATCTCAGCCATCTTCGCCAGAGGCTCCGTCCCATGTGCGATGCCCAGGTAGAGGACGGTCGCCTTGGCGGGTCTCGCGAATGCCCCGAGGCCACCGAAGCCCATCGTGAAGGGTTCGACCGCCAGGTGTTCATCGAGGAATTCGAGCACGCGATCGCTCTGGAGCGCGCTCGCCGAGCCGAGAAAGCGAACGGTCGCGTGCCAATTGCCGGGAGGAGTCGGCCGACCCGGCAGGCGCATCGTCTCGTCTGAGAGGAAGGCAGCAAGTCCGTGGGCGACCTCGTCGGTGACCGCAACCCCGAGAAACAGGCGGTCGCTCACCCGGAATCTCGCTCCGCACCCTGGAGCGCTATCCGGAGCAGCTGGAGTGAAGCCGTGGTGGCAAATGTGCGCACACGTTCGCGATCTCCAGGCATGCGCAGCGTCCGCACCATCGTCCCGCTCGGCGTCGCCACTGCTACTACCACCGTGCCGACCGGGCGTTCCTGCGGATCGGGTCCGGCTGAGCCGGTCACGGCCACCGCGACGTCCACCGAAAGGGCATCCCTGGCCCCTTGGGCCATGGCGAGGCCGACTTCCTCGCTCACCACCCCGTGCTCCGCAATCGCCTCGGGTGTGACACCGAGCGTGGACTGCTTGAGATCCGTGGCATACGCGACGACCGATCCCCGAAATACGCGGCTCGCCCCCGGCACCGACGTGATGCGTCCGGCCACGAGCCCGCCGGTCGCCGATTCGGCCGTGCCTAGCGTCCAACCGCGCTCGGCCAGCATGCGCAGAACCACGACCTCGATCGTCTCTTCGTCGACGCCGAACACCAGGCTGCCCAGGCGCTCGCGCACCGTCGCTTCGACCGGGGCGATGAGCGCCATCGCTTCTGCATCCGACGAAGCCTTGGCGGTGATCCTCACCTTGATCTCGCCGCTGGACGCGAGAAACGCGATCGTCGGATTGGCAGAGTCGTCGTAGAGGTCGGCGAGCTGCTCGCCGATCGAGGACTCGGACTCGCCCCAGGTTCGGATGAGTCGGCTCAGCATGATGGACGTGTCGTCTCCCCGCAGGAAAGGGATGACGCTGCTGTCGAGCATGGGGATCATCTCTGCGGGTACGCCGGGGAGAGCGATCACCCAGGCATCGCCGATCCGCATGCGGATACCGGGAGCGGTGCCCTTCGGATTCTCGATCAGCTCGGAGCCTTCTGGTCGCTCCGCCTGCTGAAGGTTCGATTCCGGCATGACCCTGCCACGCAGCACCCACCGCTCGCGTAGACGATCGGCCTGAGCTTCGTCGAACACGAGGTCGACACCGGCCGCGCGCGCCATCGCTTCGCGTGTGAGGTCGTCTCTGGTCGGTCCGAGCCCACCGGTGATGATGACCGCGTCCGCCCGTGCACAGGCGGCAAGGAGTGCATCGACGATTCGACTGTCGTTGTCTCCCACCACCGTCTGCTGGAAGTGATCGATTCCGGCGTCGGCGAGACGCTCCCCGATCCTGGTCGCGTTTGTATTCGTGATCTGGCCAAGCAGCAGCTCTGTTCCGATGGCGAGCACTTCGACGTTCATGCCGGGCCTCGCACCACCGCGTCGAGGTCGGTGCCGTACCCGCCGACGATCTCCGCAGAGAGCCACTCCCCTGGGTCACCACGATCGAGGAGGATCACGCCATCGATCTCCGGGGCTTCCCGGTACGACCGAGCGACCGGTTGCCCGTCCTCGACCTGGTCGACGACGACCGTCAAGGTTCGGCCGATCTGGTCGATCGACCGCCCGGTCGTGACCTCATCCTGGATGCTCTGGAGGTGCCGAAGCCGTTCCTGTTTCACCTGCTCGGGGATCTGGCCATCCATCACGGCGGCTGCCGTGCCGTCCTCGGGCGAGTAGGGGAAGAAGCCGGCCCAATCGAGCCGTGCCTCTGCGAGGAACTCTGCAAGGCCGTCGACGTCGTCGTCCGTCTCACCGGGAAAGCCCACGATGAACGACGAACGCAAAGCTGCGCTGGGGGCGGCGGTTCGTATCTGTTCGATCAAGCGGCCGTGTCGATCGCCAGACCCGGGCCGTTTCATCGCTCGCAGCAAATCGGCCGATGTGTGCTGGAGCGAGAGGTCGAAGTAATCGGTGATGACTGGATTCGAGGCCATTTCCTCGATGAGTTCTTGCCTGATCTCGCGCGGGTAGAGGTAGTAGAGGCGGAGCCGCCGGAGGCCATCGACGGTCGTCGCCATGCGGAGAAGGTCGACGATTCCCGGCCCCCCCGTATCGCGCCCGAACGCGGCGAGGTCCTGAGCAACCAAACCGATCTCGGCAACGCCCGCAGCGGCCAGCTCTGCGATCTCGTCTCGGATGTTCTCGGGATTCCGGGAGCGCTGCTTGCCACGGAACTGCGGAATGGCGCAGAATGTGCATAGCTTGTCGCAGCCCTCCGCAGCCTTCACGTAGGCATACGGCGTGGTCGGCGTCGGCCGGCGTGTCTCGTAGAGAATGTCCATGTGCGAGCGGCGGGCAGAGCCGATCGTGATCGGCGTCCATCGCGTCAGAGCGTCAAGACGGTCGATGAGTTCTGGGTATCGATCGAGGCCGATCACGGCGTCAGCCTCGGGCAAGGCATCGGCGAGCTCCTGCTCGTAGCGCTGCGCCATGCACCCAATCACCACCAGGCGAGCGTCGTCTCGCTTGTCCTCGGCGAGCTCAAGGATGGTGTCGACCGACTCGCGCCGGGCTGGTTCGATGAACCCGCACGTATTGACCATCACCACATCAGCCGATTCAGGCGATCCTGCTTCGGTGTAGCCGGCGGAGGTCAGCATGCCGGTCACCTTGTCGGAATCGACCTGGTTCTTTGCGCAGCCGAGCGTGGTCAGCCAAACCGTGGGTGCCGTGGGAGTCATCGAGCGTCAGCGTACCGTCGCGCCGCCCGATGCCGAAGCGTGCCGCAAGCGGCACGATGCAGGTTCCTGCGGAAACTCCTGACGGACCAGCACTAACGGAGGTCGCGGTAGGCACCGCGGAAGTAGACAAGTGGGCTTGCGAGGTCGGACACATCGACGGCATCGATCGTCGCAGATACCAGGAGCGAGTATCCACGTTCGACAGCCTGGACGCCGCTGCAGAAGGCCCGGTCGTCAATCG
The DNA here is from genome assembly GCA_964581295.1 of uncultured Acidimicrobiaceae bacterium. Classification (GTDB taxonomy): domain Bacteria; phylum Actinomycetota; class Acidimicrobiia; order Spongiisociales; family UBA5794; genus JAHEEL01. Next base: position 10,396 of record CAZONX010000017.1, read on the forward strand.
CCTCAATGGCAGGGCCCCAATCGGTTGCGGCCACCGATATCCCGGTGAAGGGCCCCCCTGGGCTCGGGCGGCGGCCGGAAAACACGTCGGAGAGGACACGGTGATCCTGGCTCAGCACGTGGACAACAAACCGGTCTGTGCGCTCGATGACGTCCACGATATCTGCCGTTGGGCCAGCCATGAAGTGGACACTTCCCGGTTCGCCTTCCGCCAGCATCAGCGACGACACCGTGAGGCCCGCCCAGCCTTCGTCATCGCCGGCCGTGATGATTGTGACCGGGGCCGCAAGGCGGCCGCGCAGCCGCCGGACAGGGTCGCGCTCCGCCTCTGGAGCGTGGAACGGATGTTGCCCCTCATGGATTTCGCCAGTCATTCGTTCATCTTATCCGAAGGCAAGCCGAACGGCTGCAACGACCGCGGCCACCACGAGCACCCATCGAATCCACGACGCTCCCTTGAGCACCGCGAGCCGCGACCCCGCCCACGCTCCCGACATCTGGCCCACCGCCAACACCGCGCCAACCGCCAGATCGACCTGTGACGCCCGTGCAAAGAGCAGGATCGCAATCGGCGAGTACGCCGCAACGAGCACCACTTTGGCTGCGTTGCCGTTCACCAGATTCATGCCCGCTCCGAGCACGAGGCCGGCCAGGAGGACGAACCCGACCCCGGCCTGGACGAATCCTCCGTAGAAGCCGATGCCGAGGAAGACGATCGAACGCCACGGTTCATGCAAGATGGCCTCGCGGTCGTCGAGCCACCGCGACGGTCGGAGCACCACCGAGGCAGCGATAAGAAGGAGAACTCCGGCAAACACCTTGCGCAGTACGTCGGGCGGCGTGATCGTCGACAGCCACGCCCCGGCCGCCGCTCCGATGACGGTCGGGATGATCAGCACGCTGAGCCGCCGCCATGGGACCGCCTCGCCCTTCTGGTAACCGGCGATCGCGGTGAGGTTCGCTAGGAAGATCGCGATGCGATTGGTTCCGTTGGCCGTGTTGATGCCGACCATTTCGGTGAGGATCGGGATTGTGATGGCCGATCCGCCCCCGGCGAGCGCATTGATGAAGCCGGCTGCAGCGCCGCCGACGATCAGGATCAGCCCCTCGAACGGGGTCATGCGGGCGACGCGATCGGCATGGAGCGTGAGGCTACCGTCGCTCGATGCGGGCTGACTGCCACCCGTGGATCGAGCTGAGCAGGGCGATGCCGTCGGCGCCTTCGAGGTCGTCGACCCGCACGACCTCAACCGTCAACTCGGCTTCGTCGATCAATACCTGCCGGAGAATGCCGGGAAGACATCCCGAGGCGAGCGGCGGCGTGATCCAGGCTCCACCGAACAGCACCGCGACGTTGCGATTTGTCGCCTCGGTCAACTCCCCGCGCTCGTTGATCAGGAGCACATCATCGACGCCTTCATGCATCGCCCGACGCTCGCGATAGGGTCGGCGCGCGGTGGTCTTGTGGAACCGATAGATACTCCTCGACGAGAGCGGCTTCGTGCTGATTGCGCACTTCACGTATTCGCCGCCCGGATTTGGCCACCACCGAGCCGGTGTCAGGTCATCCGGCGCCACCGTCACGATCGCGCCGCCTCGCCGATCGAGGTCGAGACGGACTCGGCGGGCTCCGCGAACTTCCGCGACCTCGCTCTCGAGCGCCTCGCGAATCGCCTGTTGATCGCATTCGAAGCCGAAGTAGGCGGCGGACCCGGCGAGGCGTTCGAGGTGTCGGTCGAGCCACCAGAATCCGTGGTCGTCCTCCCACCGCATCGTCTCGTAGAGGGCGATCTCCGGCCGTCGCTGCACGAGGACCCGCGTCTTGGCTTGCGCCTCCTCGTACTCGCCTTCGGCGACCGACTCGTCCGTGATCCCGGCCCCCACGCCGTACTCGCCGATGCCCTCCTCGGCATCCACCGTGAGCGTCCGAATCGCCACGCTGAAGCTCGCGTCTGGGCGGTCTCCCTGTGACGGAGCAATGAAACCGATCGCGCCGGCGTAGACGCCTCTGGCGCGACTCTCAAGCGTGGCGATGGTCTCCATTGCGAAGCCTTTTGGCTCCCCCGTCACCGCGGCCGATGGGAACAGGGCGCGGAACGCGTCGACGACCGTCGCTTCGGGATCCAGCGCTGTCGACATCTCGGACGCCAGTTGCCAGACCGTTTCGAGGCGCTCGAGACCCATCAGCTCGCTGATATGGATCGGATCACCGTTGCCGACGGCGACGAGCTCCTTGAGGATTCGATCAACGATGCGCTCGTGTTCAACGCGATCCTTCGTCGACGCGGCGAGGCGGGCAGCGTTGGCTTCATCCTCCTTCGACCACCTTCCACGCGGGAACGTGCCCTTCGTCGGGCGCACCGTGATCGTGGATCCGTCGATCGCGAAGAACCGTTCCGGCGAGGCGCTCAGAATGCGATACCGCCCGAGGTCCAGGTAGGCGCCGTTTCCACCTCGTTGGGAGAGCACGAGATCCCGGTAGAACTCGAAGAGGTCACCGCTGATGGCGGCATCGAGTGTGAGCGCGTAGTTCACCTGAGCGAGATCACCTGCGGTTATGAGGCGTCTGATGCGCGCGACGTTCTCGCCGTATTCGTCCTCGTCCATCGTGGCCAGCCACGGCGACACGGTGTAGGGCGAGGTATCAGCGCGTGGCTCACCGACGAACGGTGCCACTTCGGTACGATCCCGAAAGACCGCGAAGCATGCGAGCGGAAGCTCCGTGAGCGGATCGCGCTCGTCGCGAGGCCGGACGGTCAGCGACGGGTTGAACGCCGGAGCCGCGTCGTACGACACGAAGCCGACCGACCACGAGCCCTCGCGCGCAGCCGCCTCCGCCTGTTCGACGACGCCGACCACCTCGTCGATTCGGAATGCCGAGAACTCGCGCTCGGGGTTGGAGAACTCCAGCGATCGTCCACCGGCCGGGTCGAATTGGTCGAGTCGTGCGAGGGCCATTGCATCCAGCGTACGCGAGGAATTGATGTCGTGCGTCGTTGGTGGCGAACTCATCGCAGATGCCGGAAGGTGACTCGCGCTCCCGACGACACGGTCATCGCGCAACGTCGACGAATCAGCCGATCAGCGCCCCGAGCTCCTCTTCGGTGACCAAAACAGACCGGGCCTTCGAGCCTTCGGATGGTCCAACGATGCCGCGGTTCTCGAGGATGTCCATGACCCGTCCGGCACGGGCGAACCCGATGCGCAACTTTCGTTGCAGCATCGATGTCGAACCAAGCTGGCTGCGCACGACCAACTCGATCGCCTGACGAATGATGACGGGATCCTCACCTTCGAACTCCTCGTCGACCTCGGCTGTCTTCTCTGCCACTTCGAATACTTCGGCGTCGCGGTATTTGGCGTTCTGCTGCTCTCGGACGAAGTCCACCACGCGATGGATCTCCGCTTCGGAGACCCACGCACCCTGAATCCGTTCTGGCTTGGGCTCGCGTGCCGTCACGACCAGCATGTCGCCGAGGCCGACCAGCTTCTCGGCGCCGCCTTGGTCGATGATGACTCTCGAGTCGGTCTGGGAAGCAACCGAGAACGCGAGGCGCGATGGCACGTTCGCCTTGATGACCCCGGTGATCACGTTGACCGAAGGGCGCTGAGTAGCGAGGACGAGGTGGATGCCCACAGCGCGCGCCATTTGAGCGATGCGCACGATCGAGTCCTCGACGATTCGGCCGGCCACCATCATCAGGTCGTTCAACTCATCGACAACGATCACAATGAACGGGAAGCGATCGAACATGTCTTCTTCGAGACCGCCGGCATCGAACTTCTCGCGATACGACTCGATGTCGCGCACTCCGGCGTCGGCCAGCAGGTCGTAGCGCCGGTCCATTTCGGCGACTGCCCACTGGAGAGCATCGGCAGCCTTCTTCGGGCTCGTGATGACCCGCGTCAGCAGGTGTGGAACGTCGTTGTACTGCCCGAGTTCGACCCGCTTCGGGTCGACGAGGATCATCCTCACCTCGTCCGGTCGAGCCCGCATGAGGATCGATGAGAGCAGGGCATTGATGCATGACGACTTGCCGGCGCCGGTGGCACCGGCAATCAACATGTGGGGTAGCTCGGTCAGGCGCAGCAGGCGGGCGCGGCCGCTCACGTCCTTGCCGAGGGCAACGAGCATCGGATCGGTATCGGCGGCGGCCTCGCCGCTCGCCAGGATGTCGCCAAGTGTCACCATCTGCCGGTGTCGGTTTGGCACCTCGATACCAATCGCGCTCTTCCCGGGAATCGGAGCGAGGATTCGAACATCCGCCGATGCGAGGGCATAGGCGATGTCGTGGGAGAGGTTGGTGACGCGCGACACCTTGACGCCCGGTGCGAGTTCAATCTCGTAGCGTGTCACGGTCGGGCCGGGGACGATCCTGGTGAGCTTGGCATCCACGCCGTGCTGGCTGAGCGCATCCTGGAGCTCGGCCGCAGTCTGCTCGAGGCTGTCTCGATTGGGCCCCTCGGACTTCGACGAGTCCAGCAGGTCGAGCGGCGGCAGCTCGTATCCGTCGACCGAAACGCTCTTGGGTGCCGTGCGTTTCGGTTTCGGATTCTTCGGTGCCTTCTTCGATGCCTTCGGACCATTTGGCGGCGCGGTCGGCGTAGGCGCCTCCATCGGTTCGTGAATCTCCACCGCATCGGCGACCTGAACGACCGGCTTCGTATCGTCGTCAAGTCCGAAGCCGATCCACGACCGCACGTCCTTGCCGAACGATCCAAGGGTGACTGCGAGATCTCGAACGGTCGCCCGAGTGAGCACGAGGGCTCCGAGGCCCACGGCGGCGAGCAGCACGAGGAATGCTCCCCAGAAACCGATCGTGCGGCGCATCGGGAACGCCACGAGCGCTCCCACAGCCCCGCCGCTCTCCTTGACCTGTTCGACGTTGCCGGCGAGAGCGATCGACCCGGTCATGAGATGGAAGAGAGCGAGGGAAGCGACGAACACGCCCGCCACTCCGGCGAGCAGGCGGCCGCGGTCTTCGACGAAGTAGAGACCAATGAACGAGAGGCCAACGACGACGAGCGCAACCGGCACAGCGAACGCCCACATGCCGAACAGGAACCGGAGCGCACCCGAGAGACCTGCGCCGATGGGGCCGGACAGCCCGAAGAACGACAAGCCGACGAGAGCGGCCAGCACGATCAGTACAACGCCCCGCACGTCGTCACTCTGACGCGCGAGTCGTTTTTGGATCCGCTCCCGGCCCGTCCTCAGCGTGTGGACGATCCTGGTCCGAATGGGGACCCGTTTCTCTTTCTTGGGGGTTGCTTTGCTCCGCCCCGAAGCCCCGCGGCGTTTGGTCCGCGTTGCCATCGGAGAGAACGATACCGCACAAGACGCCGCATGGGAACCACCCTCAGCGCGAATTGGCGCGCGAAGAGTTACATCCGTGTGATTCTCCTCGTTCGTGCGTAGATAGTGGAAGCGGGCTTCCCATGGCTACGCAAGAACGATCGGGTGGTTCGCTTCGGCCGCTCCCCTATCCTGCGTGCCATGACCGACTCGATCTCACCACTGCGCGCCCTGCTGGCCGCCGCCGAATGGAAGGCGGCAGATCTCGAGACACGTCGCCTGCTCGTCGCCGGTGCGGACACGGGCGGCTACGCCGGGCTCGACGCCGACGAGGCGGCTCGTGTGGAGTGCGACCTCCTGCGTGCCATCGACGCAGAATGGGTGGACGCAACGGGTGGCCGGTTCGGCTTCACGCCCCAGGCGCAGGCTCTTGCCGCCGCCCGAGACGCCGCGCTTCCCCGTGCCGACACCTGGAGAGCGTTCGGACGCGCCGTGGGATGGGTCGACGGCCGTGTGTGGGTGGAAGAGAGCGGACTCCAGTACACCATCGACGCACCACCAGGACACCTCCCGTGGCTGCCGGGCAGCGGCACCGTCGTGAACACCGGCCGGGTGTACGACGCGTTCTTCGAGTTCTACGCCCGCTTCGCCGCCTGCTCCGACTGAAGACAGGCCACGGGCTAGACCTCGATGACCACCGGAAATACAACCGGGCGCCGCTTCATGTGCGACTGCACGGCCTTGCGAGCGGAGTTTCGAACACGACGCCGCAGCGCATCCGGGTCGATCGGCCGATCGAGCGTCTCGATTCCCTGTTCGACCCTCGCCTGGACGGCATCGTGGAGTTCACCTGAATCGCCGGTTACGCCGTGGCTGTCAACGTCGGGACCGAACACAATGTCGCCCTTGCGCGCGTCGACGCCGATGGTGATGAGGATTACGCCGTCATCGGCGAGGTGCCGACGATCGCGCAGGACGGCTTCATCCTCGCCGACCTCGAGACCATCCACGTAGATGTAGCCGGCAGACACCGCTCCGACGTCGACCCGCAGTTCGCCGTCCTCGAGGACGGCGACGTCGCCGTCCTCGCAGACCACGACTCCAGGCACACCGACCGACCGCGCGATCTCAGCATTCGCGAAGAGGTGGCGATGCTCACCGTGCACCGGTATTACGGCCTGCGGCTTCACCACGTTGTAGAGCACCTTGAGTTCTTCGGCGGCTGCGTGACCCGACACGTGCACGTGGGTGTTGCGGCCGTGGTGCACTTTGACGCCCAGCCGCGACAGGTTGTTGATCACACGCGACACTCGCTTCTCGTTTCCGGGAATCGGTGTCGCCGAGATGATGACCGTGTCGGTGGGATTCAGGGTGATCGAGCGATGTTCTCCCGCCGCCATCAAGGACAGCGCGGCGAACGGCTCCCCCTGGCTGCCAGTGGAAATCACTGCCGTCTGCTCAGCAGGCAGCTTCAGTAACTCGTGGAGTTCGACAAGGCTCCCCTCGGGCATGTTCAGCACGTCGATGGCCCCCGCGATCTCGCTGATGCGGAGCATCGACCGGCCGAGGAACGCGAACTTCCGGCCGTCGGCAACGGCGGCGTCGATGGCCTGCTGCACACGGTGGAGGTGGCTTGCGAAACACGCGATCAAGACGCGCCCTTCGGCTTCATGAACGAGTTCGGCGATGCGCACGCCGACGGTCTTCTCGGATTCGACCACACCGGGGCGCTCGGCGTTCGTCGAATCGGCGAGCAGGAGTCGCACGCCGCGACGCCCGAACCCGGCGAAACTCTGGAGGTCGGTTGTTCTGCCGTCGATCGGGGTCGGGTCAAGTTTGAAGTCGCCGGTGTGGACGATGATCCCTTCCGGCGTCTCGAATGCGATGCCGGTGGCGTCGGGCACCGAATGGGTGACGGGGATGAAGGCGAAGCGGAACTTGCCGTGCTCGACCCACATGCCGGTCTCCACAACACGGAAGTCGCCATCGATTCCGAGTTCGGCGACGCGAGAGCGTGCCAAAGCGATCGTCAAGGCGGTTCCATAAACCGGAACGTTGGCCGCTCGCAGCAGATACCCGAGCGAGCCGATGTGGTCTTCGTGGCCATGGGTCAGCGCCACGAACGAGAGGGCCCCGTCACGATCGGTGACCGACGAGAAGTCCGGAAGAACGAGATCTACGCCGAGCATGTCCTCCTCGGGGAACATGAGGCCGGCATCGATCATCGCGATTCGACCGTCGATCTCGATGGTTGCGCAGTTGCGTCCGATTTCGCCGAGGCCGCCGTGGAAGGCAACTCGGACGCTCATCGGTTGCTCAATGCTGCAAGTGCGCGCTCGAGAGCGGCCTTCGTGTCGTCGGATGCCGGGATGAGCGGCAATCTCGGATCACCAACCGGGTCCCAAGCGAGATCGAGACCCGCCTTGAGCGGCATCGGACTCGGTTCGAGGAAGAGTGCCTCGAACAGCGGCCCGAGCAATCCGTTGAGGTGGTCGGCTTTGCCGTCGTCTCCTTGCACCACCGCGTCGACCATGGCTTTGATCTGCTCGCCAGCCAGATGCGCTGCCACCGACACCACGCCGACGCCGCCCATTGCGACCATCTCTCGCGTCATGCCGTCGGAACCCGAGTAGACGGCGAAGCCCTCCGGCAGAGCCTCGATCGCTGCCCGCGTGTAGTCGAGGTCGTCGACGGCGTCCTTCACCGCGACGATGCGGTGGTGGTCGGCGAGGCGGACGAGCGTGTCGATCTCGATGATCCGGCACGTGCGGCTGGGAATGTTGTAGAGCATCAAACGGAGATCGGTGGCGTCCGCGATTGCTGAGAAGTGGCGGAACAGACCCTCTTGTGGCGGCTTCGAGTAGTAGGGCGTGACAGCCATGATGCCGTGCACGCCCGAATCGGCGGCACGCTGCGCAAGCTCGACCGATTCAGCGGTGTTGTAGGTGCCGGCTCCGGCGATCACCGCCATGCGATCGCCGACTGCGTCGACCGCGGCCTTGTACAAGGCAACCTTCTCGACCTTGGAAAGGGTCGGAGATTCGCCGGTGGTGCCGCCGACAACGATTCCGTCCGAGCCATGGTCGGCAAGGTGCCGGGTCAGCCTCCAGAAGGTTCCGTAGTCGATCGAGCCGTCGTCGCTGAATGGCGTGATGACGGCTGTGAGGACCTGTCCAAACGGTGCTTCGGGTCTGCTCTCCATGGGCGGGACGGTAGCAGGAGACCCCCCGGTAATCTTCGCTCTATGACCACTCCTAGCGATTTCGTGAAGGACGTCGACGCCGCAAACTTCCCGCAGGAGGTCCTGCAACGGAGTCGCGAAGTGCCGGTCGTCGTCGACTTCTGGGCCGAATGGTGCCAGCCGTGCAAGATCCTCGGACCGATCCTCGAACAGGTCGCTGCCGACGCAAACGGCGCCTTCGAGCTGGTCAAGGTCGACACCGACGCCAACCAAGAACTCGCCATGCAGTACGGCATCCAAGGGATTCCGACCGTGACGGCATTTCGAGACGGTGCAATCGCAGACACCTTCACCGGCGTGCTGCCCGAGGATGCGGTCCGTGCGTGGATCGAGGGCATCCTCCCGACCGAGCTCGACCTCATGGTCGACCAAGCGCGAACAGCCCAGCTCTCCGACGACGGCGTCACCGCCGAGCACATCCTGCGCCAGGTGCTCGACCAGAAGCCCGACCACTCCGAAGCGGGGACGAGCCTGGCGTCGCTCCTCATCGACCGTGGCGCCACCGACGAAGCACTGATAGTGCTCGGAAAGCTCGCGCCCGACGCCGAGGTCGACCGCTTGCAGTCGGCCGCCCGATTGAAGGCTTCGAGCGGGCACGACCTCGCCGATCTCGAAGAGCGCCTTGCCAGCGACCCCGGCAACGACGAAGTACGCATCGAGCTCGCAAAGGCGCTCGCCGCTCGGGCCGAATACGAACCGGCGCTCGACCGTCTGCTCTCAGTCGTACGCGACAAGGGACCGCTCAAAGACGAGGCACGCACCGCGATGATCGACGTCTTCGGCGTCCTCGGAGACGACCACCCCCTGACCCTCACCTACCGAAGGCAGCTCGCAAGCGCGTTGTTCTGAGTCGGTAGTCGCCAGTCGCCAGTCAAGACCGCGTCCGACCTGGTGTCTGAGAACGCTGGCTAGATCCCGAGAACGGCGTCTAGGCCGACGGTGACTGGGGCATCCAAGCTTTGGACCGCTCCAATGGCGGCCAGGACGCCGGGCATGAACGCTGTGCGGTCGGTGGTGTCGTGCCGGATCGTCAGCGTCTCACCGGTTCCGCCGAACAGCACCTGCTGGTGGGCGACGAGACCGGGGAGCCGAACCGCGTGCACCGGAACACTTGAGACGTCCGCACCGCGGGCGCCCTTCACCAGTTCGGCTGACTCAACCTCACGGCGTTGCTCGCTTCCCGCTGCGATGCGCTCGGCGGTCGCGATGGCAGTGCCGGATGGTGCGTCGACCTTGCGGTCGTGGTGCATTTCGATCACCTCGGCTGCGGCGAAGTGCGGTGCTGCGATCTCGGAGAGACGCATCATGAGCACCGCTCCGATCGAGAAGTTGGGAACGATGAGGCAGTTCGGCGGGCCGCTCCCCCATTGCTGGGCAAGATCTCCGATGCGTCGCGTGTCAAAGCCAGATGTACCGACAACGGCATGGAGGCCCAGGCCCCGCCATGTCGCGAGGTTGGCCATGACGACATCCGGCTCGGTGAACTCCACGACGACGTCGGCATCGGCGAGCCTCTCCGGTTCGCCTCCGATCACTTCGCCGGCCACTGCGGCGCCGGCGTTGAGTGGATCGAAGAGGGGACCCAACTCCAGGTCCGGTGCAGCGGCAACGGTCTCCGCAACGAGGCTTCCCATCCGGCCGCCCGCACCCGACACCGCGACGATCATCGTACGAACTCCTCCAAATCTGCGTCTTGGAACGGACCCGTTGCCCCGATGACGTATGGCCCGTCGTATGCAGCGCGGGCGACGTCGACGACGTCGGCAGGTGACACGGCATCAACTCGCTCGACGATTTCGTCGACCGACAGATGCTCGGTCCCCGTGATTTCGTTGCGTCCGAGCCGGTTCATCCGCCCGTCGGCGTCCTCGAGTGAGATCGCAAGCGCGCCCTGCACATGGCCCTTGGCTCGTGTGAGCTCCTCGTCGGTGACTCCGGACGCCATCATCTTGTCCATCTCTCCGCGCACGAGCTTCAACACCTCGTTCGTCTGCGATGGGGTCGTCCCCACGTAGACCGCGTTTGCGCCGGCGTCTGTGAACGGCAGTCTGAATGCATGTACCGCGTAAGCAAGGCCCCGCGTCTCGCGGATCTCGCGGAACAATCGGCTCGACATGCCCCCGCCCAGCACGTGATCAGCAATGATCAGGGCGTAGCGGCGGTCGTCGTCACGGGTCAGGCTCGGCCCACCGAGAATCAGGTGGGCTTGTTCGGTGTCGCGGTGGCGCACGGCTACGCGCGCCGAGGGATCCGGCGTCGAGGTGGTTCGGCCGACGCCACCACCTTCCCAGTCGGCGAACGATGAGGCAACGACGTCGACGAGGTGGTCGTGGTCGATCCTGCCGGCGGCCGCTATCACCGTCGACTCGGGCGAGTAGCGACGTGCCCAGTAGCCCTGGATCGTGCTGCGCGTCATCGTCGTGATCGAGTCTCGCGTACCCAGGATGGGCGGAGCGAGTGGATGACCGTCCCAGAGGGCCGTGATGAACTGCTCGTGGGCGACATCGGTGGGGTCGTCCTCGTTCATGTTGATCTCTTCGAGCACCACGCCGCGCTCGTTGTCGATCTCCTCCTGGCGGAACGCCGGGAGCTGAATCATCTCACCGAGGATCTCCACACCGAGCGGCAGGTCGGCATCGCGCAGCCGCGCCCAGTAGCACGTGTATTCCTTGGACGTGAAGGCGTTGTGACGCGCACCTATGGAGTCGAACGCTTCGCTGATCCGGCGAGCCGACCAATCCTCGGATCCTTTGAAAAGGAGGTGTTCGAGGAAATGGCTGGCTCCGGCTTCGATCGGCGTCTCGTCTCGGCTCCCGGTATCGACCCACGCCCCGATGGAGAGCGACCGAAGGGAGGGCATGTCTTGGGAGATGATGCGCAGCCCGTTCGGCAGCGTCGTGAGGTCGTAGTGCATATCGGCCGATGATAGGGAGGTGCACTGTGAACGCCCGACGGCCCTCTGTCCGCCATTCGGTCCTCGGCCGGTCGGGATGAACGCCGGAGCGATGCGCGACTCCTTGGCCGTGTGGCGGCGTCGGAACCTACCCCCGGTGCGCCGCCGACGGCTCGACGCCGAGCAGCTGGCCGCGGAACGGTCCGGAGTTGCGCACCAGCAGCACGGTCTGGAGTCCGGACATCTGTCTGAGGAGGCGGTCCACCTGCGCTTCCGCCTCGGCGGGCTCGATCGCCTTGAGACCGAGGAACACGACATCAGCGTCTTTGGACCGGTCGTGGATGATCTCCTGAATAGTCTGCCCTTCGGGCTTTCGGATGACCTCATAGGTCGCGCCGATGCGCGCCGCGCTGATCATCTCGGAGAGCGTCCGTTCGGTCCGCTCGACCACCATCTCGGTCGTGCCGATCGACTTGATGCTGATCGTCGCATCGCGCCATCCGGGGTCGAGGGACAGGAGGTGGGCGAACAGCACGAGCAGATCGCCGTTCTGCTGGAGTCCACCCCACCACACATCGATCGACCGTCCCGTAGGAGCGAGCCGCTGCGGGACCGGGCGGCAGATCACACTCGACTTCTGGAGCAGCGACAGGTCCTCGATCGCGCGAAGCACGAGCGCCATTTCATCGCGACGTTCGCGCCAGCCGAACAGGACCGTGTTCGACGCAATGCCGGCGATTCCGTTCGATTGTGCGACCGACACCATTCCACGACTGAGGTCGGGAACGATCTCGACCTCGCCGAACCCGGTCAGGCCGGCGAGTTCGAGCGATTGGTTGAGGTCCCGCACCGCATCGGGGATGGCGGCCGCGTGGTCGGCGATCGATCCCTCGACAAGTTGATTGACGGTGAGGATGCCGCGGTCTTGCACAAGCCAGTTCGCGATCCGAGCGGTCGGCAAGTCTCGTTCGGGATCGGTGGTGAACATGAGGATGTTGGGGCGCCAGTTCCTCGGTTCCTCCGGGAGGCGCCGAAGCTGGAGCACCGTTGATCGAACGAACGACACGAGGGCGCTCCTGCGCACATCCCCCCACCGGGCGGTCAGTGCCCGCCTGCGGACCAGGAGGTAGATCCCGAGCTCAACGACGAGCGCCACCACCGAGGCGAGCGGGCTGATGAGGAACATGGCCCAGAAACAGGCGATGGCGCCGCCGAGCGAGACGGCCCAGTGCACCTTCATCGTGGGCCGGAACGATGGATCCCCGCTCAGGCGCTCAAGGCCTGCGACGAGGTTCACCATGCCGTAGGTCGTGAGGAAGAACATGGTGAGGATCGGTGCGACCGCATTGAGTCCGCCGAGACCGACGGCGAGAAGGGCGATGGCCGTTGTGATCAACAACGGAACGCCGGGCCCTTGGATCCTTCCGATCTTTGCAGCGAATCGGGCTGGCAGGATGCGGTCGTTGACCAGCGCCTCGAGTGTGCGCGGGGCGCCGAGGACGCTCCCGACTGCCGAGGAGAAGATCGCTCCCCACAGGCCAGGGAAGATCAGGAACGCGAGTCCGCCGGCAATTGTGAACCAGATGAGCGGATCGTCGACGAGTGCTCGCGGCGATGCAGCGAGGGCGAGGGCAATCGTCACTGCCACGTAGACGACGAAGCCCACGAGGACCGCCGCGATGGTCCCCCGTGGGATCGACCGGGTGGGGTTCTTCAGGTCGCCGGAGAGGGAGATCCCGGCCATGATGCCGGTCACGGCGGGAAAGAACACAGCGAACACCGCCCAGAACCCGACCGGGTCGGAGACGCTTGCAGCGAGATCGACGCTGTCGGGCATCGACCGGGCGACGCCGATGAACAGAACGGCGAGCGAGACACCGATCGCCACCATGATTGGGATCTGTAGGCGAAGGGCAACTCCTGCGCCTCGCGCAGCGAGCAGAGCGACCAGCAGGACCGTGACGGCGGCCACCGGCATCTGTGGCAAGTCGGCCCACACGTACTGCAGCGACTCGGCGAGACCGTACGCGTAGAGGGTGATCGAGAATGCCTGAGCCAGGAAGAGCGGCAGGCCGATCGCCGCGCCGATCTCGACGCCGAGGCTCCGAGAGATGATGTAGTAGGCGCCCCCCGGTCCAACCTCCATGTTGGTCGCCACCGAAGACACCGACAGCGCAGTCGCCAGCGTGATGAGGTTGGCCACGATGACGATCGCGAGCGCCCCCACCAGTCCCACATTGCCGACAACCCATCCGGCGCGCAGGAAAAGGATGACGCCGAGGATCGTGAGGATCGACGGGGTGAAGACACCGATGAACGTGCCGAGGCCCTTGCCGTCGCTTGCACCGATCGACCGCAGACGCGCAATCAGGGTGGTCATTCGGGACCGTTTGACCGGCGCACGGACGTGGATCCTGTCATCGCCGCGGAGCCTACCGCCTGTCGACCCGCCACACGCCTACTTCGGGCCTTCGTGCCGAGGGCCGCGGTCAATCATCAGTCCCGGGCGATTTGCGTAGCGTCTTCGTGCGCGATCGGGCCCGCTTCTCGTCGACTCGGCGGCGACGAGCCGAACGGCTCGGTTTGGTCGGCCGTCGCTTCGGCGGATCCGGGCGCATGGCTTCCGTGAGACGTTCGGCGAGGCGTCGTCGGGCGATCTGACGGTTTCGCCACTGCGACCTGCTGTCGTCGGCCACCACCACCATCTCAGTATCGCCATCGAGTCTCGCGACGATCCGCCGTCGCGTGTCGTCATCGAATGCGCGCGACGTCGCCGCGTCGAACCGCAACTCGGCGCGCGTCGACGACCGGTTGGCGTGTTGCCCGCCCGGTCCACCCGTCGGCGAGAACGTCCAAGAGAGTTCGTCGTCTGGAATCGTGATGGTCTCGGTGACCCGCAGATCGTCCATGACCGAACGGTATCGCGCCCACGTGCGATTCGGCCCGATACAGCCTTGACATGGGCCTTAAGATCATGTGTTCATGCGCGCGCACGACGAGACATTTCTCCGCGAAGTCCTCCCGCCCGAAGAGCGGGTCATCGAGGCCGTCGTCGCGCGCTACCAGAGGGTCGCCCCAGCGATCACACGATTCGCCCGCACCATTGCCGGCAACGACGAGCTGCGCGTGCGACTCGGTTCACAGGCCTCGGCATCGAAAGATGAGATCGTCATCGATCCGGGTGTCTTCCAAGCCGCCTACGCCCGCAGCGCGCCGGTGACCCCGACGGAAGTCGCTCTCACGAGTGCACTGCACGAGGCCATTCACCTGATCGCGACCGATCTCGATGAACTGCGCCCGATCCCAGAATCGTGGCTCGCTCACCGCCGCTCGCTCGAAGAAGACGGAGCCGATGCACCGCCCCTCGCCGAACTCACGTCGTACGACTGGGTCGAGCCGGACACCGAGCAGTTCGAAGAAGAAGACATCGACGAGATCTACGACGTGCCGGATGTCGAGCCCTCGTCCGGCGAGGTGACCGTCCTCGACGCGCTCGGTACCGTGGCCGGACCCGCCGCCGAGGCAATGTTCCTCTCGATCGAGGATGCTCGCCAAGAGCGAACCCACCTCTCCCACTACCCGGGAGCACGCTCCGTATTATCGGATCTCTACCGCGCCGCCGTGCCGGGCGCCTCTGCCAACGCCCGGCCGCTCGGTCAGTTCGCGTTGGCATGCTTCCTCATGGTCGGCGACTACTTCGAGCGAGACGACCTGCAGCGCCGCGTCGCCCCGCACGTCGCTCTCGCGATTGACGACGCCGCTCCCTTCCTCGAACTCGTTCCCGACCTCGATGACCCGTGGGCGGTCGCCGGCGTTGCTCTCCAGCTCGTCGAGGTCGCCCGCATGCACGGACTACTCACGGAGGGCGCTGCCGCCAACTCGCCGGTCGGTCGCAAGGGCGAGATGGAAGCGGATCAGTCGATGATCGTGGAGGGGGTCGATGCCGTGCGGGTCGTGACGCCGCCCCTCGCCGACCGCGACCACTACGAGGAGACTCGCCAGGCCGCGCAGACGGTGAGCGCCGAGCACGGCAAGCTCGGCGACGTCGACCAAGCAGGCGATCCCGCAACCGACCAATTGATGAAGGTCTCGACCGCACCGACGGTCTACCTCCCCACCGGCCAAGCGGGGAAGCTCGTCGTCGGCGATTTCCCCATCGAATTCCGTCGCTTCGCAGCGCAGGGCCGCGAGATGCTCGAAACGGCGGCCCGGGAGTGGGGCGTCGCCCAGCGCCGAGTGTCGGGCGAGCTCTACCCGCTGTTCCTCGCGAACCAGCGCCGCGGCCTGCGTACCGGATTCGACGCCGGCGACCTGTCGCCGTACACGCCGCTCCTGCTCGGCGCGGGCCTCTACGAGCGCATGTTCGAACGGCGCGACCTGCCGAACCGGCGGTCCTACGGAGTCAGCCTGCTCGTCGACGGCTCCGCATCGATGCTCCAGCCGCGTGAAATGCGCGGCGGGCGCAAACGCCCCTGGGCGCTTGCGGCGGCCACCCTCGGCGCCTGGACGCTTGCACGCCTCGCCGATGAACTCCAGATCGAATTCGAGGTTGCGATCTTCAACCGTGGTTTCGTCGCCGCCCCAGGCGATACCGAACGATCATTCACCGAGCGCCGCGGCCTCGCAACCGGCGCACTGCGGAGGAGTCAGGGCGGTTCGGCCGAACGCCTCACTCGCACGGTGAACCACTATCTCGTGAAGTCGTTTCCCGCGAGGTGGCGTGCCGCAGAGGACACGCTCGCCGGGCTGTTCTGGATGGCCTCCGCACCACAGGAAGCAGCGAAAGAGACCCGCTCCGACCCGTCCATCGCTCCGCCGATCTCGATGTTCGACAAGGCCGCCAATGTCGACGAATTCAACCTTGCTCATGCCGCCGAACGTCTCCTGGCCCGCAACGTTTCGCATCGGATCATCGTCGTGCTTGCAGACGGTATGACACGCGGTTCCGTTGAGGCACTTGCCGAGACCGCCGCCTCCATCGAACGCGGGGGAACGATGGTGCTCGGCATCGGCATCGGCGACGAGACGGTGCAGGCCGCCTACGAACGCAACCAGGTAGTAGAGCGCCCCGAGGCCCTGGCTGCGGCCATGGTCGATGGCGTTCGATCTGCGCTCTTCCGGTCGATCGCCGACGAAGGCGGAGACACCTGGTGGACGCACGCCACAGAACAACTCACCCAACCCGCGAATTGAGGAGACCATGACCGACACCGTCACGTTCGAAGACCCGCTCGACATCGGACCGCCAATCACACTCGAGAAGGCGACCGTGCCTTCCGATCTGGCCGACTCCGAGGTGCGCATCGGCCACATCCCGTCGCCTGATCCCTATTACGTTGACCTCGGCATGCTCTATCGCCTCGCCGCCCTCGAACAGGTGCGCGAGCGTCGCTTCTCCGGGATCGCACTCCACCTTGCGTTGCGCGGTCACATGGGGACAGGGAAGGACCACGATCTCGAGCAGTTCGCCGCCCTGCTGAGCCTCCCCTACTACCGCATCCCACTCACCGGCGAGGTGCGCGACATCACGCTCATCGGCTCGGTCAAGCTCCACGGCGACGGCAAGGGCGGAACCGAGAGCCGCTGGCAAGACGGAGACATCACCAGAGCGTTGCGGGGACCAGCACTCGTGAACCTCTCAGAGCTCAACGCCGCCGGTGCCGAGACCCTGTTCGCCCTCCACGGCCTCCTCGACCGCCACCAGGCCCTCGAGCTCCAGACCGGAGAGGTGGTCACGTTGCGCGATGACGTGCGAATCTTTGGCACGCTCAACCCGACGGACCTGCGCGACTACGCAGGAACGCAGACCTTGAACAAGGCATTCGCAGACCGGTGGATCATTTGGGAGAAGGATTTCCCGGCCGAGGACGAGCTCCGTGTGATGATCGAGCGGCGCCACGCAAGCCTGTCGACCGAGATCATCGAGTTGGTCGCGAAGCTCGCCGTGGAGATCAACGAATCGTTCGTGTCCGGCGATTCGCGCACTCGCGTCGAAACGCCGATGAGCCTGCGCACCGTCCTTGACCGCATCCCGGCGGGCCTCGACATGTACGCCGATGCGGAGGATCCGCTTCGCCGGTCGTGGGACGAGTTCGTACTTCCCCACATCGACCCGTACGATCGCGATCACTACGAAACGGTTTGGGCAGCCGTGGTGCGTCGCGGACCCGAAGGTCGCCCGTTCTCGAAATAGGAGTCATCAATGCCGTCATTTGACATCGTCTCCCAGGTGGACATGCAGGAAGTCCGCAACGCGGTCGACCAGTCGATGCGCGAGGTCGTTAACCGCTACGACTTCAAGGGCACCGACACGGAGATCTCGCTCACCGAAGACGGGATCGTCGTCAACTCTGCCTCCGATCATCGTGTCGAGGCCGCCATCGACGTGCTCAAGACCAAGCTCGTGAAGCGCAAGGTGTCGCTCAAGTCGATCTCCGGCGGTGAGATCAAGCCGGTCGGCGGTGGCCGATCCCGGGCGGACTTCACGCTGAACCAGGGCATCAACCAGGACGATGCTCGGGCGCTGGCGAAGGACATCCGCGACATGAAGCTGAAGGTCCAGACCCAGATCCAGGGAGACCAGCTGCGCGTCCAGGGCAAGAAGCGCGACGACCTACAAGACGTCATCGCAGAGATCAGGGCCCTCGACTTCCGCGTCCCCCTCCAATTCGTGAACTTTCGGGACTGAGAGACCAGAGACAAGAGACATTGAGTCGTGTCGGGTCTCCTGTCTCGAGTCTCACTTCTTCGATCCAGACATAGGAGACATCAATGAAGACCGCGCTCGTCGTCCTTGACATGCTGAACGATTTCGTTGACGGAACGCTTGCCAACCCGGCGGCCGAGCCGATCATCGACACGATCGACCAACTCGCCGACGCCGCCCGCGATCGCGACGATTGGGTGGTCGTCTATGCGAACGATGCCCACAAGGCCGGTGATGTCGAGTTCGAGGTATTCGGGGAACATGCGTTGGCCGGCTCGCCCGGTGCAGAAGTGGTCCCCGGCCTCACCCCCGAGGGAGACGACATCGTCGTTCCCAAACGCTTCTACTCGGCGTTTACCGAGACCGATCTCGACGCCACGTGCCGGGTACACAACATCGGGAAGATGGTGGTTGTGGGCCAGCACACCAACTGCTGCTGCCGGCACACCGCCTACGACGCCTTCCTCCGGGGGATCGAAGTCGCCGTCGTCTCCGACGCCACGTGCATGTTCGAACCGATGACCGGCGACCGATACGACGACGCTCAGGAACAGGCCCTCGCCTACCTGGCCACGTTCTACAACTCCCAAGTGCTCGAGTCCGCCGACCTGCTCTAGGCCACGAGCCGGGAGACTCCGAACGGTGCTCCTCGCTGATTCCTAGTTCCCGACGTGCAGTTTGGAGCGGGCGACTCGCTTTGGTCCGATCCGCGCCAATTGTCCCAAACTGTAACGAAAGGTAACGCGCGCGCTCCCCTCGGATCGCCACCAACCCATCCTCGAACTCATTGCTGAGAACGGGAGCGTTCGCGTCGCATACCTCGTTGCGGAGTTCGGCCTGTCCCGCATGACCATCAACCGGGATCTCGATCGATTGAGCGAGGCGGCGTCTCCAATCAAGGTCTTCGGCGGAGCGGTTGCCCCGAGCGCCGAGGAGACCGGAATCCCAACGAATTGCGAGATGTGCGGGGCTCCGATCGGGACAAGAACCGCCATGACACTCTTCGACGAGGAGGGCGAACACGCCTCCGGATACGAACTCTGAGCACCTCGAATACTTGGCCTCCTTCGCACGAAGTGTGGCCGAGGCACAAGCATCCGCCCGAAGGCCGGAACGCAGCGGAGGGGCCGAATGGGAGTCCGGATCTCGCAACTGAGGCCTCGGGACGCGCACCAGACGGGGTGGCCTGGAGGCCCGAAACGCGGAAATGTGGCCGAGAGCGATGCTCCTTCTGCGGACGAGCGCGAGCGCGTCCGCGTCTCCCCACGTTCGTAGGGAACAGCGTCTATTTGAACCGTGGTCGGTCGTGGCTGCTGTGTGGCTGCTTACTGGCTGTACAGGTGACGACGGGGCCCGGTCGAGTGATGCGACGGTCGTGGTTGAGTATGCGGGTAGTGCGGTTTCGTTGACGCCATCGCCAAGGAGTCTGCCTTATGGATTACTCCCATTGCACTGACCGGGTCGGTATGTTGGACACTCGACCCCTGGGGATTGGGGGGCACAAGGAGATGGGGTATTCATGAAACGGATCGCACTTGGCTTCGTCGCGTTGGCGCTACTTCTCACAGCATGTCAATCGGCAGCGGAAGTAATCACAGAACAGGTGATCGAAGAGGCGGTGGGCGGCGGAGATGTGAAGATCGACACAGAGTCAGGTGAGGTTTCGGTGGAGACCGATGACGGGGCCATCACTGTCGGTGGTGGAGAGGTGCCCGGGGGATTCCCGATCCCACTCCCTGATGGCTATGAGGTCACAGCGGTCTTCACTTCCGGTCGGTCTTCGACAGTCTCTCTCGCCTATCCAAACGGAGATTTCGCCGCAATTCAGGCGTTCTACGATGACTGGACTTCCGGTCAGTCGGACGAGTGGTCTGCATCGACGAGCAGCGTCAGCGGCGACGACGGAGCCATGGAGTTCGCGAATTGGACGACGGCATCGGGAGATGCTTCGTCGGGCATCTCCATGCGGAGCCTGTGTTTCGCTGATTCGGTCGATGGAGAGACCTGTGTAGCTGTCGACGTCAACGTCACGACGGAGTAGCCCGAGAGAAACGGTCGCCCTCGCGGTCGAATTTACGGCCGTCCGACGAGAGTCGGGCACACGCCGGCCGACGAAGCACAACAGCTCCCCGCGAGCAGTTCTGACGTTGTGCCAAGTACACGCCCCGACCACATCATGTCGCCCATGTCGGCAGGTGAAGGCGGCACGGGTGGTCAGGTGGGACCGCTCGTGTCGCCGGTCGTGGGTAGCGCGGTATTGCCTCCGGGCGATCTCCGCTGCATACTCTCGGGATGCCACCGCTCAATTCCATCGCAGCGTTCGCAGCGTTGTCGTTCGCCCTCATCGCCGTACCTGGGCCGAGCGTGATGTTCATCGTCAGCCGGGGGGTCGCGCTGGGCCGCAGAGTGGCACTGATCACAGCTCTCGGCAACTCTGCGGGCGTGTATGTCCAGATGGTCTTCGTAGCTTTGGGTCTTGGAGCCCTCGTGGGACGGTCGATCGCCGTGTTCACCGGCATCAAGCTGGCTGGTGCGCTCTACCTCGTTTGGC
>CAZONX010000018.1:0-7651 GCA_964581295.1 uncultured Acidimicrobiaceae bacterium
GGCGCGCAAGATGCCGGAGTCGTTGGTTGAGCGTTCTGCGAAGGCGCGTGCGAAGCAGCAGGGCGGTTCGGTTGATGATGTCCTCGCCGAGTGGGCCGCTGAAGAAGGCATCGAGGTCGGAGCCCCCGAGCCTGCTGCTGACGTTCCCGAGGTTTCCTCCCCTTCAGGGGGAGGTGGCAGTGGCGGAGCCGCTGACGGAGGGGGTCAGTCGGCTGGCTTGAGTGGTGCGGCCCTTCTCGCTGCGGTTGCTGTGGCGCGCAAGATGCCGGAGTCGTTGGTTGAGCGTTCTGCGAAGGCGCGTGCGAAGCAGCAGGGCGGTTCGGTTGATGATGTCCTCGCCGAGTGGGCCGCTGACGAGGGGATCGAAGTCGGTGGCGCAGTTGCCGTCCCCCCGGCTGAAGGACCGGGGGACGCGGAGGAGCGAAGCAACGACGCAGGGGGGCCAGTCAGCGAACCAGCGAAGGCCGCCATTCCGAGTCCCGTTGAAGACGTGATCGAAGAGCCCGAACCAGAGGAACCACGGTCGCTGCGCAGCCGCTATCCGGCTTGGCTTGCAGCGGTGCTGATCGTGGTCCCGCTTCTCGCGGTGCTCTACGTCGTCGTAGTTCCGAACCAGCCGACCTGCGGCAGCGCCGGCCAACTCGCGATCGACCCGGCCACGGGAGAAGCCGTGAGCTGCGATGGCGGGGCATACGGCGTGGATGAGGTCAGCAACTTCTCCGCCGGTGCCGAGATTTACGTTGCCGCGTGTGCCGTGTGCCACGGTGTGAACGGCGGCGGCGGCGCCGGCCCGGCGATGGCGGGCGGTGCCGTCCTCGAAGCGTTCCCTGTCGATTCGTGCTCGTCGCAGATCGAGTGGATCGCTCTCGGTTCGAGCGACTGGCCGGACGCTACCTACGGCGCCAACAACACCCCGGTCGCCGGCGGCATGCCCGGGTTCGAGGGGCAACTCACCGAGGCCGAGATTGCGCAGGTCACGCTCTACGAACGCGTCGAGTTCGGAGGTCTCGAAGTCGAGGCCGTCGAATCAGAATGCGGCTTCGAGGCCGTCGACGCCGAGGGCTGAGCCGACCTTCCTCGAAAGAAGGCGACGGCCGGTTCTAGCCTCTGCTGCATGTCCGAATCTCCCCAAGTGCTCGTCGTCGGCGGTGGACCCGGCGGTGCCTCTGCCGCCTTCTGGCTCGCTCAGAGCGGCGTCGATGTGTTGCTGGTCGAGAAGAAGCACTATCCCAGAGAGAAGGCGTGCGGAGACGGCCTCACGCCGCGAGCAGTCCGTCAACTCGTCGATATGGGGTTCGACTTTGATCGGCCGGACGTTCACCGCATTGTTGGGCTGCGGTCCTACGCCGGCGATGTGATGCTCGAGATGCCGTGGCCGGAGCACTCCATCTACCCGAACTGGGGAGCGACGCTCCGCCGATCGGATCTCGACGGCCGCGTGGCCGGCCTTGCCGAGTCTGCAGGAGCGACGGTGCTTCAGGGCGTCGAAGCGGTTCCCGTTGTCGACGGCTCTGAATTGACCGCCGTCGAACTCCGTCGCGAGGACGAGGATCCCGAGGTCATCCGCCCCGACTATGTGGTGGTGGCGGACGGCTCGTTGTCGCGCTTCGGCCGGAAGCTCGGCACCGAGCGGCGCCGCGACTACCCGTTCGGTCTCGCGGTGCGTGGCTACTGGGAGAGTCCGAATTCGACCGACGGCTTCATCGAGAGCCAACTTGACATCCGCGACCGGCAGGGAAGGGCCATGCCGGGTTACGGCTGGGTGTTCCCGATGGGGGACGGCACCGTCAATGTCGGTGCTGGCCTCGTGTCGACGTTCAAGGGGTGGAAGGACATCAACACGAGCCGAATCCTCGACGCCTACCTCGCCGACCTTCCCGACCACTGGCAGGTCGGGAACGACCCGGTCGCCCGTCCGATCGGCGGCAAGCTGCCGATGGCGTTCTCGGTCGGACCGAAGACGGGGAGGAATTGGGTCGTCGTCGGCGATGCCGCAGGAGCGGTCAATCCGTTCAACGGCGAAGGGATCGACTACGCGTACGAGACCGGCCGTCTTGCCGCCAATCTCATTGCCGAGGCGATTGCGACGGATGAACCGGCGGTGCTCGCGACCTACGACGATGCACTGGTCGAGGCGTACGCGGCCTACCACCGCGTAGCGCGGATCTTCGTCTCGGCAATTGGCAATCCGGCGATCATGCGCACGCTCACGACCGTCGGCATACGCTCACGTCCGCTCATGGAGTGGGTGCTGAAGGTCATGGCGAACCTGCTGGAGCCGGAGGAGCGCGGCATGGCCGAGAAGGTCTACGTCGCGATTGAGCGAGCGGTGGAGCTCCCGGGGGCGCGGCGGATCAAGCCCTGATCAGACCCGGCGAGCCTCGAACGCGGCGTACGCCGCTCGCCACACCACCATCGCAGCCCCGTTGACGATGATCGTCACGAGGATGAACGTCGGGGAGACACTCAGGTCGAGCACCAGGCCCCGCAGGAAGCCGGCCACCGGAGCTGCGATTGCCCACGCCAGCGCGACCCTCCACACCGACTGCCATCGCGTCAATACCTCTACCGAGAAAACGCCGAACCACGGCCCCACGATCGCCCATGCCGCGAGGACGCCGAGTGTCGTGACCACCAACCGCCACGTCTGGTCGAGGGTGGAATGTGAAGCGAAGCCGATCACCGTGAGGACGACCAGGACGGCCACGTCCCCAACAACCGCCCAACGAAGCAGCGAACGATCAGCAAGTTCGATCATGGCGGGGGAGAGTAGGAGAGAAGTCGTCGGTTGTCGGTCGCCAGTCGCCAGTCGTGGGGCGTCGGCCTCCGCTTCTGATTGCCGCTCCTTGTCGCTTCCGTAGCGGTTCCCGCCGATGCTGCAGAGTCGTCGGTTTCGCACGCACCAGTTGGGATGCCCGACTGGGACTAGCCAACCCGGACTGGAGACTGGCGGCTGAAGACTGGCGACTGTGTCCACAGTTTGGCAAGCTGCCTGAGAGCCGTAGACTCTCGCCCTGAACATGGATCTTGCTGCGTATCTTCCGATCGCTTTGATGTTCCTCCTCGGACTCGGGTTCGCGGTGGTCTCGCTGTATCTGTCGTGGAAGCTCGCCCCGAACAACCCGACGCCCGAGAAGCTCGCCCCCTACGAGTGCGGCATCGTGCCTCTCCAAGAGCCGGCCGAGCGGTTCCCAGTGAAGTTCTATCTGGTCGCGATGCTCTTCGTGATCTTCGACGTCGAGATCATCTTCCTCTTCGCGTGGGCGGTCCGCATGGACGAATTCGGCTGGGCTGGGATCGCCGCTGTCGGCATCTTCATGATCCTGCTCATCGAGACGCTCGGCTACGTCTGGAAGCGCGGAGCTCTCGACTGGAATGTCGCATCCCGGGCACGCTATCGCCGAGTGGTCGCTCCGGACGCCACGATCGAGGAGGCCGCGTAGTGGCCGGCGAAGCGAGCAATCCGAACTTTCTCCTCACCACCATGGAGAAGGGCGTCAACTGGACGCGCACCCGCTCGATGTGGCCGGCGACCTTTGGGCTGGCTTGCTGCGCTATCGAGATGATGGCAGCCGGCACCGCGCACTACGACCTTGCACGATTTGGCATGGAGGTGTTCCGCGCCTCTCCACGACAGGCCGACCTGATGATTGTTGCCGGTCGCGTATCTCAGAAGATGGCGCCGGTGCTCCGCCAGGTCTACGACCAGATGGCCGAACCGAAGTGGGTCATCTCGATGGGTGCGTGCGCATCGACGGGCGGAATGTTCAACAACTACGCCCTCGTCCAGGGCGTCGACGAGATCGTCCCCGTCGACGTGTACGTTCCCGGATGCCCACCCGGCCCGCAGTCGCTGATGCACGGCATCCTCACGCTGCACGACAAGATCATGTCCGGTGAGATCAAGCGCGACGGCGGGATGCTCGTGTGATGAGCGACGAAGCGATCCCGCAGGATGCGTCCCTGGAGGCGGAGGAGGTCGCCGAAGGCGCACCCGCTCGCGTGCTCCCGGATGACCCGATCCTCGCCGACCTCGCGACGGCGTTTCCCGGGGTCGAGTTCACCTCGTTCCAGCCGCGAAACGGCCCGCGCCAAGACACTGCGATCGTCGAACGCGACGAACTGCTTGCATTCACGCAAGCGGTGAAGGACGCCGGATTCGAGACGTTCATCGACGTCTGCGGCGTCGATCACCTCAACCAGGATCCGCGCTACGACGTGGTCATCAACGTGCTCTCCATGGAACACACGCAGCGGCTGAGGATCAAGGTCGAGATCCTGGGCAACGACCCGACCGTTCCGTCGATTTCCGCGATCTACGCCGGCGCGAACTTCTACGAGCGCGAGACCTGGGACCTGTTCGGGATCGTCTTCGATGGCCACACCGACCTCACCAGGATCCTGCTCCCCGACGAATGGAGCGGGCACCCGTTGCGCAAGAACTACAGCGTCGGCTCGGTGCCGGTGCAGTTCAAGGGATCGCACAAGTCAACATGAGCGATTCAACCCGCACCCCCGAAGACGCGGCCCCTGCCCCGACGCTCGATTCGCCGGCCGAGGCGACCGATGGCGCCCTGGACGCCGACGGGCGCCGGCGCGAGCACGACATCTGGGTCGCAGGAACGGAAGAGCCGGAGTGGATCGCCAACGCAACGGACGAAGGCGCCCAGGAGATGCTGCCCCGCGACCTCGATCCGGCTCTCTCCATCCAGCGCGGTGTCACCGTCGATGACGACTACATCGAAGACGAAGTGATCGTCGACGACGAGCGACAGATCATCAACATGGGACCGCAGCACCCGGCAACCCACGGCGTGCTTCGTCTCCAGATGGAGCTCGAGGGCGAGACGGTTCGCCGCGTGAAACCGATCATCGGATACCTTCACACCGGCATGGAGAAGACGGCCGAGACGCTGCCGTACATGTCGGGCGGGACCAACGTGACCCGCATGGACTACCTCTCGCCACTCAACAACGAGCTCTGCTATTCGCTTGTCGTTGAGCAACTGCTCGGCGTCGATATCCCGCCGAGGGGACAAGCCATCCGGGTTCTGATGACCGAGCTGAACCGGGTCTCGAGCCACCTTGTCTGGCTTGGGACGTTCGGCATCGATGTGGGCGCTCTCTCGATGATGCTCTACGGCTTCCGGGAACGCGAGTCGATCCTCGCGTTCTTCGAGAAGGTGACCGGGCTCCGGATGAACCACAACTACATCCGCCCCGGTGGTGTCGCCGCCGATCTGCCAGAAGGCTGGGAGGACGACGTTGAGGGCATCTTCGATGTCGTGCGAGCGGGGCTCGACGACTACGAGGACCTGCTCAACGGAAACCCAATCTTCCTCGACCGAACCCAGGGGGTCGGCGTCATCACGCCTGCGGAAGCCCACCAATATGGCGTGACCGGTCCAATCGCTCGCGCTGCGGGCATCAACTTCGACCTGCGCAAGGCCTTCCCGTACAGCGGTATCGAGCAGTACGAGTTCGACGTACCCCTCGGCAAGCACGGCGACGTGTTCGACCGCTACCTCGTGCGTACCGAAGAGGTCCGGCAGTCGCTGCGCATCGTCGAACAGGTGCTCGAGACCATGCCGGCCGGCGACTATCGAACCGACGATCGCAAGGTGACGCCGCCGCCGCGCAAGCGCATTGACGAGTCGATGGAAGCGTTGATCCATCACTTCAAGCTGTTCACCGAGGGTTTCAAGGTCCCGGTTGGCGAGGCCTACCAAGCCGTCGAATCGCCGCGCGGCGAGCTTGGCATGTACCTCGTTTCGAAAGGCGGAGCGAAGCCGTGGCGTCTCCACGTGCGCGCACCGTCGTTCGCAACCGTTCAGGCGCTTCCGGCGATGATGACGGATCTCATTGTCGCCGACGTCATAGCGACGCTCGCCTCGCTCGATCCGGTGTTGGGAGACGTCGACCGATGATCAGCTCCTGGAGTCACGAGAACCAGCGGCGAGCGCAGCAGCTGCTTGATGCGTATCCAGAGAAGCGATCGGCCGCCATGCCGCTGCTCTACGTCGCGGCGCACGAGCACGGCTACGTCACGGACGAGGCGATGCGAGAGGTTGCAGAGATGACTGGCCTTTCGTCGGTGCAGGTCCAGGCCGTTGCCTCGTTCTACACGATGTACAAGCGTGACCCGGTCGGGGACTACCTCGTCTCGGTATGCACGTCGATCTCTTGCTACCTCAGGGGAGCCGACGCCGTGCTTGAAGCGATCGAGGACGCCACCGGGATCCTCGACGGAGAGACGACGCCGGACGGTGAGATCTCGGTCGAGCATGTCGAGTGCGCAGGAGCCTGCGGCGGTGCCCCGGCTGTGGCGGTCAACTGGGAGTTGATCGAGGGGGTCGAACCGGACAAGGCGCGCGACCTGATCAAATGGCTGCGCGAAGCGAAACCGGCCATCGTGCTTGGCGACGAGATGCAGATGCTCTTCGGCGGCGACGAGTCGTTCGACTGGGGACCGAAAGAGACCGAAGGCGCCATCGTCGCGCTGCCGGCATTCAGCCCCTACGGAACGGCGAAGGGTGAAGGCGAATGATTGTGAAGTCGCCAGTCGTTGGCCGCCAGTCGTCAGCCCGATCTGTTGGCGAAGTTGTCGGGCGCGCTTGGTGCCTGGCGACTGGGGACTGGCGACTCCGACGGTCCGAAGGAGCGTCGGCATGACCTCCAAGATCTTGCTTTCGCGGATGGAGGCGCACCCGGCGGATTCGAACGCGCTTACCCGCTATCTCGACACCGGCGGTTACGAGGCGCTCCGCAAGGCGCTCAAGAAGATGAAGCCCGAGGACGTCATCGCCGAGGTCAAGGCGTCGAACATCCGAGGACGCGGCGGTGCCTCGTTCCCGACCGGCGTGAAGTGGGGATTCCTCCCGCCGGATACCCGACCGCGCTATCTCGTCGTCAACGGTGACGAATCCGAACCGGGAACGTTCAAGGATCGGATGCTCCTCGAACGCGACCCGCATCAGCTGGTCGAGGGAATTGCGATCTCGTCCTTTGCCCTCGACGTGCAGCACGCGTTCGTCTACATCCGCGGTGAATACCCCAAGCCGGCACGTCGGCTCCAGCGAGCGATCGACGAGGCCTACGAGGCTGGCTTCCTTGGCAAGGACATCCTCGGTTCCGGTTTCGATCTCGACGTGACCGTTCACCTTGGCGCAGGCGCCTACATCTGCGGCGAGGAGACGGCCCTACTGTCGAGCCTCGAAGGCCGCAGAGGCGAGCCGCGCATCAAGCCTCCGTTCCCCGCCGTCGAGGGCCTCTACGCGAAGCCAACGATCGTCAACAACGTTGAGACGATCTCGAACGTGCCGTGGATCGTTGCCAACGGTGGTGCGAAGTACGCCGCGATCGGGCCCGAGACCTCGTCCGGCACCCGCGTCATGTCGCTTTCCGGGCATCTGAAGAAGCCCGGCGACTATGAGATCGTCGCCGGAATGACGTGGCGCGACTTGATCTACGACGTCGGCGGAGGGATCCTCGACGACCGTGAACTGAAGGCATGGGTTCCCGGTGGAGCGTCTGCGCCGTGGTTCGTCCCGAGCGAGCATCTCGACACTCCCGTCACCATCGACGACATCGCCAAGCAGGGATCGATGATCGGATCCGGAGCGGTCATCGTGATGAACGACTCGACGAACGT
>CAZONX010000018.1:7751-30674 GCA_964581295.1 uncultured Acidimicrobiaceae bacterium
AGGGATCGATGATCGGATCCGGAGCGGTCATCGTGATGAACGACTCGACGAACGTGGTCGGTGTCGCGCACCGGCTCGTCCGATTCTTCTCGCACGAGTCGTGCGGTCAGTGCACGCCGTGCCGCGAAGGCACGACTTGGCTCGAGCGGATCTTGAGCCGCATCCTCGATGGCTACGGCCGACCCGAGGACATTGGTCTGCTCCTCGACGTATCCGACAACATCAGCCCTGGGCTCGCATGGCCGCCGGCCATGACGACGATCTGTCCGCTGGGTCCCTCGGCGACGGCGCCGGTCGTATCGATCATGCGCTATTTCCGAGACGAGGTTGAGGCGATGATCCCCGACCTCGCCAAAGCGGACAACACGGAGGTCGCCGTTGACTGACGAGCGCACCACCGTGACCATCAACCTCGACGGCGTCGACGTCGAAGTCGAAGCAGGCCAGCCGCTCATCGAAGCCGCTCAGAAGGCTGGGACCTACATCCCACGATTCTGCTACCACCCGCGCATGAATGCCGTCGGGCTGTGCCGGGCCTGCCTCGTCGAGGTCGAAGGGCCGCGCGGAACCGCACTCGTCCCATCGTGCACGATGCCGGTCAGTGATGGCATGATCGTTCACTCCAAATCCGAGGTCGCCAAGAAGGCCCAGGAGGGTGTGCTCGAGTTCTTGTTGATCAACCACCCGCTCGACTGCCCCGTGTGCGACAAGGGCGGCGAGTGCCCGCTCCAGGACCAAGCCTTTGCCTACGGGCCTGGCGAATCCCGTTTCGTTGAAGAGAAGCGACACTTCGAGAAACCGATCGAGATCTCCGATCTGATCCTGCTCGACCGCGAGCGCTGCGTCCTGTGTGCCAGGTGCACCCGGTTCTCCGACGAGATCTCCGGCGATCCGCTCATCGAGTTCAAGGACCGCGGCAACTACGTCCAGGTGATCACCTTCCCCGACGAACCGTTCGCCTCCTACTTCTCCGGCAACACCGTGCAGATCTGCCCGGTCGGTGCGCTCACTGCCAAGCCCTACCGCTTCAAGGCCCGGCCGTGGGATATCGATGCGGTCGAATCGGTATCGTTCGTCGATTCGGTCCATTCGAAGATCTCGGTGCAGACGAGCCACAACGAGATCATCCGCATCTACGGCGTCGACAACGACGCCACGAACCACGGTTGGCTGTCGGACAAGGACCGTTTCGTCCACGATCACAGCCAGTCGTCCGAGCGGATCACCACGCCGCTGATCAAGGAAGATGGAGACTTCCGTGAGGCCACCTGGGCCGAGGCAATCACCTTGGTTGCCGATCGCCTTGGTGCGTACGACGGCGGTGAAGTCGCCGGGCTCGGTGGTGCACGCTCAACGAACGAAGACGCGTATGCGTTCTCCAAGTTCATGCGAACGGTCGTCGGCAGCCCTCACCTCGACTCCCAACTTGCCGACGGCCTCGACCCCGCTTTCGCCGTCGGTGTCATGCCGCGTGCCGAGATCAACGATTTGGAAACGGCCAAGACGATCCTCCTCTGGGGCCCGGACCTGAAAGAAGAGCTTCCGGTCCTCTACCTGCGAGTTCGCCGCGCCGCCACCGAGCTCGGCGCGAATCTCGTGATTGTGCATCCCCGCCGCACGGGCCTCGACGACGTCGCTTCCGACACCATCCGCTACAAGCCGGGCACCGGACCCGACGTGCTGCGCAAGCTCGCTGCAGGTGACGGTGAGTATGCCGAGGTGCGTGCCACCCTCGGCAACGGTCCCGTGGTCGCACTCGTCGGCCGGACCGGACTCGCCGAAGATCCCGCCATGGCCGAGGCGGTTGCCGCCTTCGCCGTCGACCTCCCCGATGCCAAGATTCTCCCGCTCGTACGTCGCGGCAACGTCTTCGGTGCGCTTGACATGGGCGTGGCACCGAACCTGCTCCCCGGAAGGGTGGCACTTGGCGACGAAGCCGGCCGAGCAGCCCTCGAGTCTGCCTGGGGGTCATTCCCCGCCGGGCCCGGCATGGATGCCACAGCAATCCTGGAAGCCCTTACCGCGCAAGACGCGAAGGCGCTGGTGCTAAACGGCGCCGACCCCGTGCGCGACCATCCGCGACCGTCCATCGCTGCCGCCGGTCTCGCTGCTGCGGAGTTCGTGGTCGCATTCGAGATGTTCCTCTCCGACTCCGGCGCTACCGCAGACGTGGTGTTCCCCGTTGCCGGTCTTGGCGAAGTCGAAGGCACGGCAACCAACCTCGAGGGGCGCGTCCAGAAGGTCAGCCGGATCGTCGCGCCCGCCGGCACCTCCCGGCCCGTGTGGTCGATCATCAACGACGTGGCTGCGGCGATGGGAACCGACCTTGGCGCGTCGACCGCAGAGACGGTCGCCGAGGAGATTGCTCGGGTTGCACCTGCCTATGCCGGCGTGACGTGGGACGGACTTACCTGGGGTCCGGGGCGCGAAGGGATCGTGCTGCCTGGCCCGGACGGCACCCAACCACTCACGGTCACACCGATCGACCCCGGCCTGTCGGTCACTTCTGGGCATCTTGCCCTTCACTCGGCGAGGGTCCTGTACGACGATGGGGTCATCGTTCGCCACAGCACCGGAATCTCGGGCCTGGCACCCCACGGCGCGGCCTACCTCCATCCGCGGGATGCCTCACTGTTGGCGGTCGTCGATGGAGACGAGGTCGTGGTCCACGGTGATGGCGACGTGCAACTGCCGGTGGTCATCGATCCGACGCTCGAAGAGGGCACCGTCTACGTGCCGTTCAACCTTGCTGCGACGGCCGCACTCGGCGCCGTCCCAACCGTGCGAGTCGATGCCGTGCGAGGGGGTGACGCCTGATGGAGGACTTCATCGTCGCCGCCGTCAAGGTGCTGATCGCGTTCGTGTTCTTGTTCGGCGTCGTGATCCTGTTGATCTGGGCCGAGCGCCGACTGCTTGCCTTCATGCAGAATCGTCTTGGACCGACGCGTGCGGGACCGTTCGGGATCCTGCAGACGCTGGCGGACGGCATCAAGCTGATGTTCAAGGAGTCGATGACTCCGGACCGCGCCGACGTCGTGCTCTACCTCGCGGCACCCGTGATGGCGCTCTTGCCGGCGCTCATGATCTTCCTCGTCATCCCCATCGGGGCGCCGATCACGATCGGCGACACCACCTACACCCTCCAGGTCACCGATCTCAACGTCGGCGTCCTCTACATCCTCGCCCTCTCATCGATGGCGGTCTACGCGATCACGTTCGCTGGGTGGTCATCGGGGTCCAAGTACCCACTGCTCGGTTCGGTTCGCGCGTCGGCTCAGATGATCTCGTACGAGGCGGCGATGGGCCTCGCGATCGTCCCCGTGATCATGTACACCGGAACGACTTCGGTGGCTGGCATCGTGGAGGCGCAGGGCGGAACCTACTTCGGCTTCCTCCCAGCCTGGAACATCGTGCTGCTCCCGTCATTCGTCGTCTTTTTGATCGCCGCATTCGCCGAGACGAACCGTGCTCCGTTCGACCTCGTCGAGGCGGAGCAGGAGATCGTCGGCGGATTCCACACGGAATACTCGGGCTTGCGGTTCGCTCTGTTCTTCCTCGCCGAGTACATCAACCTGTTCACCATGTCGGCACTCACCGTCACGCTGTTCTTCGGTGGGTGGCAGGGTCCCGTCTTCGGACCCACCTTCCTCCAGTATCTGCTTCCGGTCGGCTGGTTCCTGCTCAAGACCTTCCTGATCGTGTTCCTGTTCATCTGGGTACGGGCCACGTTCCCCAGGATGCGCTACGACCGGCTGATGGCATTCGGATGGAAGCGCCTCATTCCGATTTCGCTGGCTTGGATCATCCTCGCGATGGTGGCGATCGGTATTCGACGATTTGGGTTGCCATGGGCATGAGGGAGGTGCTGCGATGAGCTGGTTTGCCGATCTCCTCGGTCCGTGGCGCGGGTTGTCCGTGACGCTCCGGCAGATGTTCAAGCCGAAGTTGACGACGCGCTATCCGAAAGAAAAGCGCGAGAAGCCTCAGCGCTTCCACGGCAGGCATGTGCTCAACCGCTATCCGGATGGCATGGAGAAGTGCATCGGCTGCGAGCTGTGCGCCGGCGTGTGCCCTGCCCGTTGCATCTACGTGCGCGGCGCCGACAATCCGCCGGACGACCCGGTGAGTCCCGGCGAGCGGTTCGGCTTCGTATATGAGATCAACATGCTGCGGTGCATCTTCTGCGCGATGTGTGTGGAGGCCTGCCCGACCGAGGCGATCACGATGACGCACCTGTTCGAGATGTCGGTCACCGACCGCGAAGAGGGCATCTTCGACAAGGATGCCCTCTTGGTCGAGCCCGACGGGACCCCGAATCACCCGCTCCCGGTGACGCCGTTGATCGACATCAACGAACTGAAGCTCGGCGACGGTTGGATGAGAGCCACGTCTCCATCGGGACGCGCTGCATTCGAAGGCATCGAGGCCTGGACGCCAAGCGCCCGAATGGGTGGTCTCGCCCCAGCAGAGCCGGGACAAGCCCCAGTCGGCAGTCCCGAGGACCCAGTCGCCAGTCCCCAGTCGCCAGTCGGCAGTCCCGAGGACCCAGCCGTCGATGCTCCTCCAGATCCCAAATCCGAGGAGGCGTCTTGATGACTCTCTTCCTGCCGACCAACGACTGTCGACTGTCGACTCGACCACTGACTGACGACTGTCGATTCGCGACTGCCTCGCGCCTGACGACTCGACGGCCGGAGGTGGTCGATGACTGAAGTCATCCTCTTCGGCGTCTTCGCGGCTGTCGCTCTGGCGGGTGCGGTCGTCATGCTGACGGCACGCAACCCCGTCTACTCAGCGATGGGCCTGCTCATCGTCATGTTCGCCATGTCGTTGCTGTACGTCTTGCTCGACGCCCACTTCCTCGCCGCCGTTCAGTTGCTTGTCTATGCCGGCGCGGTGATGACCCTGTTCCTGTTCGTCATCATGATGATCGGCGTGGACAAGCGAGAGGATCGTGCTGAGACGATCCCGTTCCAGCGCGGGATCACGTTTGTTGTCGCCATTGGTCTCGCCGCCGTGATCATCCTTGCCGGAAGTCGGGCATGGGTCACCGGGAGCGACGCATTCGGTATCCCAGGTGTGATCGGGTCCATCGAGATAGTCGCCGACGCGATCTTCGGGACCTGGACGATTGCGTTCCTTTCGACCGTGTTCCTTCTGACGATCGCGGCGCTCGGGACCATCGCCCTCGCACTCTTCGGCCCCACCGCCGTGCGCGACGCGGAGCAGGAGGAGGGCACATGATCGTCACCGTCGCGTGGTACATGTCGCTCGCCGCAGTGCTCTTCTCCATGGGGGCCGCCGGCGTTCTGATGCGCCGCAACGCGCTCGTGATGTTCATGTCGATCGAGCTGATGCTGAACTCCGTGAACCTCACGTTCGTGGCCGCTGGGAGCGAACTCGGTCTGATCGAGGGACAGGTCGCAGCGCTATTCGTCATGGTTGTTGCCGCCGCCGAGGTCACGGTTGGCCTCGCGATTCTCGTAGCCGTGTTCCGTCGCAGGAGCACCGCGAACGTGGACACCCTTTCGGAGCTGAAGGGATGATCGCGTGATCGACTACCTCTGGCTCCTCATCGCACTTCCGCTCCTCGGCGCTGCCACGCTGATGTTTTTCGGCAAGCGCATCGGCGAACCGGCGTCGGGTTGGCTGGCGTCTGCCCTCGTCGTGATCCCGTTCATCATGGCCGCGATCCTGACGGTGCCGTTCCTGAGTGACGGCGAACCCGAGATCGTCTTCTTGTTCTCCTGGATCCCGATGGTCGGGGCGAACGCCTCGCTGTTGTGGGATCCGCTGTCTGCCCTGATGACGTTGATCGTCACCGGCGTCGGTGGGCTGATCCACATCTACTCGGTCGGCTACATGCACGGTGACGAGCGCTATCCCCGCTTCTTCAGCTACATGAACCTGTTCATCGCCTCGATGCTGACGCTCGTCCTCGCCGACAACTTCGGCCTGATGTTCGTCGGATGGGAACTTGTCGGGCTCTCGTCGTACTTGCTCATCAGCTTCTGGTTCTCGAAGCCGTCGGCTGCTGCGGCCGGGAAGAAGGCGTTCATCGTCAACCGGATCGGTGACTGGGGTTTCCTCGTTGCCCTCATGCTGATCTTCGCGGCGTTCGGCACGCTCGATTTCGGCGTGGTGTTCGGCGAAGCGAGCGGTCTGCTCAGCGTGGGAATGGCGACGGCGATCACGCTGCTCCTCTTCGTCGGAGCGATCGGCAAGTCCGCGCAGATCCCGCTCTACATCTGGCTCCCCGACGCAATGGAAGGGCCGACCCCGGTATCGGCCCTCATCCACGCTGCGACGATGGTGACGGCGGGTGTCTACATGATTGCCCGGTCGGCAGCGCTCTTCGAACTCGCCCCGACGACGCTTGCAATTGTCGCCACCGTCGGTGCGCTGACCGCGCTGTGGGCTGCGACGATTGCGATCGGCCAGCGCGACATCAAGCGCGTGCTCGCCTACTCCACGATCAGCCAGCTCGGCTACATGATCATGGCGGTCGGCCTCACCGCATTCACGGCCGGAATCTTCCACCTCATGACGCACGCCTTCTTCAAGGCGCTGCTCTTCCTTGGCGCCGGCTCGGTGATCCACGCCATGTCGAACGAGCAGGACATGTGGAAGATGGGCGGTCTGCGCAAGTACATGAAGATCACGTTCGTAACGATGATCGTCGGCTGGCTCGCGATCAGCGGACTGTTCCCCCTGTCCGGCTTCTGGTCGAAGGACGAGATCCTCGCGTCGGCGTTCGCCAAGGGCGGTTTCTTCACCATCCTGTGGGGCATTGGGGTCGTGACCGCCTTGCTCACCGCGTTCTACATGACGCGCCTCATCATCCTGACGTTCTTCGGCGAGAAGCGCTGGGATGACGACGTGCATCCGCACGAGTCGCCGTCGACCATGACGATCCCGCTTATCGTCCTCGCGGTGCTCTCCGCGATTGCCGGGCTGTTCAACACGCCGGTGCGGCTCGCACTCGAGCACTTCCTCGAGCCGTCTTTTGAAGGCATCCAACAGGTACATCCCAGCGAGGGTTTCGCCGTCTGGGCGCTCGCGATGACCTCGCTCGTCGTGGTGGTCATCGGCATCGCCTTCGCCTACCACCGGTACGGACGCGGTGAGCTCCCAACCGAAGAGGGTGGTTACTGGGCTGCGGCGCTCGATGGCTACGGCGTTGACGAGCTCTATGGCAGGGTCATTGTGGCCCCTGGCAAGGCGATCGCAACGTGGCTGGCGAACGTCTTCGATCTGAAGGTCATCGACGGCATCGTCAACGGCCTCGGTTCGGTGACGCAGTCGTTCGGATCATCGCTGCGAATCCTGCAGACCGGCTGGGTGCGTTCGTATGGCGCCGCTATCGCCGCGGGAACCCTCGGCGTGCTGCTCTGGCTCCTGTGGCAGGGGGGTGCGTTCTGATGACGCTCACGATCCTCATTCTGCTGCCACTGCTCGGTGCCATCGCGGTCGGTTTGCTCCCCAAGCGCCGCCCGGAGCTCGTGTTCCCCGTGGCGATCGGTGTCAGCATCCTCCCGCTCGCCGCCTCGCTCTGGATCCTCGTGAACTTCGCAACGGGGGACCCGTTGTTCCAGTTCACCGAGGACTACGTGCTTTCCGAGACGTTCGGTGTTGGCTGGCGTCTCGGCGTCGACGGTATCTCGTTGTTCATGGTGGTGCTCACCGGGATCTTGATGCCGCTCGCCATCGCGGCGTCGAAGTCGGTCGTTCAGCGCCCGAAGCAGTTCATGGTGTCGATGCTGGTGCTCGAGACGGGGTTGCTCGGGGTCTTCCTCTCGCTTGACCTGCTCCTGTTCTTCGCCTTCTTCGAGATCGTGCTCGTGCCGATGTATCTGCTCATCGGGGTCTGGGGATCCGACAACCGCCTGTATGCGGCGATCAAGTTCGTCCTATTCACCGCATTTGGCTCGATCTTCCTGCTGGCCGGGATCATCGTGCTCGCCATCGAGGGCGGAGACGCCACCGGGGCCGTCACGGCTTTCGATTTCCGAACGATGCTGTCGCTCGACATCTCGTCGACCATGCAGATCTGGCTATTCCTCGCGTTCGGTATCGCCTTCGCGATCAAGGTGCCGATCTTCCCGTTCCATACCTGGCTGCCGGATGCGCACACCGAAGCGCCGACGGCAGGCTCCGTCATCCTCGCCGGCGTCCTGCTGAAGATGGGCGCCTACGGGTTCATCCGCTTCAACTTGACGCTCTTCCCAGAGGCATCGGTCGACCTCGCGGTCTACCTTGGGATTCTCGGTGTCATCGGCATTGTCTACGGTGCCGCCGTCGCGATCGTGCAACCCGATATCAAGCGATTGGTCGCCTACTCGTCGGTCAGCCACATGGGCTTCGTGGTGCTCGGGATCTTCGCACTCACCAGCCAGGGTCTTTCGGGCGCCGTCTTCATCATGATCAGCCATGGTCTCGTCACCGGTGCCCTGTTCTTGATGATCGGGATGATCTACGACCGGCGTCACACACGGCTGATCTCCGAATACGGCGGCCTCGCAACGGTCATGCCGCTCTACGCCGGGATCTTCCTGTTCATGGCGTTCGCCTCCGTGGGTCTCCCCGGCTTGTCCGGCTTCGTCGGCGAGTTCGGCGTACTGCTCGGCAGCTACCTCACTCTGCCGGCGCTGGCGATCATCGCCGGATTCGGCGTCATCCTCGCCGCGGTCTACATGCTGTGGGCGTACGAGCGGGTGTTCACCGGTCCGCTCACAAACCCGAAGAACGAAGGCCTGGCGGATCTGGGCTTCCGCGAACTCGCGATCCTGGTCCCGTTGATCGTTCTGATCGTCGGCATCGGTGTCTACCCCAAGCCGGTTCTTGATCGCATCGAGCCGTCGGTCGAAATCATCCTCGATCGCGTCGAGGCACAGACCGGCTACGACGTTCCCGACTACGGCCGAGTCGACGAGGTGGTTGAACCGGGGGAGATGCACGGTGAGCCCGGTTCGCACGACGCGGACGGCGACGAGGAGGGTTCTGAATGAACAACGCCTCGTTCCTCGCCATCGCACCTGAGGTCGCGCTCCTTGCCGGCGCTCTGATCGTGATCATCCTCGGCGTCATGCTCGACCGGCCGCGCCGTGACTGGGGCTTCGTAGCGGCGCTCTCGTTCGTCGTGGCGATGGTGGTCTCCGTCCTGCAATGGCGGGCGGTCGACGAACTGATCGCCGAGGGCAGCGACCTCCTGTTCTTCAGTGCCCGCAGTGTTCCGATCCTGCGCAACCCCATGGTTGTGATGGATCACTACTCGGCGTTCGCCGGGTTCGCGATCTTCACCGTTGGGCTGCTCGGGCTGGGAGCAGTGTGGGCGCTCGTGCAACGAGTCCGCGACCGCGGCGTCGAGCTGGTTGCTCTGATTCTGCTGGCCTTCGCCGGTCTCCACATGATGGCAATGTCGGCGAACACGATCATGCTGTTCCTCGGCCTCGAGACTGCCTCGATCGCCTTCTACGTCGTGGCGGGCTTCACCCGTACCCGTCCGGAGGCCGACGAAGCGGCCGTGAAGTACTTCCTGCTTGGCTCCCTCGCCTCGGCGATCTTCGTCTACGGGGCGGCGATGCTGTTTGCCGCCACCGGCTCGACGTCGTTCTACGGAGCGGGCGGTATGAAGTCGTTCCTGTCGGCGTCGATCGTTTCCGAGCCGGGCGTATTGCTGCTCGGCATGGGGCTTGTGATCGTCGGGCTCGCGTTCAAGGTCTCCGCAGCCCCGTTCCACCAATGGGCGCCGGACGTGTATCAAGGGGCGCCCACCGGTGCGGTTGGCCTGATGGCCGCTGGCGTGAAGATCGCCGGCTTCGCCGCCCTCGGTCGGATCCTGATCGGCGCGCTGCCAACGCAGATCGACGAGTGGGCACCGATCCTCTCGATCATCGCGGGCCTGTCGATGGTGATCGGAACCGCAGTGGCCGCGGTGCAGACCGACGTCAAGCGACTGCTCGCCTATTCGGGGGTGGCGCACGCCGGCTACATCATGATGGCCTTCGTCGCTGGTGAGGCCGGGGTCGGCGCCATGTGGTTCTACGTCTTTGTGTATGCGCTCATGTTGGTCGGCGCGTTCGCCATCGTCTCGGTCGTCTCGCGAACATCCACCGGCGGGTCCAGCCTCGACGACTGGGCTGGGCTGGCTCGACGCTCACCCGAGATGGCATGGTCGATGCTGGTGCTGTTGCTCGCGATGGGCGGCATTCCGTTCACGGCAGGATTCGTGGCGAAGGTGTCGGTGTTCACGGCGGCTGCCGACGCCGGGTACCTCTGGCTGACGATCTTTGCCCTGCTCACCACCGTGGTCGGACTCTACGTCTACTTCCGGGTTGCGGCCAAGATGTTCTTCGCTGCTCCCGCAGAGAACGCCCGGGACATCGAGGTATCGACGGTGCTCCGCATGGTGGTTGCGGTCGTCGTGGTCGCCATCGTCGCCCTTGGCGTCTACCCCTGGCCGCTGCTCGATCTCGTCCGTGAAGCGCTCCCCCTCTAGACCGCGGTCCATGGGGACCGTCTACCGCGCCATCACGGGCCTCGCCCTGCTGATTGGTCTCGCGCCGGCCCTCGGGAGCATTGCTCCTTCGGTGGTCACGACCGACCTGTTCATCGTCGCCGAAGACAAGCCCATCTCCGAGGACGTCTACGTGGCGTCGACGTCGGGACGCGTCGAGGGCCGCATCGACGGAGACCTCGTGATCACCACCGGTAATCTGTCGATCTCCGGCACGGTCGCCGGCGATGTCCTGGCCCTGACATCCGGGACGGTCACGATCGAGGAAAGCGGCGTCGTCGAGGGATCGCTCCGCACCACGACACCCCAGGTACAGATCGACGGCGTGGTCTCGGGCGACCTGTTCCTCACGGGGCTCGGAGCGACGATCGGACGGACCGGGAGCGTCGGTCGCGACGTCATCGTGTTTGGTGGCACGCTGACCATTGATGGCGCCGTGGGCCGCGACGTGCGCGGTCGCTTGCTCAACACTTCGGTCGGGGGGTCGGTCGGTCGCGATGTCGACGTCTCTGTGCAGCGCCTGGCCATCGACTCGGGCGCGTCGGTGTCTGGCGACGTGCTCTATCGATCTTCGACAACCGCCACGATTGCGCCGGGTACCGTCGACGGTCAGGTCGTCCAGCTCCCGGCCCAGTCGAACTTCATCTTCGGAGTGATCCTCGCGATTGCGAACATCCTCGGGTTCCTGGCTTTCGTGGTGTGCGGCATCATTCTGCTGTGGCTGTTCCGTGGCACGGGTGCCGCCTCCGTTGAGGCGATCGAACGGCACCCCGTCAAGACGCTCTTTGTCGGGTTCCTGACGCTGATCGCCGCCCCCATCGCGGTGCTGCTCCTCGCCGCCACCTTGGTCGGACTGCCGCTGGCGGTGCTGCTCCTCGCCGTGTTGCTGTTGGGACTGGTGTTCGGCCCGGTCCCTGCGGTTGCCGCGGCGGGCGACGTCATCCTGCGTCGCAAGGGCGGGCTGTTCGGCGGCTTCGTCGTCGGTGCGATCTTGTGGCGTCTTGGGATCTGGCTGATTCCGTTTGTTGGTGCCATTCTCTATCTCGTTGCCCTCGTCTGGGGTGTTGGCGGTTGGGTGCTCGGGGCCTGGCGGGTTCGCGCGGCCCGGCCCGCCGAGCGCGATGCGCTCCCGCCCGCGCTCGCCGTCAAGGATGACCCGATCCCCGACGGCTGGGAGTATCCGCTGGCGCCGGCGAAGCCAGAGTCCTCAAGTTCCGTGTCCTCCCCCTCAGCATCCTTGCCCTCAACGTCTTCCCCCGCAGTGTCCTCCCCCTCAGGGGGAGGTGTCGCCGCAGGCGACGGAGGGGGTCAAACGGTGAGCGACCAGAACACCGACCCAGTGACCGCTTCCGAAGCCGATCCGCTCTCGGTGTCGAGTCCGGTCGACCCAGACACCGTCTCCCCGATCGAAGAGCGGGGGGACGCCGAGGAGCGAAGCGACGACGCAGGGGGGCAGGTCGACCCCGACAGCGACGAGTTCGGCATCGACGATTGGGGTCTGCCGCTTCGCTGACGGTCCGAACGATGGGCAGATCGGTGCCCGCGCAGGTGCCGTCGATCGCAGCGACTAGCGCCGCAGGTAGACCTCATACGGTTGGGGTTTGCCGAGGGAGTTCTTGGCGGTTTCCGACAGCGAACCGCTACCGATGACGAAGGCTGAAACTCCCATGGCGCTGATCGCGTTGGGTGTGCTGCAGGAGCCACTCTTCGGCAGGCACGGCGGAGTGTCCCCCTCGCCTGGGTTGAAGAACACGCTCGTGCCGTCCGGAACCCCGTAGATGTCGAAGTCGGTCGGTGCGAAGAGGCAGTCTTTGGTGGGGCTCTTGCACTCGAACCAGGTTGTCTGGAGGTAGATCGGTACCATCTCCATGATCGCCCACCATTGCGTGCCTGCTTGCGCACCGGTTGCGTAGTTCAGCCTCGGCACGACCGCAAAACGTGGAGAATCGAGGATCTCGTCTCTGAAGAGGGGAGCCTTGGGGCTGCTCTCCGCGAGGCAGAGCTGCATCTGGTCCGTGAGTGCCCGTCCAACGAGATCGACCCCACCGGCATCTTCGAAGGCGTCGCGGTGACATTCACTGGCGTTGTGGATGCTCGGGAAATCCAGATACTCCCACAGGCCGATGTTGTCGACCGTGTAGGAACCGGTGTTCTCCTGGAACGTGATCCGGTCGGCCACGGTGGAGATTGG
The DNA here is from genome assembly GCA_964581295.1 of uncultured Acidimicrobiaceae bacterium. Lineage (GTDB taxonomy): Bacteria > Actinomycetota > Acidimicrobiia > Spongiisociales > UBA5794 > JAHEEL01. The sequence continues at coordinate 20,459 of CAZONX010000018.1, forward strand.
GAGGTTGGGCACACTGGGAACGGCCGGCAACGTCGGCGACGTCTGGCGCAGCCGACCTGGCAGATTCTGCGTGCCGTATCCGCCGGATCCGAAGAATCCTTCCTCGAGTTCCGACACGGTATTGCCGGTGTTGGTTTGAATCACGTACGGGACCACGTCGTTGGCAAAGCTATCGCAACTCTCCGCCCCCGGGTGATTGTTCGGCTGATTAACGCCAACGGCCGGGCCGTCGTACGTGATTTCGTCGTCGTCCGTGTTGGGCCACGTCGAGATTGGGTGATCGATCCCCACTGAGAGGTTGTAGGGGGTCCGCGTGCCGAACGGAGGCTTGCTTGGGCAACCCGATCCGAGCGTGTCGTGTGTGTCGTTGCTCGCTCCGAACCACCAGATGTTCAGCATTCCGAAGTTGCCCGACGCCGGTCCGGTACACGGGGCGACATCAGGTGGGAGCTGTCCGGACGGAGGCGTGCCGAGGCACTCGTTGTCCACGGGATTGGCGGGGAGAGAGAATGGCAGGATGTCCGAACTCTCGTTGATGAGAATCTCCGCCTCCGCAAACGCTGTCACATCGATCGTGTTGATGCCGATGATGCGAGCAAACGCCGTTGGCATGTCTTGGATGGGAAGCCGAACGCGCAGGATGGCGGGTTCGGCGCCTGCCTGCTTGACCGAGATGCAGTCGATGTTGTCGAAGCTCAGGCCGTTCTCCGGCGAATCCCAGGCTCCGCTGTCTCCGAGCGGCGCGTAGCCCGAGGGGCGATCGGGATCCGCGCATGAATCCCAATCGTCGAACGTGAATCCGCTGCCGTCCACATTCGCATTCACGTAGGTGCTCACGAGGTCGTAGATGCCGTCTTCGTCGGGCGGTGCCACGAGGAACTCGAGCGCGGCCCCCATTACTCCCGCGTCCGCTGCTGTCTGCGCCTCGCGACGCTCGGCCCACGCCGCTCCGAGATCGACCGCAAATGCAGCGAAGACGAAGAGGATGACGATCAGGATTGCGAAGAGCGGGAGAATGGCGCCGGTCTCAGAATTGCGGTCGAGCGGAGCGGTCATGGACATACGCCGTTGCCGCTCGACAACAGCACAAGCGGTCGCTCAGTGCGCATGGTCGCGGAGGAATCAATCGTTCCGTCGAAGAATCCGAACATCCCGGTCAACGACGTGCGATTCAAAGACATCGTGACGGTCACCGAGTCGGCACCGAGGCCGTACGTATCGCTTCCGCTGAGCGCGATGGTCACGACCGCTCCGGATCCCGAGAGGTCGGCTCGGGAGCAGGTTTCCGCGACGACCGCGCTCGTGCTTCCGTAGTCGACAACGGCGATGCGTGCACCCTCGCGAGAGGCGTTGCGAATCTCGACCTGTTCGGCGAAATACCATCACGCCTCGATAGTTCCGAAGACGAGCAGCAGGAACAGCGGTAAGACGACGGCGAACTCAACAAGCGCGGCTCCACGCTCGCGACGCCCCGAAGGCGGATGCACCGTCTGTTTCATTCTCATCCCTCATCAAGCCCAGTTCAGGGCTATTTGGTGCGGTTCGTGTTCGGTAGGGCCACTACCCCGTTCGCAGAGTGACTAGTCACCGATGCATGACCGAGGCGCAATACTGTGTCGTCGGCATTTCAGCGCCCAAACTCAAGCGATGTGTCCGCCCGGCGCTCAGCTCCCAACGAGGAGCGGGATCAGGCGTTCCGCGTCGGTGAGTGCCCCGTGGTTTCCGACCATTCGATCGTCGGAATGGCGGTGCAGGAGTAGGGCGTCGTCATCGGCGACGAGCACACCGTCGGGTGCACGATCGGCGAATGCGCGATGTCGGGGTTCGGGGCCCCACCAATGAGCGACTTCATCAATCGGAAGCCAGGTGGCGGGCAACTCCGCTGCGAGCGATGCGCCGTCGCCCCGCACGAACATGGCCCGACCATCTCCGTAGAAGATGCGATTCTCGTGGTCGTTTGTCGGGATGCGAGTCTGGCGATGTTTCGGGAAGTCGATGTGGCCGTGGTCGGCGGTTCCAATCATGGCGGCTCCGGCCGGCAGACTCGACGCAACGCGATCCCAGACGTGGCCGACCGCCGCAATGGCGGATGCGTATTCATCCGAATCCTGGCCACGAACGTGTGCGGCGAAGTCGACCTGCGGGAGGTAGGTGAAGATGAGCCGCCCCGGAGTCGCGGCGAGTTGGACCGTCGCGTCGACCGCCTCGTCGGTGGTGAAGATCGGTTCGACCCGGCAGTTTCGGTAGAGCGCATCGGTGAGCGGCGAGCCCACGAAGTTGCCCGGCTGGACCGTGATCGGCTCGAGTCCGGCTGCCGAGAGCCGTTCCCATAGGTTCGGTGACGGCAGGAACGACGACGTGTCGTACGGCACCGGCTCGCCCCACTGGGTGGTCCACTTGATCGTGTTGACCACACGGTCGGTCTCGGGGAGCCACAGCTGATACCCGAGCAGACCATGTTGCGAAGGGGGGAGTCCGGTGGCGACGGTTGCGAGGCTCACCGTGGTGGTGGCGGGAAACGGTGAGTCGATGCTTGCACGGAGAGAGCTTCGCAGCGAAGCGGCAGCTGGATGGTCGAGTTGGAGCGATCCGAGCCCGTCGAAGAGGAACAACACGTACGTCGTGGCGTCGGGGACCGCTGCCGCGAGCGTCGGGTGCAGGCCGGGGGATGGCGACGTCCCGGTGAGTCGCTGCTCGAGTTCGGCGACGAGGTTGACGAGCGAACCGCCGGTGTAGTCGGGCACGGTGATCGAAGGCACAGCGGCACGCTACTTGATCTGTTGGCGGTCGGCCGCCGACCCGTTCTTGGGCCACATTCCCGAGCTACGCGATTGCCCGCAGCACCGATTTGGACCGCCGCGCCAACCTCCTAGACTTTCGTGGTCGGAGGGCCCAAACCGGGCCAGGCGGAAACACCGAGAGGGCATCTTCACGTGCGCAACGAATACTTCGGCGACTACACCACAGTCGCCGTGTTCCTGCTCGCGGGAGTGCTGCTCGTTGCCGCAGCGATGTTCGTCGCTCGACTCGTCGCTCCTCGCCGTCCCAGCCTCCTGAAGAGCACGGCCTACGAGTCGGGCATCGAGCCCATCGGCGGTGGTTGGAACCAGAGCCACATCCGCTACTACGTGTTTGCCCTGCTGTTCCTCGTCTTCGACGTCGAGGCCGTGTTCATCTTCCCGTGGGCCGTCTCGACCGAATACTTCAAGAGCATCGGCAACGGTGCGCTGGTGTTCTTTGAGATGGTGGCGTTCGTCGCGATCCTCTTCCTCGGCCTCATCTACGCGATTCGCAAGGGTGTGCTGCGATGGGAGTAGTCGAGAAGTTCGGTGGCATCAAACCCGTGTCGTGGTTGCTCAACTGGTCGCGCAAGTACTCCCTGTGGTACTTCCAGTTCGGCCTCGCGTGCTGTGCGATCGAAGTGATGGCGGTGTCGAGCCCTCGCTACGACTTCATGCGGTTCGGCATCGTTCCGCTTCCGGCATCGCCCCGCCAGGCTGACCTCATGGTCGTGGCCGGCACGGTGACCGACAAGATGGCCCCGGCAGTGAAGCGTCTGTACGAGCAGATGCCGGAACCCAAGTACATCATCTCGATGGGTTCGTGCGCCAACACCGGCGGGCCCTACTGGGACTCGTATTCGGTACTGAAGGGCGTCGACCAGGTGATGCCGGTCGATGTTTACGTGCCGGGTTGCCCGCCCCGCCCCGAGGCGCTGCTCGAAGGCATCATCATGCTGCAGCAGCAGATCACGAACGAAGACCCGCGAGAGGTATGGAGCAAGGTCGATGAACGACCAGCCTGATTCCGCCTCCGCCTCCGACGCCTACGGCAGCGCTCTGGCCGACCGACTCGGCGGGTCCGCGGTCGTCGAGCACGACACGATCCGGATCTACATCGAGCGTGACGCGTGGGTTGACACGATCCGAAGGGCTCGCGACGAAGAAGGGCTGACGTTCTTTTCATGGCTCGCCGGCATCGATTGGTCGAAGGACGTGGCCGTCGGCGATACGGTGGAAGACCCCGACGCACTCGATGAGCGTTTCGAGGTGATGTGCCGGCTCTCTTCGATCGAGAACACCAACGCCGCACAGTTCATCGCCGTGGTGCCGAAGGACGATGCGGTCATCGACACGATCACCGGGCTGTTCGGCGGCGCCGAATGGCACGAGCGTGAGACACACGACATGTTCGGCATCGACTTCGCGGGCAATCCGAATCTCTCGCCCATCTACCTCCCGGACGGATTCATCGGCAATCCGCTCCTCAAGTCGTATCCGCTCCTCGCCCGCGAGGTGAAGCCGTGGCCCGGCGCGGTAGACGTAGAAGACATGCCGGAGGAAGACGAATGAGTCTTCAGTCGCCAGTCTTCAGTCGCCAGTCAGGGCCGATGGGGCGTTCAATCGCCGTCGAACAGGATCCTTCCTGGCGACTGGCGACTGGCGACTGGCGACTGTCATGACCGACCACGGCGCGCTCATGCATCGATCCGAGGTTGCGGTCTCGGTTGAGCTCCAGACGCAGGACATGACGCTGAATATCGGTCCGCAGCATCCGTCAACGCACGGTGTGCTCCGGCTCGTGGCAAACGTCGACGGCGAACGCATCTCCGGGGTGGAGCCGGTCATCGGCTACATGCACCGCGGCTACGAGAAGCTCGCCGAGGTGCGCACGTACGCTCAGATGACGGCGCTCGTCAATCGCATCGACTGGGTGTCCGGGTTTGCCAGCGAGGTTCCGTTCATCATCGCTGTCGAGAAGTTGACCGGCATCGAAGCTCCCGAGCGGGCGCAGTGGATTCGACTCATCCTGACCGAGCTATTCCGGATCTCATCGCACATCGTGTTCACGGGGTCGTATCCCCTCGAGTTGGGGGGCGTGACACCGATGTTCCATGCCCTGAGAGAACGCGAGCGGGTCCTCGAACTCATCGAGGGCATGACTGGCGGACGGTTCCATCCGAACTTCAACCGCGTAGGCGGCATCAAGCCAGCCGCTGGCGGAGGCAAGACGCAGAAGCAGGTCTCGATGGACATCCCGGCCGGGTGGCTCGAGGAGGCCAAAGCCGCGATGGAGCGGGTGCTCGGCGCGACCGACGACAGCGACACCCTCGTCACCGGCAACGAGATCATCAAGGCCAGAACGGTGGGCGTCGGCTGCATCCCCGCAGACAAGGCTATCGAATACGGACTCTCTGGTCCGAACCTGCGGGCCTCGGGTGTGGCGTTTGATCTCCGCAAGCACGAGTTCCACTTGCCATACGACCAGGTGGACTTCGACGTGATCACCGGCCAGGACGGCGATTGCTACGACCGCTACTGGGTGCGCCTCCAGGAGATCCGGGAATCGGCGAGGATCGTTCTCCAGGCCATCGACAAGATCCCGGCAGGGCCGCTGCGCTCGAAGGCACCTCGCGTGCTGAAGGTGCCGAAGGGCCAGGTTTACGTGCGTGGCGAGAACCCCAAGGGGGAGTTCGGCTACTTCGTGATCTCCGAAGGCGGCCAGAGGCCATACCGGTTGAAGATCCGCTCTACCTCGTTCTCGAATCTGTCGATCCTCCCGTGGGTCCTGAAGGGCGCCCTGGTCCCCGACCTCGTAGCGATCATGGGAAGCCTGGACTTCGTACTCGGGGATGTGGATCGATGATCTACGAGTCGCCAGTCCTCAGTCGCCAGTCTTCAGTCCTCGCCGTAGCGGATCGTCGCGATCCAGGCTCTCACGCCGCGACTCTCCGTGTCCCCTTGGCTGGCGACTGGCCGCTGGCGACTGGCGACTGCTCGCTCCCGAAGGGAGCGAGCCAATGATCTCCGGGTACTTCTGGGTCGATGTGATCCTCAAGGTCGTTGCCTTGCTCGTCGTGATGATCGTTCTGGCGCTCGTGGCCATCTATGCCGAGTTGAAGATCATGGCCCACATGCAGAACCGCATTGGTCCGTACTACGCGGGTGGGCGGTGGGGATGGGCCCAGCCGTTCGCCGACGCTTTGAAGTTTATTCAGAAGGAAGACCTCGTTCCTGCCGCGGCCGACGCCGCGATCTTCAAGTCCGCTCCCTACATCGTGGTCGCCGCGACCTTCGCGACGTTCGTGGTGATCCCGTTCAGTTCAAGCCTCGTCGCCCGCAACCTCGACCTCGGCGTCTTCTTCATCCTCGCGATCTCATCGCTCACCACGCTCGGCGTCCTGATGGCCGGCTGGTCGTCCGCCAACAAGTACTCGCTGATGGGCGGTCTGCGGGCCGGCGCCCAGCTGATCGCCTACGAGCTCCCGCTCGTGCTCACTGTCGTCGCCGTTGTCGTGCAGGCAGGGACCATGTCGCTCGTCGGCATCGTTGAGGCCCAGGCGGCGCCGGTCGAGCTCGGACCGGTCTCGATCAGCCTCCCGTTCCTACTCAAGGGACAGATCGTCGGTTTCGTCATCTTCATGGTCGCCGCTGTGGCCGAACTGTCGCGTATTCCGTTCGACATGCCGATCGCCGAATCCGAGCTGACGATGGGCTACCTCACCGAGTATTCGTCACTTCGGTTCACGATGTTCTTCCTCGGCGAATACGCCGCCATGATCTCGATGTCTGCCATCGCTGCGACGTTGTTCCTCGGTGGGTACTGGATGCCGTTCGTCCCCGAATCGGCGCTCACATTCGTGGGGCCGTTCATCCTCGTCGCGAAGATCGCCGTGCTCGTTTTCCTCATCCTGTGGTTTCGGTCGACCTGGCCCCGTCTGCGCGAGGATCAGCTACAGGACATCGCGTGGCGGTGGCTGATCCCGGCTTCGCTGGCCAACATCCTCGTCATCTCGTTCTTCAAGGTGGTGGTGTTTTGATGCCTCCGCCGATCGACAAGAGCACCCGCTTCCCGTTCGCTGGCCTGTGGAAGGGGATGTGGTTCACGTTCAAGTACCTGTTCAAGCCGGTGCCGACGGTGATGTACCCGCAGGTGCAGGAGATCCCGGTGCCGCGTGCGCGCGGCGTCATCGCCCTTGACCCAGAGGCGTGCACGGTCTGCATGTTGTGTGCTCGCGAGTGCCCCGACTGGTGCATCTACATCGAGGGTCACAAGGAAGCGCAGCCGCCGTCGAAGCCCGGTGGTCGGGCGAGGAAGCGCAACGAACTCGACCTCTTCGAGATCGACTATTCGCTGTGCATGTACTGCGGCATCTGCGTCGAAGTCTGCCCGTTCGATGCGCTGTTCTGGAGCCCCGAGTATGAATACGGCAGCCACGACGTCGCCGACCTCATCCACGGCAAGACACGGCTGAAGGACTGGCTCGACACCGTGCCCGAACCGCCGGCGCTGGAGCCGCAGGAATGACCGTCACCTTCACCGACTGGATCACGGAGATAGCCAACTGGGTGTTCCTGCTCATCGCGATCCCGACCCTCGCCGGGGCGTTCTTCGTTGTGACTGCCCGCAACGTCGTGCGTGCGGTCCTCTCGCTCGTCGTGACCCTGGCCGGCACCGCGGCCCTGTTCATGATGCTCGGAGCCGAGTTCGTCGGCTGGACCGTCGTGCTCGTCTACATCGGGGCGGTCGTGATCCTGTTCCTGATGGGAATCATGATCACGCAGGCGCCGATGACCACCAAGACCGATCTCAGCCAGCCGATGTCGATGCGCGCCCCAGCCATCCTGCTCTCCGTCGTGCTCTTCGGCGTGATCGCATGGGCCACCACGGTTTCGTTCGGCGCCGAGGCCATCCCGCTGCCGGATCAGGCGACCAGCACGGCGTCGATCGGTAAAGTGCTGTTCACGAACTGGGTCATTCCGTTCGAGGTTGTGTCGTTCGTGCTGCTCGCGGCGCTCATCGGCGGCATCGCCCTGGCACGCCGCGATCCGGCAGAGGGGGAGGCGTCATGACCATCCTCCAGTTCGTCCTCCTCGGTGCCGCGCTGTTCTCGATCGGCCTCTACGGGGTGCTGACCCGCAAGAACGCGGTCCTCGTGCTGGCATCGGTCGAGGTGATGCTCGCTGCCGTCAACGTCAACCTGGTCGCCTTCGATGTCTACCTCGGTGACGCATCGAGTGCCGGACAGGTGATGGCGCTGTTCATCATCGCTCTGGCCGCGGCCGAGGTTGGGATCGGCATCGCGATCGTGCTCATGATCTTCAGGAATCGGCGCTCCGCCGACGTGGACGAACTGGATGTGATGAGGTACTGATGCTCGCCGCACTCACTCCCATCGCTGCCCGAATCGCTCTCTTCTCAGAAGAGGGCGCCCACGAGGTGCCCGCGAGCGACGGCGGCTGGCTCGCCGCCTGGGCGTGGCTGATCGTGATAGTTCCCCTCGTCATCACGTTCCTCATCGTCTTCTTTGGGAAGCGCTTGCCGCTCAAGGGCTGGGGCATGGCGACGTTCGGGATGGCCTTCGTTGCGGTATATGGCACGGCCCTCGCCTGGGTGAACTTGCAGGACGGCATCCTCTACGAGGGAGCCATCGAGATCGGCCGGATCGGCTCGTTCACCCTCGAATGGGGTTGGATGGTCGACGGGCTGTCGATCATGATGTACTTCCTCGTCGGCGTCGTGGGCTTCCTCGTGTTCGTGTACGCCAACGGCTACATGAAGGGCGACATCCGCTACACGTGGTTCTTCGCCTCGTTCTCGTTGTTCGCCGGCGGCATGCTCGTGCTCGTCTCGGCGCCGAACCTCATCCAGCTCATCGTCGGTTGGGAGCTCGTCGGCGTCTCGTCCTACCTGTTGATCGCCCACTACTGGGAGGACTTCGCCAACGTCGACGCCGGCAACAAGGCCTTCATGGTCAACAAGGTCGCCGACGTTGGCCTGTTCATCGGCGCGATCATCATGGCGCTGAGCGCCGGATCGTTCCGGTTCTCCGAGATCTTCGAATCGATGGTCGGCGGCAACGGAATGCTCGCGCAGTTCGGGTTCTGGGCCGGCCTGGCGCTGTTCATCGGAGCGATGGGCAAGAGCGCGCAGTTCCCGTTCCACGTGTGGCTGCCCGATGCGATGGCGGGCCCGACGCCGGTGTCGGCCCTCATGCACGCCGCCACCATGGTCACCGCCGGTATCTACCTGGTGGCTCGCCTCTTCCCGTTCTACCAGCTGCCCGAGTACGGCGGCGGCGTCTCGACCATCATCACGATTATCGGGGCCATCACGTTGTTTTTCATGGGGCTCCTCGCCCTCGTGCAGAACGATATCAAGAAGTTGCTGGCCTATTCCACGGTGAGCCAGCTCGGCTACATGATGGCGGCCATGGGAGTCGGGGCCTACACCGCCGGCCTCTTCCACCTCTTCACCCACGCGTTCTTCAAGTCGCTGCTGTTCCTCGGTGCCGGCTCGGTTATCCACGCCATCCATTCGAACAACATGTCCGACATGGGCGGCCTGCGCAAGTACATGAAGTGGACGTTCTGGACCTTCATGATCGGCAGCGCCGCGCTCGTGGGCCTCTTCCCCTTCGCCGGCTTCTGGTCGAAGGACGAGATCATCGCGTCCGCCTACTACAACGCTTCGGAGGATCCGACTGCCGCCGCGTGGTTCATGGTCGTGCTCTCGATCGCCGGGGCGTTCATCACCGCGTTCTACATGGCCCGAGCGGTCTCTCTCACGTTCTTCGGCAAGTACTCCGGGCATGGAGAACCGCACGAGTCGCCGAAGATCATGACCATGCCGCTGGCCGTGCTCGCCGCGTTCGCCGCTGGCACCGGACTCCTCAATATGCCCGGTCTCACCGAGGTCTTCACCGATTGGGTGACCGTGCGGGCGTTCCCGATCATGGAGCACCACTTCGAAGCGCCGAGCTGGGGCCTGATCGCCATCGTGACGCCCGTCGTGCTCGTCTCTCTGGGAATTGGCTTCTACCTCTTCCGACCCCGTTCCACGCAGGCCGAGCGTGACTCATTCAGTGTCCCCGTGCTCTATCCCATCCTCGAGCACAAGTACTACATCGACGACTTCTACATGGACGGGATCGTCCGACCGATCATGGGGCCAGTCGCCGACGGCACCCTCTGGGTCGACGAGCACATCGTGGACGCAGTCCCGAACCTCGTCAGTGGTGCCGCCAAGCACACCGCGGATGCCGTCAACACTTTCGACCAGCGTGCGGTCGACGGAGTGTTCAACGTCACGGGCGCAGCGACAGGGGCGACCGGAGGTTTCCTGCGCAAGGCGTTCACTGGCCGAGTTCAGCAGTACGCGGCAATCAGTTTCGCCGGCGTGGTCATCATCGCCGTGCTGTTCATGATCTTCTGAT
>CAZONX010000019.1:0-26882 GCA_964581295.1 uncultured Acidimicrobiaceae bacterium
GGCGCAATGGACTCAGCTTCGGTGATCCGGTACATCGCTACCTCCACGTTTCACTCTGAATGACGGCGCCAGACGCGGGTAGGGCCAATCGACGGATTTTCGTCGTCGGCGCCGAACCGGGCGTTCGACCCTTCCCGATCCGTGTCTCACCCGATACGCTGTCGGTAGAGCATGAGGAGGTATGCCTTGGAGGGTTGGCAGCCACACGTCATCGTGGTCGGCGTTGATGGATCAGAAGCAGCGATCGACGCCGTGAGGGTCGCGGTCGATTTGGCTCGCGCCCGAAGTGCGCGCCTCTACATCGTCACCGTTGTGCGTCCGCCCGAAGGGTGGTGGGGCATCGTCGGATCACCTCCGACGGCTGAGGCGATGGGAGACTCGCTGTCCGAAGCGCAGCGCAACGTCCTCGACCGGGCGCTCCGGGCCGTCGACCTCACCGAGGTCGACTATGAGACGCAGGAAGAGATCGGCGAGCCGTCGTCGAGGCTCATCGACGTCTGTACACGGGTCGATGCCGATGTCCTGGTAGTAGGGCGTCGTGGCGCCGGCCTACTGCGGCGCATGATGGTCGGTTCGGTCGCAAACCACCTGGTCCATGAAGCCCCCTGCCCCGTGCTGGTGGTGCCGTAAGCCCCAGCAAGTAGCAAGTAGCAAGTAGCAAGTAGCAAGTAGCAAGACAGAAGCAGGATCCGCCGGGGGACACGCCCCGACGCCCAAGCGAGGGTTCCAGTCTTGATACTTGCTACTTGTGTCTTGCTACTTTCCCGCTGCCGAATCGGTCGTCACTCGGCTGCCTCGGTCCACGGCAGCGGGATGATCGAACCGTTAACCTCGCGGGGCCATCGACTGGGGAGGCTTTGATGACGCGGTCTGACGCCCTCGATGCGTTTGCTCTGGCGTACAAACGGCGCATGCCCGAGGACGAAGCGCCGACCATCGACGAGGATCAACTCGACGCTGAGATCCGCGGCATCTTCGACTTCCTCGACGAGCGGCGCCGCGAGCCGCTCTCGATTCGCGTCTTCCGGCCGACCATCGAACACGACGGGTACAGCGCTCCCGGCACCGTCGTCGAAATCGCCGTCGACGACATGCCATTCCTCATCGACTCGATCACGAGCCGGCTCGCAGCCCTCAGGTACACGATTGTTCGCCACTACCACCCGGTGGTCGGCACCACACGCGACGCGTCGGGAGCACTCATCGGGGTCGGTCCCGGCCGGGACGCCGATCACCGTGAGTCGGTTCAGCACTACGAACTGGCCCAGACACTCACGCCGACGGAAGGCAGCGCCCTCGAGGTGGAGCTCAGGGCAACGCTCGACGAGGTCACCTCCACCGTCCGCGATTTCGAGCCGATGCGCTTCGCGGTGCGGCGGATGGCCCACTACGTCTATGAGGACGGGGCGGCGTTTGATCGGGCCGACGTCGACGAGGCGATTGCGTTCCTTGAGTGGCTGCTCGACGACAACTTCATACTGCTCGGCTATCGCGAGTACGACATCGAGGACGACGGCAGCGGTCCGTGCATTGTCGTGAATTCCGAATCCGGATTCGGAATCCTCTCCGACCCGAGCCGCAGCCGCTTCGCCGATCCGACGCCGCTCGACTCGCTCGCCCCCGACCTCCGGGACCGCTATCTGAGCAGCCGCCAACTCGTGATCGCCAAGACCAACCGCCGCTCGACGATTCATCGCGAAGCCCGGATGGACTATGTCGGCGTGCGTCGCGTCAATCCCGACGGCACACCGCGAGGAGAAGCCCGCCTCGTCGGCCTGTTCACCTCCAAGGCCTACATGGAGGCGTCGGCCTCGATCCCGATTCTGCGGAAGAAGCTCGATCGAATCCTCGCTGCGGAAGACCTGCTTGCGGGTTCGCACGACTACAAGGTCATCAGCCAGATCTTCGAGTCGTTCCCGAAGGACGAACTGTTCAGCATCAGTGACGCCGACCTGAGAGCGAGCCTGGTCGGCTTGCTGGAGGCCGAGGAGCACCAGCACGTCCGCATGTTCGTGCGGCGCGATGTTCTCTTGCGAAACGTGTCGATTCTCGTGGTGGTCCCGCGTGACCGTTTCGACGCGAACCTCCGGCGCAACCTCCAGGATCTCTTTCTTCGGCAATACGAGGGCACATCGATCGACTACCAGCTGACGCTCGGAGAGACCGGCGATGCCCGCATCCACTTCACCGTGTGGGTCGAAGGGCCGATCCCGACCGTTCCGTTCGAGGACCTCGAGCGCGACGTGTATGCGCTCACCCGAACGTGGGAAGACCGCATTGTCGAGTCGCTTGCAGCCACCCGCGAGCGCTCATCGGCACGCGCCATAGTCGACGCACACGCCCGGCGGTTCCCATCGTCGTTCCGAATCGCGACAGCGCTTGGAGAAGCCGCCCACGCCCTGGGCGACGTTGACGCCCTCCTCGGTGGGGATGCGCTGGTGCGGGTTGGGATCCACAACGACGTGGAATCCGAGGAGCGGCTCACGCGCATCGTGGTCTACAGCAGAGGCGGCAAGCGCGACCTCTCCGCGATGCTGCCGCTGGTCGAGGACCTCGGTCTTCAGGTCGTCGAGGAGATTCCCACTCGTCTGTCGAGCGATGAGGATGCGGACGCGTTGTTCGCGCACAACTTCGGCGTGCGCGGCTTCGATGGCGAGTGCCTCGACGTCGAAGCATGTGGTCCACGCGTCTCGGCGGCGCTCGAAGCGTCGTTGCTGGGGGAGAGCGAGTCCGATGGGCTGAGCCAGTTACTCGTGCTCACCGACGTGGATCACGTTCAGATCAACATACTGCGGGCCTACCGCTCCTACTGGCACCTGGTGAGCCCGGCCTTCTCGAAGCCCTATGTAGCCCGGGCCTTCGCCGCACATCCCGACATCGCTCGGGATCTCGTTGCGCTGTTCGAGGCGCGCTTCGGCCCGACAGCGGACGAGACGCACGAGAACGAATTGAGTTCGTCGCTGCTCGATCGGCTCGAGGCCGTGTCCTCCCTCGACGAGGATCGGATACTGCGAGGCTTCCTTGGGCTGATTGATGCAACGGTTCGCACGAGCGCCTTCGTCGACGCCGGCGCTCTCGCTTTCAAACTTGTCTCGGATCGCGTGCCGGATGCACCGGAGCCCAGGCCGCTCTACGAAATCTTCGTGTTCGCCCCCGCCGTTGCCGGCGTGCACTTGCGGGGTGGTCCGGTGGCCCGTGGTGGCATCCGGTGGTCGATCCGTCGTGAGGACTATCGGACCGAGGTGCTCGGACTGATGAAGGCGCAGATGACCAAGAACGTGGTGATCGTGCCGACGGGAGCGAAGGGCGGATTCGTCGTGCGGCGGGCGGCCGATCCGGCCGTCGGGCCAACCCCAGACGAGGTACGCGCTGCCTACACCACCTTCATCCGGTCGCTCCTCGACGTCACCGACAACCTCGAAGACGGAGTTCCCATCCACCCGGATGGCGTTCGGGTGCTCGACGGCGAGGACCCCTACTTCGTTGTCGCGGCGGACCGAGGCACAGCGACGTTCTCGGATATCGCGAACGAGATTGCCGGGGAGACGGGATTCTGGCTCGACGATGCGTTCGCGTCAGGGGGATCCTCCGGCTACGACCACAAGGCGCTCGGGATCACCGCTCGCGGGGCATGGGAGTCGGTCCGGCGCCACTTCACGGAGCTCGACGTTGATGTGCAGACGGACCCGATCACCGTGGTCGGCGTCGGCGACATGTCGGGGGATGTGTTCGGGAACGGAATGCTGCTGTCGCGCAGCATCCGGCTCGTTGCAGCCTTCGACCACCGTCACATCTTCATCGACCCGGACCCAGATCCGGGTTCGTCGTTCGGCGAGCGAGAGCGTCTCGCCGTTCTCAGCCGCTCGTCGTGGGCCGACTACAACGACGAACTGATCTCGGCCGGGGGAGGGGTCTTTGCGAGGACGCTCAAGCGGATCGATCTGACCGATGAAATGCGCCAGGCACTCGACACCACGGCCGTTGCACTAACGCCGCAGCAGCTCATCTCGACGATTCTCACGGCGCCGGTCGATCTGCTCTGGAACGGAGGGATCGGCACGTACGTCAAGGCGGAGACCGAGACCGACGACCAGGCGCAGGATCGCTCGAACGACGGTGTGAGAGTCAACGGCAAGGATCTTCGGTGCCGCGTAGTCGGGGAAGGGGGAAATCTCGGGCTCACACAGGCCGGCCGCATCGAGTACGACCGAGCCGGCGGGCGCATCTTCACCGACTTCGTCGACAACAGCGGCGGTGTCCACTGTTCGGATCGTGAGGTGAATATCAAGATCCTCCTGCGCATGGCCGAGCGCTCGGGAGAGTTGAGCCGCTCAGAGCGCAATGCCCTCATCGAAGCCGTGTCCGACGATGTCGTGGACGCGATCGTCTACGACAACTTCCTCCAGGCTCAGATCCTCTCCCAAGAGGCAGCGGCCTCTTCAAAGAACATCGAGGCGTACGAGGAGCTCATGGTGCGCCTCGAAGCCGATGCCGGTCTCGACCGCGAGATCGAGGTGCTCCCGAGCACCGAGGTGATGATCGAGCGGGCGCGTGCCGGCAGGCGGATGACCCGGCCGGAACTCGCCGTGTTGCTTGCCTACGCCAAGCAACATCTCACCGATGCGTTGGTGGCGTCAGAACTTCCCGAGTCGGGTTACTCCGAACGGTTCCTCACTTCCTACTTCCCCGGCCCGATCGTTGAGCGGTTCTCGTCGCTGATCCCATCACACCCGCTTCGGCGCCAACTCATAGCGACGATTACCGCGAACGAGACGCTCAACTCGCAGGGCATCACGTTCGTATCTCGGCTGGGGGCCCAGACGGGGGCGGGTGCGCCGGCGATCGTCGGTGCCTACCGAATCGCCCGTGGCGTAGCTGGAGCTTCGGCGCGGTGGCGAGCGGTGGAGGAGCTCGCAGGGTCGATCGATGCCGACATTTTGAATGCGCTGCTGGCCGGCGTTGACGACCTTGTCGAAGACCTCACGCGGTGGTTCATCTCCAACCCGAGCGACGAACCCATCCAAGAGAGGATCGACCGCTATCGAGACGGCTTCGAGCACCTCTCATCCGATATTCGCACGATGGGGCCCAAGCGGTGGCAGAACCGGCTTGAGCGAATGGTGGCGCGTCTCGTGCGGTCTGGCGTGCCCGAGCCGATTGCCATCGACCACGCGTTCCAGGGCGAGCTTGCTCACGCTCCCGACATCATCGACGTCGCCGCATCCACGGGGCGGCCACAGGTCGAGGTCGGCCGTCTGTTCTTCCGCTCAGGTGCGGTCTTCCACCTCGACTGGCTGGAGCGTCAGCTCGCTGGCCTTCCACCCACGACACGGTGGCAGCAGTGGGCTTCGATCGGCTTGGAACGCGAGCTGATGGCACTTCGCCGATCAATTGCTGAACGGGTGCTCGAGAGATCCGATGGAGCCGAGATCGGCGACGCTATCTCGGCGTTCGTTGCCGGCGCCGCCGCCGACGTAGATCGCCTGAACGGACTTGTGGCAGCGCTGCGTCGGGAAGGCGTGTCGGACACGGCGCCGGTCGTCGTGGCGATTCGGCAACTCGAGGATCTCGTTCGCTAGACCGATCTGCGGCGTGCGCTACTCGTCCGTGGGTTCCTTGGCCCGCAGCGCCTCGAGCGACCCAATCACCGATCCGGCGTCTTCGCCGAGGCTGGGCAGGTTCGCAGAGCGAGACTTGTACCGGGAGGCCCGTTCCGTCGGAACCGCGTGCTCCAACTCGCGCTCGGTTGCGTCCTCTCGCAGATCGATAGCGATCTCATCGGATTCCTCTGCGTAGCTCGGAGTCGCGAACGGTATGGCCATTGCCGGGGCCGGCGCAGCGTGTTCACTGCTGTTCTTGCGGGCGTCCTCAATGAGCGAACTCGCGTCGGCACGGGCGAGCCTGCGAACCTCGTCGGCCTTGGCATTTGCGGCAGCCTTCGTGGCCTTGGCATCCTCGAGCGCGGCGGCCCGAATATCGTCGGCTTCTTCGCTCGCCGCGGCGATCAACGTCGCGCGTTCGGCGCCGACCGATCCGAGGACCTCATCGCGCTGGCCGTGGATCTTCGATGAGGCCGACAGAGCGTCGGCGAGGACGGCTTCGGCCTCGGCGTGAATCGACGTCGCATGGCTGTTCGCCTGCTCGATGATGTTCTGCGCCTCGATGGTGGCCTGGCCGGCGGTTAGTCCCGAGGGCGCTTCGGCCACGGAGTTGACCTGTCGCTCCGGCGATGCCGCGATCATGCGTGCGCGGGCGGCCACGGTCTCTTGGATCGTGGTCTCTGCGCGCGCCCGGAGATCTTCGACCTCTCGTGCCGCCAATTCGGACCGCACCTCGGCGAGCTTGCTGCGCTCTTCGAGGCGCGCCATCGAATTGCTGATCTTCTGAAGGAAGTTCTCGACCTGAAGCCGGTCGTATCCCTTGCGGACGACATCGAACCTGAATGTTTCGATATCTATCGACTCGAACTCCATGGATCCTCCCTCTTGCCCTTTTCTGAACGCCCACTGGAAGCGTACCGGTAGAACCCACCCTCGTACAGGGCCAACCTGGGAACAAGAAACGGTCTAGTCAGTGTTGCCCTTTCACACACTCGAGGACCGGTGGAATCCCGCTGGGACGAGTAGGCGGCGGCCGACGAGGGAGATCAGAAGTGATTGAGTCGACGGATTGGGCGATGCTGGTGCTGCGGGTCGTGGCCGGCGGGGTGCTCCTGGCCCACGGCATCAAACATGCGCGTGGAAGGGCAAAGACGTCGGCGTGGTTCGGATCCATCGGTTTCCGGGCTCCCGATCTGCAGTGGCTTGCCTCGACGGTATCAGAGATTGGGATCGGGGTTCTGCTGATCGTCGGCCTCGGCACGACGTTCGCTGCCGCCGGCCTTATTGCGGTTATGGCCGTGGCGTTCTGGACCGTGCACCGAGCGGCTGGGTTCTGGGTGACGGCTCGCCCCGATGAAGGGTGGGAGTATGTGCTCATTCTCTCGACTGTTGGGCTTGCGATCGCCATCGGTGGACCGGGTGAGATGTCGATCGATGCGGCTATCGGCATTGCCGACAGTCTCGATGGATGGGTCGGCGCGGCGATCGCATTCGGCGGGGTGCTTGCCGCCGCGGCACAGATCGCGACCTTCTTCCGACCGCGGGAAACCGTCGAAGCCTGAAGACTTCGACGGGCCTATCGACTCCAGCTGTCTACTTCCGATTCGTTCCGTAGACCATGTTCCTCAAGCGCGCTTCGACTTCTGCGGGATCTTGATCGCCGAAGTCGTATTCGCGGGAGAGGACATCACGCAACCGATTGTTGGCTACCTCGTGGTGGCGCTCGATCGATGACCGGCTCTCACCCTCGTCGTGCCGCTTCTTCCAACGCATTCGGTTGTATCGGAGGGTTGGGAGAAAATCTTGAACACTTCGTGCGCGAATTCACGGATTAGAGCCGCGATCACGTGGAGGGTGTGTTCGCAGTGTCGCTACTCCGTCCTCCCACTGGGCCCGCAGCGTGAACGGGTGCCGATCGATCTCCAGACAGCACTCCAGGTCTGCAGGGTCGATCCACGGGGTTGAGCGCAGCCTGGCCGCTCCCTCACCGGTCCGGAGTCGCCTGAGCCGTCCGGCGTCGTCGGGAGTCCCGAGGAGGCGTTCCGCGATCAGGTCTGCCGTCTCCTCATCTTCGTCTGCGACGGCAGTCCCGGAGAGACCGGCCGCCACGATCGTCACCTGCGATTCCGAGCGCACGGCGTCTGCCGTGGCACCCGCCACCGTCAAGCTGGCGGCGAAGACGGGATCTGCCCCGGAGCGCAGCGCGGCCACGACGCCGCGAGTGCCACTGGATGTGCGCATCACGATGACACGCCCGACCGGCGCGGTGAAGGATCGGGCCTCGACCGGGGAGTTGCCGAGGTCGAAGTCGTCGGGCCGGCGGCCTTCCTCTTCACCACAAAGAACCGAGTTGGGAATGGTTCGAGCCACGGCCCGCGCCTCATTGAGCGTCTCGGTGAGCACGATGTGATCAACTCCCAGGCCGAGGAGCTCGGCCGCCGTGGAGAACGCACGGAATGTGTCAATGATGATGGTTGGCCCGGTGGCGGTTCCGGCGGCTGTGAGCAGCGAACGACGGACGATGTGCGGAACAGTCATGACGCCTGAGGCTATCCCGGGTACCGTCGGTTCTGTTCGGGCACAGGGGGGATTCGTGGAGAAGCGGCGGGTCGAAGTTCTCGGTTCAGAGATGACGTATGTCGAGTCGGGGGTGGGCGATCCCGTCGTGTTCCTGCACGGCAATCCGACATCGTCTTACCTGTGGCGGAACGTCGTCCCCCCTGTCACCGACTTCGGCCGGTGTGTCATGCCCGATCTGATCGGGATGGGCGATTCCGACAAGGTCCCTGGCCTTGACTACCGGTTCGTCGATCACCGCCGCTACCTCGATGGGTTCCTCGACGCGATCGGCGTACGGAACCGGGTCACGCTGGTCGTTCACGATTGGGGATCGGCCCTTGGCTTCGATTGGGCGAATCGGCAGCGAGACGCTGTTCGCGGCATTTGCTACATGGAGGCCATCGTGCGCCCGATCTCGTGGGCCGACTGGCCGGAACCCTCTCGTTCGGTGTTCGAAGCGATGCGGTCACCGGTCGGCGAAGAGATCGTGCTGGAGCAGAACACCTTTGTGGAGCGAATCCTCCCTGCATCGATCATTCGGACGCTGACCGAGGAGGAGATGGATGAATACCGGAGGCCGTTCCTGAACTCGGGCGAGGACCGTCGTCCAACACTGACGTGGCCGAGGGAGATCCCGATCGATGGAAGTCCGGACGATGTAGCTGCCATTGTCGACGCCTACAGCCGCTGGCTCGCGACGAGCGAGGTACCCAAGCTGTTCATCGATGCCGATCCCGGGGCCATCCTCGTCGGGGAACAGCGCGACTTCTGTCGAACGTGGCCGAACCAGACCGAGACGGTGGTTCCCGGGATTCACTTCATCCAGGAGGATTCCCCCGATGCCATCGGGTCGGCGTTGCGTTCGTGGCTTGAGCGCTTCTGACGGTCCTATCGTTGAAGGGTCCACCGATGGGATCACTGTGATTCGCAACATGATTCGCGCCGCGGCGCTCGACACCGATCTGTTCAACTGGGCAGAACGGACGCCGGCCATGATCTGGCAGGCGTCCGGCGTGGTCGTGTTGGGCGGCGGTTTGGCGGCCGTCGGATCGTGGATCGGCTACGAGAACACTGCGGGCGACGATCTCTGGAACGGTATCCGCCAGTGGCTCGGTCTCGGCGACTTCCCGATTCCCACGGAGGGTGGGATCTTCGTCGTGGTCGCCCTCGGGGTCCTCTCGGCCGTTATCGGCTGGTTCGTGTGGGCCGTGTCGACGTCGTTCATCGGGACGAGAGTGTTCAGCGGCACGACGGACGTGGGCGAGATGTTGCGAGTCCTCGGGTTTGCACAGGCGCCTCGCGTACTCGGCGTGATCCCGTTTCTTGGTCCGGTCGCTGCGGTGTGGGTGCTCGTCGCTTCGGTCGTTGCGATCCGCGAGGGACTCGACTTCACCACGGGGCGGGCCGTCGGCACCGCAATCGGCGGGTGGCTCATTTGGCTGGTGCTTCAACAGACCGCCTCTGTCCTCCTCGCCGCCATCTTCTAACACGCGTACCCAGGGTACGCGGAGGGGTTATGGGCTGGTGACCGCACCGCGGCGCTCGACCTGCCAATCCCGGCGCCACGACCGGTTGAAGCGCCAGAACACCCACGACCCGAGTCCGAAGACGATTGGTGGCAGATACGACAGACCGCGGTAGAGGAGCACACCGGCCGAGAGCACGTCTGCGTCGGCGCCCGTGCCCCATCCCAGGGTCAGCAGTCCTATGAAGCCGAGGTCGACGAGGCCGAGGCCTCCCGGACTCACCGGGATCATGACGAGCAATCGACCAAGAGCAAATGCCAGCACGAGCCAAGCGGTGGAGACCTGATCCGATGTGACTCCGACGGCTCGGAGCGAGACGACGAAGAGCGCTGCCATCGACGCATGATTCGCGACCGTTGCCGCGGTGACGGCGATCCAGCGATCCTTCGCCACGAACAGGACATTCGTTCTGAACTGGACCGTCGGCGCGACCATGTCGACCGGGTCTCGGTGGAGCTTCTTCGTGAACCAGTTGACGAGCCGGGTCAGCCAACTGCCGAAGGAGATAGCCGCCGACTCCGACCGCAGAACAATCGTGATGATGGTGAGCCAGATTGCAACGTTGATCAAACCGAAGGCGGAGACGGCCCACATCCACCAGACGGCCTCGCCCATGAGTGCGACGACCACCACCGCCAGCACCGGCAGCGCTTGGCGGGCCAGTTGGTCCCACACACCGGCCGTGACGAGCGCCGCCGTGACGGCTCCCGGCGTGAATCCGAACGAAAGGAACTGCGAGTACGTGATTGGCAGAGCGATAGCCCCACCAGCAGGCAGAGAGTTGTTGATTGCTGTGGCCGTCGTCTGCACGACGAATCCCTCGCGGAACCGCAGGCTCGGCAACGTCGCCAGGAACACGAACACATAGGCCACGAGAAACCAACCGGCGAACACTGCGAGAAGCAGCCATTCGAGCGGTTCGATTCCCTGGATGTAGTCGGCAACCGCCCGGTAGTCCGCGAGCTTCGGCAGGACGAAACCGAACACGAGCACGAGAACGAGCACGGTGACCGCTGCCCGCGCAATGCGTTGCCACAGCGGCGGCTTCGATGTGCCCGGGATGGCGGCTTCGGCGGCGGGGCTGTGGTCGGGATCGGTCATTGGCTATGCCACCCACCCGGTTGGTGCGCCGTCATGCTCGCCGGCGACATCGCAACCCACAACTGCGGCGCTTGCAGCCCATAGCCGGCGTGCCGACGCGTCATCGAGTGCGGACGGGTCCGGCTCGGCGATCGCTTCGTCGGAGAAGTATCCACCCGTGAGGTCCTCGATGCCGGGCTCCGTGGCCGCAAGGATCACCGTTGCCGCGCCGTGCTCGGGCGTGCGCATCCGCGACGCCATTGCTTTCCAGATGATCGACCCCAACCGACTGTCGCCGTCTTGACCGATCCGAGTCGCAACCACGCCGGGGTGGACCGAAAAGACAACGCTCCCGGTGCCGTCGAGGCGTCGCGCAAGCTCGCGTGTGAAGAGCAAGTTGGCGAGCTTCGACCGGGCGTACGCCTCGGTCCCCCGATACTTGCCGGGCGCCTCGATTTCGTGGAAGCCCAGATCCCTCCGAGCGGAGCGATGCATGTCGGAGGCGACGTTGACGATACGACTCGGCCGGGTATCGGCGTCCGACGACAGCAGACACGTGAGCAGGAACGGTCCGAGGTGGTTGACCGCCATCGTCCACTCGAGTCCGTCCTGCGTTGTTCTGCGCGGTGTGACGTAACACCCGGCGTTGTTCACCAAGAGATCCGGGCGGCCGAACCGGATCGAGAACTCACCGGCGAATGCTCGAACCGCGGCGAGCGATGCGAGATCGAGGATCATGAAGTCGACGGTCCTCCCGGTCTCATCCATGATCAGATCTACGGCGGCCCGGCCTCGCTCTGGAGTCCGCGCTGTGATCACGACCTTGGCTCCCATGCGCGCGAGTCCAGTGGCGGTCGCGAGACCGATTCCGGAGTTCCCTCCCGTGATCAACGTTGTGCGGTCCTCGATCTCCCAGGTCATGGAGCGGAACGCTACAGAGTCCGCAGCGCTTCAGTGGGACTCACCCTGGCCGCTCGCATCGCCGGGTAGAGGCCTGCGACGACGCCGATGCCGATCGCAGCTGCCATACCTCCAACGATCGCAACCTCGGGTATGAGGACGCCCCATCCGCGCGACCACGCATACGCGGCCGTCACTGCGGCCCCGAGGGCCACACCGCCGATCCCGCCGATGGTGGCCAGGAGCAGGGATTCGCCGAGGAACTGGATCGAGATATGCCGCTTCGTAGCGCCGAGAGCTCGTCGCAGCCCGATCTCGCCGCGGCGTTCGAGTACCGAGATCACCATGACGTTCGCTATCCCGACGCCGCCGACGAGCAGCGCCACAGCGCCGAGTCCGAGCAGCAGATTCGTGAATGCCTGGTCTGCCGCTTCCTTCGCTTCGAGTGCGTCCGATGGGCGGGTGACCTCGACCTCGTCGGGGTTCTCGGGGTTCACGGTGGCGGGCAGCACCGAACGCACATCGTCGATGTTGTCCGGTTGGGTACGGACGTAGATCGTGCTCGGCACACCCTCGTGTTCGAGGTAGGTATCGGCGGCGTTGTAGCTCACGAGGGCCGACCGATCCAGGTCCGGCGAGAGGTCAAGCGTCTCCATGACCCCGACAACCGTGAACCATTCACCTCCGAGCCAGATGATCGACCCGTTGTCTCCGCTGCGAACCCCCATGCGCTCGGCCGCGACCGAACCGAGCACGACCACCGGTAGGTCGCTCGCGGCCTGGTCGAGGAACACGCCCGACGCCATCTGGCCCTGCAGGGTTTCGAGGAGGTTGGTGTCGACGGCAGCCACGCTGATACCACCCGTCTGGCCGGATGGCACGAGATCGGTGCGGTAGACCTTCGCCGAGGTTTGGCTGATCGAAGCAACCTGATCGACCGGGGCGATCCGCGACACCATGGCGGCTGATTCCTCGGGGAGTTCGCCGCTCCCGATACCGATGCCGGAGCCCGCCTCGACTCGCAGCATGTTCGTTCCGAGCCGGTCGAGTTGTGCCAACAGGTCCGATTTCGACGATTCGGAAAGCCCGAGCACGCCGACCATGGCAGCGATGCCGATCACGATTCCGAGGGCCGAGAGGACGCTGCGGAGGCGTCTGGTCCTCAAGCCGATGAGCGAAGCCCGCATCATGTCGGCGGGGGCGAGGCGAGATGGCTCGAGTGCGGCGCTCATGTGCTGCTCGCCGCTCCGGCGACTCTGGTGTCCTCGACGATGCGGCCGTCGAGCAGAGAAACCCGGCGGGGGAATCGGGCCGCAATTTCGCGGTCGTGGGTGATGACCACAATGGTGGTGCCGTCTGCGTTGAGGCTCTCAATCAGTTGCACCAAGTCTTCGCCAGTCTGGCTGTCGAGGTTCCCGGTTGGCTCGTCCGCCAGAATGATGTCGGGCGATCCGATCAGGGCTCGAGCAATCGCGACGCGTTGCCGTTCGCCGCCGGAGAGCTTCGTCGCCTCGTGGCTCATTCGCGAAGCAAGGCCGACCTGATTGAGCGCCTTCTCGGCAAGGACACGCCGGTTGTTCAGCGGCATGCCGGTATAGAGCAGCCCGTCCGCCACGTTGTCGAGCGCGGTCTCGCCCGCGAGGAGGAAGAACTGCTGGAAGACGAACCCGATGTGGCGGGAGCGAAGCGACGACAGCTCCCGATCATTCAGCGTATCGAGGTCGTAGCCGGCAACCGACACGATCCCGGCGGTCGCTCGGTCGAGCGTACCGACGACGTGGAGGAGCGTCGATTTACCGGATCCCGATGGCCCAACGACGGCCACGAGTTCGCCCGACGCGATATCCAGGTCGATGTCGCGCAACGCATGGACCGGCGGTGTGCCCGGGTAGGTTTTCGTCACCCCGGCGAGCGCGAGGACCGTGTGGTCGCCGCCGCCTCGAAGCGTCTGCGATGCCGAGTCGGTCATTGGAGCACTCATGGTGTGACGACGCGGTCGCCGGCAGACAATTCCGCTGTCGTCACTTCAACGAATCCGTCGGCATACATGCCGACTTCAACCGCCACGAGCCGGGTCGTTCCATTGCCGGCATCGATCTCCACGGCGTAGCCGCCTTCGCTGAGAGCGAGGAGCGCCGACACCGGAACCGCCAATACATCCACGGCCCGGTCGTCGATGATCTCAACTTCAACCGGCGCTTCGTCGAGTCCTGCTCCGGCGCCGTCGCGATCGAGCACGACCTCGACCTCGAAGTACGCGCCGCTCTCGGGACTCCTGATTGCGATCGTCCCAATCGAGGTCACCGTCCCCGGCTCATCCGAGTTGTTCGGCATCACGACGTTGACGGTGTCGCCGACGACGAGGAGCTCTTGGTCCTCTGCGGGGAGCTGCATTGAGACGATCGATGTCGATGTCGATGGGGTGAACAGCGTGGTGCCCGGCGCGACCGTGCTGCCGATGCCGATATGCGCCGTCGCAATGCGGATGGGGTCCTCTGCCACGATGATCTCGCCGATGTTGACGACGCCGTCGACCGGAGCGCCAATCGATTGCTGCCACGCGACCACCGCCGCGGAAGTTGATTCGTCGAACGTGTCGTCGACGACAAGCAACCCGTCGGTGTCGTAGCCGAAAGCGACCAGCGACTCCTCGAGGACTCGTACGTCCTCGCCGACGGTTCCGAGGGTCAGTGCCCGGTAGAACGGGACGTCGGTGACGAACAGGGTTACAGGATCGCCCTCGACGGTGAACAGAATGTCGCCATGATCGAGGATGTCTCCTTCGCTCGCCAAGGCGGTGACGGTTCCAGACGGTGTCGTCGACGTTGCGAGCACCGGGCTGCCGGGATTGACCGGAGAACCAACATCCATCAGCGTTTCGCCGACAAAGACTGGGCCGTCGAAGAACACATACGAGCCAAGGGCGAGGATGCCGGTGTCGTCGACGCCGATGTCATCTTGGAACTCTTTGATGGCGTCTCGCGTGGCCGATGTGAAATCCTCATCGGCGGTTATGTCGCCGTCTTCGTTGTAGCCGAGGCGAGTGAGTGCTTCTTCCAACTGGAGCACGTCCACGCCGTCGGTCGAGCGAGTGCTGAGCATCCGGTAGGCCGGCACGTCGCCGTAGAAGATGACGACCGGTTGTTCGTCGAGGGTGTAGAGCGTCTCGCCCTCGATGACGGTCGAGCCGTCGTCCGGCAGCGACGTGATCGTGCCTGCGGTCCCGGCCGAGATCGTCACAACGCCGTCGGTCGACCCGGAGTAGACGATCGGGTCGCCTGCCACGAACCCGAGCGTGCCGTCGAGGGTCGTGATCTCTTCGAGCGTGGTGCGAGCGACGTCGGTGAACTCCATCGGTGCCGCCGTGTCGGTTGTCTCTGAATCGCCGTTGGTCGACAGAACCCAGATCGCAACAGCTGCCACTGCCAGCAGCAAGACAGCCACGATCCATACGGAAGGGCGCCGCCACCACGACGTCGACTTCGCGAAGGTCGGGTCGGTCGCTTGCGCCGCAACCGTTTCAGCTGGCCGGTTCTCGACCTCATCGCTCATGGATCTGCTCCTCGTGTCGGTCATCAGCCGCTTCCCGGACCGCTACCCGGGACGGGGCCGCCGGCGAACAGTCCGCTGCATGTGTCCTGCGCCGATTGGAATGATGGGTCGTCTCGATCGAGTTGTCCGAACGGTCCGCCACCGCCCTGTCCGGGAGTTCGCTCGCTCGTGAAATCTGGATCTGGCATGTCATAGCCGTTGTCCCGCATGCACGCTGCATACTCGAACAGTTGGTCCTCGCGTTCGGCTCGGTCCTCGTCGTCGAGACCGAATGCTACGTTCTCGAGGAATTCACCGCATGCTTCGAACGCGGTCCTCATTGCATCGCGATCCTCTGCGGCAATGTCCCGTGGGCGAGGCGGCAGCAGGTTGCCGTCTGCATCGACGGTGGGATCCTCGACGTCGATGCCTTCGTCACGCAGGCATGCCGCGAAGGCCAGCACTGCCTCCTCGTCCGATACCGGTTGGTCGGCTGCTAGATCGCTCTCGCCCGATGCCGATTCCACGGCCGGTTGGGTCTCGACTTCGAGCGAAGCGACGTCGTTTTCCGAGTTCGTTCCGCTGCAGGCGGCCGCAAGCAATCCGAACGCCAGCACCGCCGGCAGGATGGTGGTTCGCTTCATGTCGGTCTCCCTCGAGTGGCAGGCAAGTTTCGATCTAGGCCCAAGTCAATCACCCGAACCTGAATCGCAAGTCAACGCGCCCTAAGAAGACGGTGAGAAGACGATCAAGTCGTGAGTCGCCAGTCGTGAGTCGCCAGTCGTCAGTGGTCAGTCACTGGCAAGACGAGAGACTCGAGACGGGAGACCATCGTCTCAGGTCTACGGACTGGCGACTGTCCTCTCACTTTCTTCTTACGCCCATTTCACGCCGTTCTCAGGGCTGCGGCGTATCGTCCCTCGCATTGGAGGTTCCATGAACGCTGACAAAGTGCTGGTGGTTGAGGATGATCCGGATGTGCGAGCGGCGCTGACTCGCGCATTGTCGTTCGAAGGCTACGACGTGGCCATCGCCGAAGACGGCGGGCGCGCGCTCGAAGCGGTCCGCAACAACCCTCCCGACGTGATCGTCCTCGATGTGATGATGCCGTTCGTCGATGGCCTCGAAGCCTGCCGTCGTCTGCGAGCGCGCGGCGACGAGACACCGATTCTCATGCTCACTGCCCTCGGTGACGTCTCCGATCGGGTCGACGGCCTCGACGCGGGCGCCGACGACTATCTCGCCAAACCATTTGCGCTGGACGAGTTACTGGCCCGCATACGCGCCTTGCTGCGGCGATCCGGCGGCGACGTGTCTGAGCTGCTGACCTTCTCCGATGTCGCGATGAACCTCGGCACCAGAACCGTGACCCGTGCCGAGGAGCCGGTGCCGCTGACGAAGACCGAATTCGACCTCCTCGAAGTCCTCCTGCGCGGCGGTGGAAGGGTCGCGACCCGCGACCAGATCTATCGCGACGTGTGGGGCTTCGACTTCGAGACGTCGTCGAATTCGCTCGATGTCTACGTCGGCTATCTGCGTCGGAAGACCGAGGCCGGTGGCGGCTCGCGTCTCATTCACACCGTGCGAGGCGTCGGCTACACGTTGCGCGACGATTCATGAAGCTCAGGACCAGGATCGCGGTTGTTGCAGCCGCCGCAGTGGCGGTAGCGGTCATCCTGGTCTCGGGAGCAGCGTTTCTCGCGGCGAGACAACAGTTGCGGTCGGAAGTCAACGGCAGCCTGGTTGAGCGCGCCATCTCCATTCAACGCCTTGGCGACGATCCTCGCGGGATCGTTGGCTCAGAGGGCCCGATGCGACCGGGCTTCGGCGTCTTCAGCGGACGCGGTCCGGCCTTTGACACCGTCTATTACCAAGTCACGTTGCCGACGGGAGAGGTTCTGATTCCGGATGGTCAGGCCGCGTTGCCACCCGCCGACCAGGGAGTAGAGGCTGGGGAACTCGTGCTGACGGACGCCCACGTCGACGATGTGCACGTGAGGATGGTCACCGTTCAGTCCGACCTGCTCGGACTCGTGCAAATCGCCCGCCCTCTCACGGAGGTCGATGCAACGCTCGCTGGACTCGCAGCGGCGCTTTTCGCATTCGGGGCAGTTGGCGTTCTCCTCGCGGCAGGTGCTGGTCTGCTCATTGCCAGGAGCGCCCTGAAGCCGATCGACGAGCTGGCAGGTGCTGCAGAACACGTTGCCGAGACCCAGGACCTCGGTGCGAGAATCGAGATTTCGAGCACCGACGAAGTGGGGCGGCTCGCAAGCGAGTTCAACGCGATGCTCGCCGCTCTCGAGACCAGCCGTATCGAACAACAACGCCTCGTGCGCGATGCAGGCCACGAGCTCCGCACCCCGCTCACGGCGCTGCGAACGAACATCGAGCTTCTCGGACGAACCCCGAGTCTCACTGACGAGCAACGAACCGAGCTCATCTCCGCGGCGAACGCAGAGGTGAAGGATCTATCGCTCCTCGTGGGAGAGGTCATCGATCTCGCCTCGGACCGCTACACCGAGGGTCCGTTCGAGGTCGTCGCGCTCGACAAACTCGTCGCATCGTCGGTCGATCGGGCGCAGCGGCGCTCCGACACCGTAATCATGCTGTCCTCAGGTGCGAGCCCGGTGGAGGGGCGACAGGCAGCGTTGGCGCGAGCTGTCGACAACCTCATTGAGAATGCCGTGAAGTGGGGCCCGAGCGAAGGGCCAATCGAGGTGACTGTCGATGGCGGACGCGTCGCCGTGCGCGATCACGGGCCCGGAATCGACACCGTCGATCGCGATCAGGTATTTGATCGCTTCTACCGATCCGCGTCCGCCCGGTCCATGCCGGGGTCGGGCCTTGGTCTGTCGATCGTCAAGCAGGTCGTTGACGGCCACGGTGGCACCGTCTTCGTCGAGGAAGCCCCCGGTGGGGGAGCGGTGGTGGGGTTTGATCTTGCCGTGTCGGAACGCTCAGCACCGGCCTGAGACGAGAGACTCGAGATTCGAGTCTCAGGCCGCTTTGCTCCGCCATCCTGTCCTCCCCTTCAGGGGGAGATGCCGAGCGCAGCGAGGCGGAGGGGGCCAGACGGTTGTGCGATCGATTGGCGACTGCCATCGATGGGACCCCTTCCGTCAGCGTCTGGCGGCGCTGCCACCTTCCATTGAGGGGAAGGAGACGAAGGTGGGCCCGATCTTGCGTCTCCGCTCCCGCTCCCGCTCCCGAGATCCGAGTGGTCGGCATGCGCGGGTCGCCCTCTACTCCGCCGGCTTCAGGCGCCACGGAGGATTCAACCGATTCTCTCCGGCGTGGAAGAGGCAGATCTCGTTGGCGGCGAGGTCGCGAAACCTTGCCCCACGCCACAGCCATCGTTCGTTTCACGGATCCGAATCGAAGGCGATGCCGGGCCTGGCGAGATCCCGCACGGTTGCGTCGAGTTCATCGCATTTGAAGTACACAACTGGCGACTCGCCGGTGGACATCTGCTCAATTACATGGAGCGAGAGCGTGGTGTCTCCGTCCGGGCACACGAGTCGCGCTCAATGGTCGCTCGCCAAGATCTGCCTGAGCCCGAGGGCTGTGTAGAACCGCACCGAGGCCGCAAGATCCGTGCACGGCATGGTCACCTGATTCAGTCTCATCGAGCCTCCCTGTGAGACCGATCCTGGCAGCCTGGGCAGACGAGAGCTATCAGCCCTCAGCTTTCAGCTTCCAGCCGTCCGCACCGACCGGCACGAACGTGGGACCTAGCCGTCGAGCGGCGATCGCTTGCCTCGGGCTGGTAGCTGGCGGCTGGTAACTGGCGGCTGGCGTCTGGCGACTCCGAACCTCTCACCCCCTTCTCATTCCTGGCACACAGATCGGTCATACGCGCCCCCGACACTGTGGGCATGGACGAAGAAAGGAGATACACATGAAGAAGATCTTCGTTTCCATTGCAGCTGCCGGAGTCCTGGTGGCTGGTGCGTTTGCCGCTTCAACGATCGTTGACGGACCGGCGCTTGCCCAGATTGCCGAGGCCCCCGGGGCCGAGACAGCGCCCGACGAGCGGCCGGACTTTCCGAAGCCGGGAGACATCATCGATGAGGTGCTCACCGACCTCGTCGCTGATGGCACGCTCGACCAGGGCGACGCTGATGCCGTAGACGCGGCGTTCGAGGCGAGGCACGAGGAAGTCCGTGGAGAAGTCGAAGCGTGGCGCGAGGACAACCCGGGACGTTTCGAGCGGGGCTTCAAGCGTGGCTTTGCCATGGGCGGCCTGCTCGAGGATGGTGTGATCGATGCGACGGAGCTCGCCGAGCTCCCCGACGATCACCCATTCAATGATCCGGACGGGCCCGCCGCCGACTTCCTGGCTGATGGGCAGTTGACAGAAGACGAGCTGCAGCAGATCCGTGAGCAGCACCACGAACGTCGAGCCGGCGATCGGAGTGCCTCCACCGACGCCTAGTCGGTTCGACTCATAGCGGGCCCCGCAGTCTCTTCCAACCTGCGGGGTCCGCCCGCGCCGTGCCCACTCGGATGGCGCCGACATCGCCCGCCCCGCTAGTTTGACGGCATGGACAACCGGGCACTCCTTCTTGAAGCGTTCCAGGCCGGGATCGCGGGTGTGGATCCCGAGGTCGCCACTCGAGACGCCGCCAGCCACCTCAACTTGCTCGGAAGCGGTCGATTGATTGTGATTGCCGCTGGGAAGGCTGCGGTGCCGATGACGCGGGGGTTCGCGGCGATCGCGCGTCCGGCAGACGGCGTCATCGTCACCCCGCACGATGGTGACGCACCGTTGCCGGTGGTCGTCGGAGGCCACCCCGTTCCCACCGAGGGCAGCGCAACCGGGGCCCGGCGGGCGCTCGAGCTTGCTGCCTCTGCCGGCCCCGGGGATGTGGTCGTCTGCTTGATCTCCGGTGGGGCGTCAGCGCTGCTCGCAGCTCCCGCACGCGGGCTCATACTCGGCGACCTGAGCGAGGCAAATCAGGCACTCCTCGAGTGCGGAGCGGACATCGTCGAGGCAAATACGCTGCGCAAGCATCTCTCGGCTGTCAAGGGCGGTCGCCTCGCAGCGGCGGCCAGCGCAGCTCGCCTCATCACGCTCGTCCTTTCCGATGTTGTCGGTGATCCCCTCGACGTCGTCGCGTCGGGCCCGACCGTTCCTGACCCGACCACCTATGCCGATGCGCTCACCGTGGTCGAGCGCTACGCCTTGTACGACCGGCTTTCCGGGCGCGTGCTCGGCCACCTCGAACGGGGCAAACGGGGAATGATCGCGGAGACGCCAAAGCAACCGCACTCCCGACACGAGATCGTGGTCATCGGCAGCGGGGCCGTTGCTGCCGAAGCGGCCGCGGGATTTCTCCAATCGCGAGGAATCTCGGTGAGGATCGTTTCCACGCGCCACGTTGGCGAGGCACGCGAGGCTGCGGCGCTCGCAGTCTCGACACCCTCCGATGTCGACGAGGTGCTGATCTTCGCCGGCGAAACCACGGTGACCGTCCGTGGATCGGGCAGGGGAGGCCGCAACCAGGAGGCGGCGCTCGCCGCGGCTCTGGAGATCGACGGGCAGCCGATCACGTTCCTCGCCGGAGGTACCGACGGAATCGACGGGCCGACCGACGCCGCAGGAGCCATCGTCGACGGCGAAACGATCGCCCGCGGGCTTGCCTCCAATTTCGACCCATTCGCTGCATTGGCCGACAACGACGCCTATCCGTTCCTTGCGGCCTCTGGCGATCTCATCATCATCGGTCCGACCGGCACCAACGTTGCCGACCTGTGGTTCCTTCGACGCAGCCGGGATGCGGGCGACGAACGCCACCGAGGGCATCACGCGTAGCGATGGCGCCGCTCACGCCCGGAGTTGCCGTCAGAGCCCGAGGTTGTCGAGGAACGAGTTGACTGCGGCTTCATAGCCTTCCGGGTCGGCGTTCCACGCCAGGACGTGGCCAACGTCGGGTGGCGACACGAAGGTGACCACATCGGACCGCACACCGGCAAACTGCTGGGCCGGTCCGAGGGGAACCGTCTCGTCCCCGGTTCCCTGGAAGAGGAGCGTCGGCGTGTGGTAGTCGCGCCAACGCGACACATAATCGGCATCGTCCCAGTCGATGTCGAAACGCCAGCTCGCGATCCACTTCGCGACGGACGTCAGGCTGGACGGAATCGAGATCGAAGTCAGCGGCAACGTGTTCTGGGCGGCCCTATGGTCGACTGTCGATTCGAAGTTGAGAATCGGGCTGTCGAGGATCACGGCCGCAGTCTGCGCCCGCAGCGGTGATCGAATGATGAACGACACGACGTTGGCTCCACCCATGGAATACCCCACCATCACCAGATCCTGGGCGCCGTTCGTGCGGGCATAGCGTGCGGCGGCAGCGACATCGTCCCACTCGGTGACGCCATATTGGTAGAGCCCGGTTGGATCGGGCGGTGCACCGGGGTCGTTGCGATAGTCGATGACCATGGCGTGGTAGCCACGTGCGACGGCGAGCGGGAGGAGGCGCAGGGCCTCGTTGCGCGGGGTCCCTTTACCGTGGACGAAGATCATCCACGTGTCGCTCGTTCCTTCGATATACCACGCTCCGGTGGTTCCGCCCTCCGCTGGGAATGTGATCTCTCGGAATGGGATGCCGAGCGCGGTTTGCGGATCGCCCGACCACACGAACGCGTCGAGCCGAACCGGCGATCCCGGCTGCGGAATCGGTTGTCCGTCCACGCGCTGGCGGAAGACCTCTGCCGGGTCCGCGGCGGTGTCGGAGCTCACGATGCCGTCGACCATGCTCTCGCCGGCGTCCCACATCAAACCGAAGCGGCCGTCGTCCAACAGGTATTGGGCGTCGGAGTCGCCGCGCAACACCACCGTGGCTTCCTCGCCGCGGTCGAAGGTGACGTCGAGCGGTCCCTGCTCCGGCGGGTGGACCTGCAAGGCGCTCGAGTAGATCTCACCGGAGAAGTACCAACCCCCGATCGCATAGAACCCGGCGACGAGCAGCAGAAACAGAAGAAGGATGATCAGGATGATGCGCAACGGCTGCGCGGTGTGCTTGCGCACGCCGGGCCGCGACACGATTGAGCGTCTGCTCGATTTCGCCATGGATCCCCCAGCCTCGGCGTTGCGGTCGCCAACAGGCTACCGCCCACCAGTCGTGCGCGCAGCGATCAAGCGCCTGCGGTTGCGCCTCCGCCGTCAATCCGGGTCCACCTGAGCCGGTTCACGGCGGTGCGGCCGCCGTCGGTTCGCGTCGGAGGTGTTGAGAGAACGAGATCCTGACCGTCGTCGGTCGGTAGCCACTCGATGTGGCGCCGCTCAGTCTGTCCGACCCAGTTCGGCATGAGGCTCAATTCGATGTGGTGAAGGACGTCGTCGCCGTCCATCGAGTATGCGCCCGTGTAGCTGAGGTAGCCGGCAGCGGCTGCCGCTCGGATGTCCACAGGCGCCGCGCTGAGTGTGCGCGTCGGCGCATCGGGCCGGCCGAGACTCATGAGCGATGCAGACATCCGCCCATCCGCGGTGTACGTCAGCAGACCCGCAGGATTGCCGCCCCACGGGCGAGTGGGCCGTGAATCGTCGACGGTGAACGTCCATTCCACGAGTCGCCAGGTACCGATGAGGTTGTGCATGCGCATGACCATACGCATGGGCCGTGTACTGCGGAAGGGGTGTCTTCGGGCCGGAGTGCGATCGGCCTCAGCGGCCGACGATGTGGTTCGCTGCGTCGACGGCAACGACGATCGGCTCGGGAGTGTCGGATCCGGCCTCAACATCGGCGTAGTGGAACGTCATGATGATCACCAGGTCGCCGGCCATGCCGAGGCGTGCGGCGGCGCCGTTCAAGCCGATGACACCCGAGCCGCGAGCGCCTTCGATCGCGTACGTCGTGAAGCGCTCGCCGTTGTTGACGTTGACGACGTGAACGACTTCATGGGGAGCGATCGATGCCGCGTCCATCAAGTCGCGATCGATCGTCAGCGAGCCCTCATAGTGGAGGTCGGCCTGGGTAATCGTTGCCCGATGAATCTTCGAGCGGAGGAACTGGCGCATGTGGTGACTCCCATGGATCGGTGAATCCCTGCACCGCAATTGTACCGGGACGAGCCCGCAATTTGGGCCGATACGCCCTAGCGGCTAGACCCCGGACGGGGAGTAGTATGAGGCGGACCTAAACAATTCATACGGGATTCCATAGGTATGGTTCAACAAGCGCAGCACACCTCCGAGGCCGAGGAGATGTACCTCATCACGATCGCGCGGGCGGTCGAGGATGGACACCCCGAACCCGTCCCGGTCTCCCTCGCCGCTCGGGAGCTCGCCGTCTCCGGGGTTTCCGCCAACCAAATGATCCGCAAACTGGCTGGTCGCGGCTACGTCGACTACGAGCCGTACCAGGGCGCCACGCTCACCGAAGCTGGGCGGCTGGTGGCATCTTCGATACTGCGTCGTCGCAGGCTGTGGGGCGTCTTCCTGTCGGAGCAGCTCGGCTTGACCCCGGCGCGGGCGGACGAGATCGCCTGCGATCTCGAGCACATCACGCCGGACGACGTTGCAGATCTGCTCTCCGGCTACCTCGGAGACCCGGCAGCGGGCCCGCGCGGCCGCTCGATCCCGGAGTCGGACGGCAACGCTGTGCTACCCGATTTGGAGCGACTCGACACCGTCGCGGCAGGCGAACGCCGCGTTGTGGCGGACGTTGACCTCCGGGAGCAGTCACGCTCCTTTGTCGAAGCCCAGCAGATTGCCCCCGGAACCGTTGTCGAGGTGCTCGGCGTTGGGACGGCCGGGGATCGGCTGGTCGACGTCGGCGGCGCAACCGTCCACCTCTCGCTCCTCGTCGCTGCCGGCATTCTGGTGGAGGGCCTGTGATGGCGCCCACGATGCCACTCGGCGACCTCCCGATGGGACGATCGGCCACGGTCGTTGGATTCCCGGCCCGCAACGGAACCCGGCGCTTCGTCGAGATGGGCTTGATCCCAGGCGCCACCGTGCGTGCGATTCGGGTGGCGCCACTTGGAGATCCGATCGAATTCGCCGTGATGGGCTCTCGCATCTCAATCCGACGCTCCGATGCCGAGGCGATTGTTGTGCGCACGGAGGCATCGTGACTGATCCCGCGACCGGCCGGCGAGTTGTGGCATTGGCGGGCAACCCGAACACCGGGAAGTCGTCCATCTTCAACATGCTGACGGGAGCCAAGCAGCATGTCGGCAACTGGCCGGGCAAGACCGTGGAGCGGGTCGACGGCCAGTTCACCTACGACCGTGAGGAGTTCGATCTGGTCGATCTCCCCGGAACCTACAGCCTCAACGCGTCGTCTCCGGAAGAGATGATCGCCCGCGATTTCCTCGTTGGCGGCGAACCGGACGGAGCGATCGTTGTTGTTGACGCCGCGAATCTCGAACGGAACCTGTACCTCGCGATCCAGGTCCTCGAGGTTGGGATCCCCACCGTCATCGCGGTCAACATGAGCGACGTGGCTCGTTCGCGCGGGCTCGAGATCGACGCCGAAGTCCTGTCGGATCGGCTCGGTGTCCCAGCGGTGCCGACGGTGGCACGCACCGGCAAGGGACTCGACGATTTGCGGGCGGTCATCGCAACGAGCTGTGCGCGCGAGGGCTCCCGATGAGCGGGTTCGTCGTTGATTATGGCCCGGACGTCGAAGCATCG
The DNA here is from genome assembly GCA_964581295.1 of uncultured Acidimicrobiaceae bacterium. Taxonomy (GTDB): domain Bacteria; phylum Actinomycetota; class Acidimicrobiia; order Spongiisociales; family UBA5794; genus JAHEEL01. The sequence continues at coordinate 24,837 of CAZONX010000019.1, forward strand.
ATCGACCGCCTGATGAGTTCGATCGATGCCACACCGGCCGCCGTCGCCAGGTACTCGCCTCGGTGGCTGGCCACTGCTCTCCTCGATGAGGACCCCGGCCTTGCCCAGCAGCTTGCGGCCCTCGACGGCGGGGATGCCTTGATGGCCGAGCGCGACAGCTTGCTCGATGAGCTCCGAGATCGGCTCGGGGAGCATGCCGATATCGCCATCGCCGCGGCACGCTTCCAGGTGGCCAACACGATTGCTACGGCTGCAACGACCCAGCCTGAGGGGCACTCCCGGAATCGCACCGATCGGATCGACGCGGTGCTCACCAACCGATACCTCGGTATTCCGATCTTCCTGGCGTTGATGTGGGCCGTGTTCAAGATCACCACCGACATCGCCGGGGCATTCCTCGACTGGGTGGACGGGGCGATCGCCGGACCGATCTCGCACTTCATGGAGAGCCTTGTGGGGTTGGTCGGCCTGGGCGGAACCTGGGTCGAGAGCCTGTTGGTGGACGGTGTCCTCGCCGGTGTCGGCGCGGTGCTCGTGTTCGTGCCAATCCTGCTGGCTCTCTACCTCGCGCTGGCGTTCCTCGAGGACACCGGATACATGGCACGGGCTGCGTTCATCATGGACCGGGTCATGCGCGGTGTTGGGCTCCAAGGGAAGGCGTTCCTCCCGATGCTCGTCGGTTTCGGGTGCACCGTCCCGGCGGTCTACGCCACCCGGACGCTCGAGGACGAGCGCGACCGGATCCTGACGAGCCTCCTCGTGCCATTCATGAGCTGCGGCGCTCGGCTGCCGGTCTACGTGCTGATATCGGCGGTGTTCTTCCCCGACCATGCCGGCTTCGTAGTGTTCGGCATGTATCTACTCGGCATTGTCGTGGCCCTCGTCATCGGGCTGATCCTCAAACGGACGCTGCTGCCGGTGACGTCGCATGCGCCCACGATCATGGAGATGCCGCCCTACCGCCTCCCGACGTTCCGCACCATCTGGTTCCATACGTGGACCAGGGTGAAGGCCTTCATCGGTGGCGCCGGCTCGCTCATCTTCGGCACGATGATCGTGGTCTGGCTCTTGATGTCGATTCCGGTCGGCGGCACGGGGACCTTCGCCGACACCGACGTAGACAACTCGGCCTTCGCCACCATCTCGGGCGTGGTCGCCCCTGCTTTCGTGCCGGCAGGTTTCGGAACGTGGGAGGCGGCAGGGTCACTGCTCACCGGATTCGTGGCCAAGGAGGTCGTCGTCGGGACGATGGCGCAGGTCTACGGGGTGGAGGAGCCGGACGCCGTCGGGTCGGACCCGTCGATCTCCGACTCGGCGCGAGAGATCGCGACCGGCTTCGGCGGGGCGATGTTGGGCGCTCTCAAGGCGACGCCGGGCATCATTGGAATCGACTTGGTGGACGATGATGGTGCCGACGAACCGTCGAGTCTCATGGCCACGATACGCGTCAGCTTCGAAGAGTCGAGTGGTGGACGCGGTGCCGCCGCGGCCCTCGCGTTCCTCGTCTTCGTGCTGCTCTACACCCCGTGCATGGCCGCCGTCGGTGCGATTCGCCAGGAGACCAGCGCCCGGTGGATGTGGATGAGCATCTTCGGCCAGACGGCCATCGCATGGGCGTTCGCTGTCGTTGCGTTCCAGGGAGCCAAGGTGCTTGGGCTATGACCTTTGTGCTCGACGCGCTGGTTGACGAACTCCGCGCAGCGCGCGGGCCGATCCGTTCTGCGGATCTTGCCGGCCGAGTCGGAGTGTCCGAGTCGGCCCTCGCCGGCATGATCGACGTTCTGGTCGCCAAGGGGCGTCTCTCGGCGGCCGAGGAAGCGGGTGCCGGTGAATCGGTTACCTGCTCCGGTGGCGCGTGCGGATCGTCATGCATCGGCCTCGACCAATGCGCGTTCATCGCGAACGTCCCGGCCAGCTACACGCTGATCGTGGATTCAGTAGCCGTACCGATGCCGAGGAGCTGAGTCGTCAGTCGTGAGTCGTCAGTCGTTAGTCGTTAGTCAAGACACCAGCTGCCAGCTACCAGCAAGACGAAAGACTGCCGCG
>CAZONX010000020.1:0-26446 GCA_964581295.1 uncultured Acidimicrobiaceae bacterium
CTATCCATCGGCGGTTGTTCTCGTTCCAGTCCTTCGAGAACTCACCGAGGCTGGCCATCACCTCTTCGACCGAAACTGCCGATGACGCCGTGGCTACAGAAGGCGTTGTGGCTACAGAAGGCGTTGTGGGCACAGAAGGCGTTGTGGGCACAGACGACGTCGTAGGCACAGACGACGTCGTCGAGATGGGAGTCAACTCGGCATACGTCGCTGCCGTCTCGGACGAACCTGTCGATTCAGCAGCCGAACAGGAAGCCAACACCATGGCAAGCGCAACAACGGCGAGGCTTCTCAAAACAGTCATTGCCGGATCCCCCGTGCGCGGCGCTTGGCTCTCCCGAGGCTAGTAGTCCGTCGAGGATGCCCCACCTGCGCCACCGACGGAGACCAGCGGCACGCCCCACCCACAAATAGGTTTCACACAACTCGGCAGGCACCGATCAGCCAAACTCGGAACCCCACACCCTGAACCCGACAACACGAACCCCCCGCCCATATCGGCGCATATGTGCGGCCACCGTCACGACCTAGGGGCCAGCTTCATCCATGGGCCGAGTGACTGAACGAGTCAAGGCCGAGGCGGATGTAGCGAAGTCGGCGACGCCGGTCGTGCTGATCAGAACGTCACCGTCGATGAGGGCGTTGTCAGCGGCGCTCTGGGTTTGGAACACGTCGGCGATCGCATCCCATCGGGCTACCACTGTGGGTGACGGGTGTCCGTAGCTGTTGTTGCCAACCGAGACCACGGTGAGTTCGGGGTGGAGCGTGTCGACGTAGGTAGCGTTGGACGAGAACGACGAACAATGGTGGTTGACCTTGACGACCTCGACGGTCGCGATCTCACGGTCAGCGTTGCAACGGAGCGGTCGCGGTGAGCACCGCTTCGACGATGCAAACGGGACGACAGCGGTGCACCGAGTGCGGCCACCCGCACGCCGAGGACCACTGCCACCTCGGCTGCACCGTCCCGAAGTGCGCCTGCGCACAGTACGTCTACATCGCCAAGGGGCGAGCGAGCGCCCGAGCGACAGCCAAGGGCGCGACTTGGTCTGACGCCACACCGCTGGAGAAACGAACGTCGTCGGGTGTGCAGAACGCCGGATGGAATGTCGACCCTGACAACACGTGACTTGGGGCGAACTGGCTTCGAGTGACGTGCGCCGTGCCTAAGACACCGAGGTCGCCGCACCCGCCACCCCTGTCCGAGTTCGTTGGCCGCCGCACCGACGTTGCCCGTCGACGTTGGCGCGACCAGGGCATTGCCATGATCGCGGCGGCTAGGATGTTCCGTGCCGAGGGGGTGGCAGATGACGGGTGGAGATCTTGGGAGTGGCGGCGCCGGTGGCACCAAACGAGAAGCTGATCTGACAGCAGCTCGGGCGCGGGCGTCAACGCAGCCCTGCAAGCGACGAATCCCAGGCCCGCCACGGTCGGCAATGCCGGGAATCGTGGTGTTCTTACTTGCCCTCGTTGCATCCGTGCTTGCCGCTTCGACCGTTCCGGCCGCAGCAGCCGGTGCAGTTCCCGACGGCTTCGAAGATGAGGTTGTCATCGACGATCTCGATTTTCCGACCACCTTGGATTGGCTCCCCGACGGGCGGGTGCTGGTTGCGGAGAAATCAGGACGCCTCTGGATGTATGACTCGGTCGCTGACAACAATCCCAGGCTCTTCGCCGATCTTTCCGCCTCTGTCCACAACTGGTTTGACCGTGGATTGCTTGGTCTCGCGATCGATCCCGAATTCCCGGCCCGTCCGTACGTGTACGTGCAGTACACCTACAACGTAGCTCCGGGCAAGACAGCACCGATCCCGGGGCTCGAGTTCGGTCTCAACGACGCGTGCCCGGATCCGCCCGGCGCGTCCGCCCCGAGCGGCGGGTGCGTCGTCAGCGGGAGGTTGTCACGTCTCACCGTCTCGGGCGGCGGCGCCGGCGACACCATGCTCGCCGGTTCAGAGCTGGTCCTCATCCAAGACTGGTGCGCTCAGTTTCCCAGCCACTCCGTCGGAACGATCTTGTTCGGCCCCGATGGCTACCTGTATGCCGCCGGTGGCGACGGCGCGAGTTTCAGCACGAGCGACTGGGGCCAGTGGGGCCTCGATACCTCGGGCAACCCTGCTCCGAATCCCTGTGGCGATCCGATGGGATCCAACCCTCCCACGACGTCCGAAGGTGGAGCATTCCGATCCCAGGACCTCCTGACCAGCGGCGATCCAACCGGGGTCGACGGTGCGGTCATTCGGGTCGACCGAGACGGGAATCCGGTCGCCGGAAACCCGCTGTTCGGCTCTCCCGGCGCAGATGCCAACGCCCAGCGCATCGTCGCGATCGGTCTCCGCAATCCGTTTCGGTTCACCTTCCGGCCTGGAACCAGCGAGCTCTGGATCGGCGATGTCGGCTGGGGCGTGTGGGAGGAGATCAACGTCGTGCGTTCCACCACACCAACGGCCGCAGACAACTTCGGCTGGCCCTGCTACGAAGGTACCGACTACCTCGGGAACTACCAGGACCTCCCCGGACTCTGCGGCGCCGTTGCGGCGAGTCCCGCCGGCACCATCGACCCGTGGTTTGCCTATCACCACGATCGGGACATCGGCGCCGGTGATACGTGCCCCGTCGAGGCGGGATCATCAATCAGTGGTGTGATCTTCGAGAGTGGCGCCAACTTCCCCGGTGCCTACGACGGGGCGCTCTTCTTCACCGACTTCAACCGCGGATGCATATGGGCCATGCCGCTCGGAGCGGACGGCGACCCAAGCCAGAGTGAGATAGTGCAGTTCGCAGACTTATCGAGCCTAGGCGCCGTCGCCAACCAGGCCGGCGCCGTCGACTTGAGGTTCGGCCCGGACGGGACTCTGTACTGGGTCGAGCTCCTCGGCGGCCGCATCCACCGTATTCGCTCGACACTCAACGCCTCGCCCACGGCAATCGCAACAGCAACGCCAACCTCGGGCCGGATACCGCTGGTCGTCCAGTTCGACGGATCGGCATCCTACGACTCTGACGACTCCCTTCTCACGTTCGCTTGGGACCTCGACGGCGACGGTGCATACGACGATGCAACCGTTCCGACTCCGGTCTGGACATACAACGGAACCGTGCCGGTCAATGCCGGCCTCCTGGTGACCGACCCGGGCGGCGCAACGGGAACCGATATCGTCCTGATCTCCCCGCAGAACAACGCGCCAGCGGCTTCGATTCTGACTCCGGGCGCGAGCACAACGTGGGCGGTTGGCGACCGGATTCCGTTCTCCGGGTCTGGAATGGACGCGGAGAGCGGCGCACTGCAGCCCTCGTCAATGACGTGGACGATCAACATCCTCGACTGCCAGTCGTCCGGCAGCTGCTCGACGCGCTTCGTTGAGAAATTCGAGGGAACAGCATCCGGTTCAATTGTCGCTGCCGACTGGATCGACGCCGATTTCATCGAGATCGGCCTTCGCGTGGTGGATCCGGAAGGGCTGTCGGACGAGACCAGCGTCCGGATCGTCCCTCGGCGCCTAGACGTGACGATCCGCTCCCGTCCTTCCGGAGTCGGAATCGGCTTCGGCGAGGCCGTCGAAACGACACCGTTCGTCCGAAACGTCATCGTTGGATCGGCGAACTCGCTGGTGCCTCCCGCTTCGTTCGCCCGTGACGGCGTCACCTACGACAGCGCGGGATGGTCGGATAGCGCGGACCGTGTGCGGGACTTCATCGCTCCCGAGGCCGATGCACTCCTCACCGCGGTCTACCAAGGTCGCACCGAAGCGGTAGTGGTTGACACCGACCGGGGCTTCTGGCACCTCATGAAGAACGGAGCAGCCCAGACGCAGTTCTACTACGGGAACCCGGGAGATTCCCCCATGATGGGCGATTGGGACTGTGACGGCATCGCGACCCCTGGCTTGTATCGCCGACTCGACGGCTACGTCTATCTCAGGAACTCGAACACCCAGGGCATCGCGGATGTCCGATTCTTCTTCGGCAATCCGAACGACGTACCCCTTGCCGGCGACTTCAACGGAGACGGCTGTGACACCGTCTCCATCTATCGCCCGAGCGAGGGTCGGTTCTTCATCATCAACGAGCTCGGGCAGAACGACGCGGGGCTCGGCGCAGCCGAGTTCGACTTCTCCTTCGGCGACCCGGGTGACAAGCCGTTCGTCGGCGACATCGACGGCGACTCGATTGACGAGGTCGGACTCCATCGTGAGTCAACAGGCCTGGTCTACTTCCGGAACACGCTCACAACGGGTATCGCTGATCGGTCATTCATCTTCGGGGATCCCGGCGACATCGTCATACTCGGAGACTGGGCCGATCGCGCCGTCCCCACCGTCGGCGCATTCCGGCCCAGCAACGGAACCCTCTATATGCGGTTCTCCAATTCTCAGGGCGTCGCAGATTCTGAGTTCGTCGCCCCCGCTGGATCGGCGACCGTCGTCGCCGGAGCGGTTGCACAACCCTGAACCGAAAGCGCGGTGACCGAACAAGCTTGTCGCAGACTCTCCGCCCACCCCACCGACTTCCTTCAACTCCCGCAGGGCGCACCCCACCCGAAGCCTCAACAAACGCCCGAATCGAAGCCCCCGACCGACCCAGCCGACGCCCAATCAACCGATTCGACTCACCCGCCTGCCGCCGATCCCACACCTCAACCCGTTCAGACTCAGTGAACACCGCCACAACAACCTCCTCAACAAGAGACAACGCCTCTCACCAAGAGTGTTGCGCCCACCCCCAGAGACCACAGCCGATAAGTGCGGCTCGTTCTCGGTGGCATGGGATTGGGTGTCCGCTCGGCCAAGGGTTGCTCACGTTTCGGCCAACCACTGGCACGGAATCGAGATACATCCCCAAACACTTCCTCAAACATGTTCTGAAGGCCAGGTGCGGCCCAGATGCGGCCCAATCCCTCCAGCTCAGCCTGGGTATCCGCCAGCCGATCCGCGACATGCCGACGATCGTCACCACCGGCGACCCGTGCTTCGAGACCGCTGACCTGATCGGCGAGCGTTCGGCGCCGGAGCTCGAAGGCTTGGTGCCGGTTCGGATTCATGGGATGCGAAGCTACCCGACCTCCGTGACAAGCGGCCGATGGACCAGCAGTGTGGCGATTTCCGCCTCGTCAACACCGGGCCCCGTGTCGTCGATGGCAATGAAGACGTCAGCATGTTCAACGCAGTACGGATCACCCGTATCATCGAGAGTCAGTGCCGGGCGGTCACACTCAACGCAGATCTTGCGATAGATCGGTGCTCTCGAATCCATGTGCGCATCATCGCGGCCCAACGGCCGCGAGGCGAGGTACATCGCCTCGGCACAACGTGGGACTAGACACCGTCGAAGCGCACCGACCCCGGGTTCGAGGCCTCCAATCAGAGTTCAGGCGGAATCCGGGCCGGCCGCCAATACGGATGGCGAATCGTCGTGCGTCGCTGGTTGCCTCGACGTGGGCGCCGACCCCGCCAACGGTTCCGAGTTTGGCCCGCCTCCAGCGCATGCGTCGAAGGACACCGGACTGATCCAGATCGGAGGAGATCCGCCGGGCCCGGCGAACCCTGTCCAGCGTTCGTCGATCCCAGCTGACGGACCGCCCAGCCCTCCGAGCGAACGTGCTCGGGAGTCTCGTTCAAGGACGACTCTGCGGCCGAGGTCAGAGCCCGCGATCGCCTGCGAGGCAGCCGCGCCCCACGAACGCCATCGGCGTCCCCTGGACTCGTAGCGAACGGAACCTGCGCCGCGGACGTCATCGATCCGGTCGCGGCCGAGCGCCTCGATATTTCGCGACACCTTTTCGAAGTTCGCTCATGTACGGAGTTCCGGGGAGCGTGCACGCGCAGGGTCGGCTAGGTTTCGGTGATGGGCGCAATCATCGCCGGAGTCCACCTCGTCTCCACCCGGAGCGTGAACTCGTACATCATCGATGGGGACGAGGGGGTGACGCTTGTCGATGCCCTGCTGCCCAACAACGCGGACGCCATCTCGAGCGCTCTCACCGCGATCGGGCGGTCGCTGGTGGACGTCACGGCGATCGTCGTCACCCACTCTCACTCCGATCACACCGGGAGTGCAGCGGCCGTCAAAGCAGCATCCGGCGCCGCTGTGTACGCGCCGATCGGCGACGCCGCAGCGGTCCGGGGGGAGCACAAGCCGCCGCTGCCGCCCATCGCAGAACGGTTTCCGTTTCTGAAGCCGATCATGAATCGCTTCCTCCCGGTGCCGGATCCGGTGGTGGTCGAATACGAGATCGGTGAGGGCGTCGGCGGCAGACTCCCCGCGGATCTGCGGGTGATCGACACTCCGGGTCATACGCCGGGCCATGTCTCGCTCCTGCTCGAGCGCGACGGTGGCTGCTCTTTGTCGGCGACGCCGCGGTCGCGAAGGACGGTGAGGTGAAGCGCGGGTACATGAATCGGGCCGAGCCGACGTTCGACGCCAGCCTCCGGCATATCGCCGAGCACGACTTCGAGCGAGCGGCATTCGGACACGCGGCGCCGCTGCATACCGGGGCGTCAGCAGCCTTCCGTCGGTTCGTGGAGTCGATGGGCTGAGCCAGAAGCAAGGCCTCGAGGGGCCCATTGCAGCCCGTCGCCACGGTTTGCCACGGCACGGTTCCGCTGCTGCCAACACGTGGGTCGAGAAGAACACTCACCGACCACCCGAAGATCGACGTGGTGCGCGCGCCACGTCCGCTGCCTGCGAAGCGGTCGTGCGGACGTCCGCGGATCGCGCCGGCGGGCGCGATTGGTTCCCTGCCGCACGTCGATGGGGAACCAATCGGCGCCGCTTAGGCGGCGCGGCTGACCGTCACCTCGATGACCGGTTCGTTCCAGCCATGGATGTCGAGGTGCAGGTCGCCGCTGCCAGTGATGCCAGCGTGCGCACGAACAACGCCTTCTTCGGCCAGGGCCGGGTTCGACATCTCTGACTGGCCGACGCCGTCGCAGGGACGGACCAGGTCGGCGTACAGCTCGGTGTTGACTTCGGTGCCCGCGTCGTAGGCGCCGCCAGCGGCGGTGACCGAGTCGCCGATACGTCGAGGCAAGCGCAGACTGTTCACACCGCCGAAGCCGTCGTTGGTGGAGATCAACATGCCCGCCACGGAAGGCCTGGCATAGCGGTCGGCAGCGACGATGGACGTCGAGGCGCTACCGCCCGGCGCGATCGGTCCTGCGCGAACGACCGCAACGGTTCCCACCCGCCGAGTTCCTTCCAGTTCTGCGACGAGGGTTGGCACGCCGCCGTTCTCGGCGAGATCCTGGAGCCTGGGACTGGCCGACCGACCGGCTCGGAAGATGGCCCCGATGCTGCGGTGTGTCGCTACAACGAACGGCGTCGTGAACTGGCCGGAGGTCAGGTTCTCGACCGTGACTTCGAAGACGCGAACTCGCTCGATGGTCACCCTGATGGCGGGATCTCGCCACCCGTTGGCGGCGACGGTCAGATCGGCAACACCCTGGATGCCGGCGTGGCGTCGGACGATGCCGTTTTCGGCAAGCGCAGGGTTTGTCATGCCGGTCGTGCCCATGTCGTCGCATGGGGGGACCAGGTCGGCGTAGCGCTCGGTGTTCATCTCGGTGCCTGCGTCGAAGGAAACTCCGGCGACGGTTCTCTCCTTGCCAAAGGCTCTCGGGAGTCTGACGTCCGCCGCAGAAGCGAAGCCGTCGTTGGTGCAAATGAGCATTGCTGCGACCGAAAGGCGCCGTGCGCCGCCGGGTGCCGTGACCAACACTGCAGCGGACTCGCCCGGGCCGATGGGCTCAGATCCTGCGACTGCGACGTCGTTCACGCCTTTCGTGTGCTCCAGCTCGTCAACGAGCACCGGAACACGCCCGTTCTCGGCCAGCTGCTGGATGCCATGTGATGCCGCACGTCCGATCCTGAAGATGTGCGTCCTGCGGTCGTGTGTGGCTACTACTGCCGGTGTGATCTTCTGGTTGCTGGTCAGATTCTCGACCGTGACCCGGTAAGTCCGGTGGTCTTGCTGGTGCGCCTCAGCTCTCGGTGTGAGCACCGCGAACATCGTCGCGAGCAGGCTGGCCGCGATGACCAGCACAAAGGTTCTTCGTATTGCGATCGGCATGTGTCCCTCCTCGGGGATCGACTACCGATCACTGTGCGACACGAACCTTGCAGCCTCGGGAACGGGTGGGGAACGTTCGCGGAACACGCAGAATCACGTGACGGCCCGGAGCCATTCGCCGCGCAACGTCTGGCCGCGCAGCCACCAGGCCGGGAGCAAAAGCAAGTGGGCCTCCCCGCTGATCGGGGAGGCCCACGCTCAATCGACGGTGGTGGTTGGGCTACCGCTGACCGGCCACCGGGAGCCAGGCTTCACCGTTCGGCGCCGGCACGAACTGATAGTCCGCGTTCCCCTGGGTATTCGTGAATCGGAAATACATCGTGATGTCCGACGGCCGGTAGAGCGCCGGGCTGTACATGCCGTCGTCGTTCCAGTCCCCTGCGACCATCCGATCACCCGGATTGCCGTAGATGAACTGGGCGTCCGCGTTGCCCTGCGTGTGGGAGTTGCGGTAGTAGACGAGTCCCGTCGACTCGCGGTGCAGGCCCACGGTCTCAACACCGTCGCTGTCGAAGTCGCCAACGAACGGCTTGTCGCCCGGGTCTCCGAACACATACGAGACCTCCGCAGCACCAAGACCGCCGCCGGCGGTACCCAGCTTGTTGATGATGTAGAACGTCTGGTTCGACGCCCGATACACGCTGACCGTGTCACAGCCGTCGCCGTTGAAGTCGCCGGCGATCGGCATATCGCCCGGGTCGCCGAAGAAGAACTCGATATCCGCAATGCCTTGCGTGTTCGAGTTTCTCAGATAGGCGTAGCCGTCTGACGGGCGATAGAGACCCGGGGTCTCCACCCCGCTGCAGTTCCAGTCGCCCATGAACGGGATGTCGCCGGGGTCGCCGTAATAGAACGACGTGGTCAATGCCCCGGCCGAGTCATACAAATGCCACTTCCCCGTTGCGGGATCCACCAGACCGGTGGAGCCTGCAACAGCTTCGGCGCTGATCTTGTAGACCACGTTGTCGAGGTCGGCGTTGACAAAGATGTCTCCATTCGAGACCGCGACATTGTTGAACCAGCCGAACGGGGCCACCGGCGGTAGCGGGGTGAAGAAGCCGAAGCCGGAGGCGATCGTGGTCTTCTTGCCCGAGACGAGGTTCACCTCGACGAGCGTGCCCGCTCCGCCGTCAACCACGAGCAATCCGTTCCCACCGGCAGCAATAGCGATGCCCTCGGGCAACGTGAAACCGCTGGCGATCGTCTCCGGAGTGCCGAGAAGCACCCCGTCCTTGACGACCTGCAACACCACGCCCAATGCGCCATCGGCCACGTAGAGGTCGTCGTCGGTCGCCGCCAATCCGGTCGGCAGCGCCGTCGTCGCGAGTACCTCGCGGGTGGCGAGATCTGCTCCGGTAGCGCGCACGACGGTGCCGGTCCCGATGTCGCTGACGATGAGTTCTCCCTGGAACGAAATGGCGTCAGCAGGAGCGGTGAAGTTCGTCACCGTTCCCGGTGTCCCGGTCGTCGGATCCCAGACCATGACGAGACCTGTGATGGACGACGGCAGGACCAGCTTGTCATCCCATACTGCGATCCCGGTCGGGGCAGCAAGGGGGCCGATGCCGAACACGGCTCGCGCGGTGCTGACCGCGGCTCCGGTTTCGAGGTTCCAGCCGTTCACCGACGCGAAACCCGACGTGTAGAGCGTCCCGTCGAGGACCGCGACGCCCATGGGAAGGGACATCTCGCCCGGACTCACCGTGCGCAGCGATCCGTCGTCGAGGATCTCGACAATGGTTCCGTCGGTGTAGCTCGACACGAAGATGCGGTCGTCCTTGTCGAGAGCGATGTTGTCAATCCAACCGAACGGGAACGTGGCAAGCACTTCACGGTTGTTGGCTTTGTCGGGGTTGTCGAGATCGATGCGCACGACCTGACCCGTCGGATCGGCGAACGAGCCGTCGTTGCCCGCATAGAGGCTTCCGTCGGAGCCGAACTTGACCGCGATCGGAGCGCCCCAGCCCGTGGTGACGTCCGTTGTGGCACCGGTGGCAATGTCGACCCGCACGACGCGGTCTTCGAACGGTCGAGGGGAGTAGAGCGCTTCAGCGGACGAGGCAATCCCATAGGTCGTGGGTTCGTTCGCGTAGTCCATGGCATTCGACGCGCAGTCGGCGACGTTGCCTCCGATGGTTCGCACGGCGAGCGTTGCCAGCGTGACCTCGAAGATGCCGTTGGTCGGGCCGTTGTAGCACTGGGCAAAGAACAGCCGCTTGCCATCGTCCGACAGCGTGAGCGGGTTGGCACTCGGGTAGGTTCCCGGAGCGAACAGCGGCTCGGAGGGCCCGCCGGGCGGCCGACGAAAGACGGTGCCCAGGGCGATGTCGGTCCAGTAGAGGGTGCCGTCTTCGCCGATCGTCACGTCGTCCGGAAACACCACCCCATCGGCCTCGCCGAGACTGTCAACGATGTCGCCGGTCTCGGGATCGAGGATCGAGATACCCCGGCCCAGGGCGGCTGCGGCGTACAGGTGATTGTCGGCATCGAAGAACAAGCCGTTCGTGCCGGCGACGATCGCCGCACCTTGCACAAGCACTTTGGGATCTTCATAGGAGGTCGATGGCGCAGCCGACGCAGGGCCGGCGAACGCGGCGACCATCAACATGGTGATGATCAACGAAACGGATGATCGGGCAGAACGGAGCATGGTGGCCCCCCCCTCTCGTCGCGGCCCGCGGCCGGACGTTCACCGCATGAAGGATGCGGGACCTGGACCGGTGGACATACGACCCAAGCCGACCCTACGCCGCAGGAACCGGCGGTGCACGAAATTCGCGGCCCGCGGCCGGGGGGCCACTTCGGGTGGCCCGCGCGGCCGATGGCGTGGCGGTGTTCGATTGCCTCTGTCGATGCGCAATCTCTGTCCCGCTTGGCGTGCGTGTTGGTCGGAATAGGATGTACCCATGCAAGGAGACATCCTTCTCATCGAAGAAGAACACCGGGGCGCGGCAGCCGCGATCGTTGATCGGCTCTCTGGAGAGATTGCGTCGACCGACCGGCGGTACACGATGACGGTCGCGGGAGAGTCGGGGAGCGGGAAATCTGAGACCGGCCAGGCCCTGGCCGACGATCTCACCGCGCGGGGAGCAATCGCCGTGGTCCTCCAGCAGGACGACTACTACGTTCTGCCGCCCGCATCGAACGACGCCGCACGGCGCGCCAACTTCTGCTGGGTCGGCACTACCGAGGTACGGCTCGACCTGCTCGATGAGCACCTGGCTGCCGCTCGAGCCGGTGCAAGTTCGATCGTCAAACCGCTGGTCGTCTACGCCGACAATCGGATCACGGAAGAGACGCTCTCGCTCGAAGGCGCCGATGTCGTGATCGCCGAGGGCGTGTACACGTCGCTGTGTGAGCATGTTGATCGGCGCGTGTTCATCGCTCGCAACCGGTTGGAGACGATGGAGCATCGACGGCGTCGGGCCCGGGAGGAATTCGATCCGTTCATTGAAGACGTCCTCACAAAGGAGCATGAGATCATCTCCGAGCACCGCGCACGCGCCGACGTCGTGATCACCCGCGACTACGACGTCGAATTCGTGACCGTGTGATGGGCCACGGTCTTCCAGGCGAGACCGAGTACACGTCGGGTAGATGCTCGTTCCTGGCCGGCCTCGCACCGCAGGCCGCCGTGGCTCTGCCGCTTGCCTCGGTGTTGGGCCTGCTGCGGCGCCGGTTTGGAGACGCGGTTGACATCGCGCTCTCACCGGAAGCGGTCGACCTCGATCGGCCGCTCTCTGACCTGCCGGAGGAGGTGCGGTCTCCGAGGGCGAGCGAAACGGACTCATCGTGGGTCAAGACCACGAACATGGTGGGTATCAACGTGCGGACCGTTGGTGACTACGCCGGCGTCGTCAAATACGCCCTCACGCTCCCGGAAGCCTCCGACTCGATCCACCTGCTGCCCATCTGGGAGCCTGGCGTGGTCGAGAGCCTGTATGGCATTGCCGGCTGGAACCTCAACACCGAGTTCTACTCCCGCGAGCTCGCAGCCGTTGCTCCGCATCTCGACACGGTCGGGCGTCAACTGCGAGCCATTTCGAACCTGCTGCACGCAATGGGTAAGACCATCGGGATGGACGTGATCCCACACACCGACCGCTTCTCCGAAGTGGCGATGGGCAATCCCAATCTCTTCGAGTGGATGCGGGTCCGCGACCGCGAGATCGTCGACCAGTCCGAATCGCTGAGCGAGGATGCCGCCGCATCGATCTTCTCGTGGCTCTCAGGCGTCGGGGCTGCCACAGCGATCGACGAGATACCGTCTGGACCCGCAGCGATTTTCGCCGGAGACGAGGGGGCCCGGCTCGCTGTGCTCTTCGGCGATCCCAGAGATATCCATGGGCGCAACAAGCGCCGGGTCGATCTCATCATGCACCTCAAGAGACAGGGTCTCGAACCGGTGCCGGCGACGATGGGAGTTCCCTTCCGGGGGATCATGGTCGATCCCGCATCCACCCACGTCGCGACTGACGACCACGGGATGGAGTGGCCCGACTTCGTCATCACTCGTCCCGAGTACATGTCCCGGGTCTTCTCTCCGCTGGCGCGTTTCAAGCTTTACGGCCGGGTCGACGACAATGCCAACTGGGAGATCGACTTCTCCAAGCCCCTCCACCATGTGTGGGACTATGTCTGCAACCACTACGCGCAAGTCCGGCACATCGGCAACTTCGACTTCATGCGCGGCGACATGTCCCACGTGCAGATGCGCCCGAGCGGAGTGCCCGACATCGTTGACGAGCACTACGACATCCTCGGCGCAGTCAAGACCCACATCCAGCGAACCGCCGGTGCTCCGTGGTTCGGATACTTCGCCGAGACGTTCCTGCCGCCGCGAGACACGTTCCAGTTCGGCGAGGAGCTGGACCATCTAGAGGCCTCCCTGGCAGACGCCACTCTCGGCGACCTGCAATCTGCGGTGGTTGGGAGCGCGTCCTATCTGCGTCGCTTCCGCCGCTACCTCGACGACCTGGCCACCCGCAGGACGGCGCCGGCGTTCGGGGTGATGACGGCCGACAAGGACGACCCGCGTTTCGATGAGTTCTATCGGAAGGGGAACGAGGCACGCCTGTTCACCGCGCTGTTTCTCCCCGACATGGCGTCTTACACCGGCCTGGGATTCGAGGTGCGCGATGTGCACTGGGAACCCGTCGAGAACGAGCGGTACACGAAGCTGTTCGTGTTCCGAGAGCACGGCGAATCGAACGTCTATCCGTCGAAGGCGCGCTTCGGCAACACGTTCATCTGGGGCGAGAACGGGGAGCTGTTCGAGCGTCTGACGGCGCTGCGGGTGTTCGCCGAAGGAATCCTCGGATCGATCGAGGGGGCCACGACCCGGTGGTTGATTCCACCGGACGCTACGACTCATCGCGGCATCGCGGCGTGGACCCAGGAAGGGACAGCCCGGTTCGTCTTCGTCGTGAACTACGACATCGAGCAGGATTCCGGCTACTTCGGCATCCCCGCGTTGGACGATGGAATCACGTTGGCTTCAGCGTTCTCGACGACCGGAACCGTCGCCGAGATCGATGGCCGCCTTACCAGCAATCGATTCTTCCACCGTCTCGAGAGCCTGGCGCCGGGCGAGGGACGGGTCTACGAGATCTGCCGCTGACGAGGGGCCCGGAGACCCGCCGCGCAGCGTCCTTCGCCTCCCGCGATCAGATCGCGTCTCGTGAGTCAGAGCCAGCCGCTGCGCCGGAACAGACGGTGAAGAATGGCGGCGATGACAACCATCACAGCGAGAACGGCTCCGAATCCCCACGGTTCCGTGGCGCCGGGGATTCGCGCGAAGTTCATGCCGAAGATGCCCGCAATGAGGGTCGGAACCGCTGCGACGGCCACCCACGCCGAGATGCGGCGCATGTCCTCATTCTGACGGACGCCCACCTGTGCGAGGTTCGCGTCGAGGATGCTCGTCAGGAGCTCGCGGAACGACGCCACCTCCTGGGCGATGCGGATCAGATGGTCGTGAACATCTCGTAAGTACTCCGACAGGTGCTCGTCGATGTACGCGCGATGTGCTTTCGCGAGCCGGTCGATCGGTTCGACGAGCGAGGCGACCGCCTGCTGAAACTCGAGGACCTCGCGTTTGAGGAAGTAGATGCGCTCGGCGGAGTTCATGCGGTCCGACGAGAACACGTCCTTCTCGACCTCGGAAATGTCCTTGTCGAGGCCGTCGGCAACCGGGATGTATCCATCGACGACGGCATCGAGAACGCCGTAGAGAACGGCCGACGGGCCGAGGCTGAGGATGGCCGGGTCGGATTCAAGGCGACGCCGTACGGCAGCTAGCGGGGCGGCCGCGCCGTGACGGACCACCACGATGAAGGTGGTACCGAGGAGCACGAGGATCTCGCCGAATTCGACGGCCTCCTCGTCGTCGAGATAGAGCGCGGTCTTGAGCACGATCAAGATCGAGTCGTCGTAGAGGTCGAGCTTCGGGCGTTGGTGCGCTACGAGTGCGTCTTCGACGGCCATCTCATGGAAGTCGAACTCGGCCGTGGCATCCGCGAACTCTTCTTCGGTCGGCTCGTAGAGGCCGAGCCAGACGAAGCCATCGACTTCCGCTGCGGCCGCTCGCGAGCCAAGGATTGGTAGCGACCCGCCCCGGCGGGATCCGTCCTTGTACACGGCACAATCAACGATCACCCGATCATTCTGCTACATCGTCGACGCCTAACGCCGTCCAAGAGGGCGTCTCGGCCCAGCGATTGGCGCTATCTCCAGTAACCGGGGAATCAATCGGTATGCGCAGACCCTCGTCGATCCCGCGAGCGTCCTGCCGCTCAGCCGACCAGATCGATCGTCACTTCGGTCCCCGTCGGTTCGCCCGCTTCGAGCTGGTCGAGGTTGTGAATTGTCACTTCTGCGATCTCGCGCACGGCCTCTTCGGTGAAGAATGCCTGGTGGCCGGTGATCAGTACGTTCGGGAACGTCAAGAGTCGGCTGAACACGTCGTCCTGGATCACCGTATTGGAGAGGTCCTCGAAGAACAGATCGCCCTCTTCCTCATAGACATCGAGGGCCAGTGACCCAATCTGTCCGGACTTGAGGCCGTCGATCACGGCGGTCGTCTCGATGAGGGCGCCGCGTGACGTGTTGATCAGCATCGGACGGCGGTGCATCTGCTCAATGGCTGTGCGATCGATGAGGTGGCACGTCTCGGGGGTGAGCGGACAGTGCAATGTGATGACGTCTGAACGACCGAGCAATTCGGGAAGGTCAACGTAGGGGATCCCCATCTCGGTGATGACTGCATTCGGATAGGGATCGTGAGCGATGACGTGCATGCCAAATCCCTGGAAGATCGATGCGACCACCTGACCGATCCTCCCCGTGCCGACGACTCCGACCGTCTTGCCCGTGAGGTCTCGTCCGAGGAGACCGTCGAGGCGGAAGTTGCCTTCCCGGACTCGGTTGTGTGCGCGATGGATGTTGCGATTGAGCGAGAGCAGGAGCGCAAGGGTGTGTTCTGCGACGGCGTTCGGCGAATACGCGGGAACTCTCACAACCGTAATTCCGAGGTCTTCGGCAGCGGCAATGTCCACATGGTTGAACCCAGCAGACCGAAGAGCAAGGTATCGCACGCCGAGGCCGGACAGCTCCTCGATGACTTCCCGGTCGACCACATCGTTCACGAACACACAGACGGCATCAGATCCAGCCGCGAGCGAGGTCGTCGTCCGGTCCAGCCTGGCTTCGAAGAAGCGAAGCTCGTGTGAGGTATTGGCTTCGGTCAGCGAGAGTTGGTCCCATGAACGGGTGGAATAGACGGCAACGATCATGGTCCCGAGCGTACCGTCGGGAAGGAGGCACCCTCACCAGGGCTCGCGAGAGCGATCTCCGGCAGGAGCAGTGGGCCGGCCCCTCCTTCTTGCTCGGCCGAAACTTGCAGCAGCTGCGAAACCGATTTCATCGTCGCCCGATCCCGCTTCCTACTTCGGCTGGCACGTCGGGCACGCCCACACCAATCGACTGCCGATCTTCCAGCTCCGGATAGCGGTTCGGCAGCGGCGGCACGGCTCCGACGTGCGCTGGTACACGTACAAGCGGTCGGATTTCGAGAGGGCACGATGCCGGTCGACACCGAGCTCTTGGGGCACAACCGCCACGATCCGCCCCAGGCGATTGCCGACGGCCAGAGCATCGACGGAGCGTCTCCATAGCTCATTGCCCTCCGCCGTCGTGACTTCGTTGGCGGGACGGTCCGGGTGTATTCCGGCGAGGAAGAGCAACTCTGCACGGTAGATGTTCCCCACCCCGGCGATCGCTCCCTGGTCGAGCAATGCAGCTCCGATCGCGGCGGTTCTCCGTCCGAGTGCGTCGTGAAAGCGTCGGGGATCGGCTTCGGGGTCGAGCGGGTCGGGGCCGAGTCGGGCGACTACGGCTTCCGCATCGGTGGGATCGAGAAGTTCGCAGATCGTCGGCCCGCTGAGGTAGACCGCAGCCTTTCCCCTCATCGTGAGTCGAGCATTCGGGGATGGCGGTGGTGCGGGTTGCTCGCGAAACGTGCGGAAGCGTCCGAACAGACCGAGGTGGACGTGCAGGATCGGTTCCCGATCCCAGTGGTAGAAAAGGTGCTTGCCAACGGCACGAATGGACATCAGGGTCCCTCCGTCAAGTTGTCGGGCGCCGGCAGCGAAGCGACCCTGCGGGGAGGTCGTCTCGATCGGGCCCGAACCAAGCGCCTCAACTTGCATGCGCGCCGCTCGATGGATGATGTGACCTTCAGGCATCAACGAACCCGTTGTGGAAGGCCAATGCGTACGGGTACTCCCGGACTCCAGAGCACGTGCGGCTCTCCGATCGGTGCGGGGTATCCCGCCGTCGTCACGAGCGTGTCGCTGAGAGCGGCAAGTCTCGCCCTGTGGAGCTTCCATGGTGGGTGCTCGACCGGTGCGTACCTCAGACGACCACGCCGGTCCTGCGAGTAGAGACCCCATCGTGCCGTGAGGAAGATGGACAGAGGGTCAGGAGTGACCAACGCCGATTCCGGTTCGATCACGACGGCCCCCCCGGGTCCGGATGGACCCGGCCACCTCCGGCGAGAGGAATAGCGAATCGACGATTGCCCCTCCTGGAGCGCCATCGTTGCCCACATGTACGGGAGGGAGTAGCCAACGCGAGCGATTACCACCGGGAGCAGTCGTGAAGCCTCGAGTGAGTGGAACCAGACGCCGGGACGCCCGCGAGTATCGCGTACGTAGGTACGTACGTTCGTCTCGGGAAACGAGCCGAGGTAGGGAACGCGCGGCAATCCAGGCAGCCGTATTCCCTCCATCGAGAACCCTACGAGTCCGACCCAGCCAAAGCCGCCGAAGGTGTCGACGGTGAGGCCGCCCGGGAGGAGCTGCTGAACGTCATCGGGGTCGACGCCCCAGTGGACGAACGCGACATCCCGCCACTCTTGGAGCATGACTGGTCGCTGGACGCGCTCGGCCGGATCAATCGACAGGGTGAGAGACGCTGTCGGGGAGGCTTCAGAGGATGAGCTGATGGATTCCACGACATCTGTTCGATCCGGAGAGGCGTGTTGGATGTGGTGAGCGAGGGCGACGACGCAACAGCGACGGGTGCGCCGAGAGCGGATTGACGCACCGACTCCTGGAGAATCCTCCGAGACAACAGACGGTTTGCACGAGAACATGGGACAATTCACATCCCCGTGAGGAATTCTCCATGAACGACGGCAACGCCACCTTCTCTCATACCGACACCGCAATCCTCTCCGTGGAGGCGTTGCATGCTCCCGAGGTGGTCACTTCTGCCGAGTTCGATGAACAGCTGATGTCCACCTATGAGCGGCTCGGAACCCGTCCGGGTCTGCTCGAGAACCTCGCAGGGATTCGCGAGCGACGCTGGTGGCCCGAGGGCTACGGCTTCACCGACGCGGCAGCGGACGCGGGTGCCAAAGCGATCAAGACGGCGGGCGTCGACAAGGAAGGAATCGGTCTCCTGATCGACACATCGGTGTCGCGAGATCGGCTGGAGCCGTCGGCCGCGGTGACCGTCCATCAGGTTCTTGGCCTGCCAAGCAACTGCGTCAACTTCGATCTCGCGAACGCATGCCTCGGATTCATGAATGCCGTGCAGCTGGCCGGCACGATGATCGACTCCGGCCAGATCGACTACGCCCTCGTCGTCGACGGCGAGGGGAGCCGTCACCCGCAGGAGATGACCCTCGAGCGGCTCCAGCAGCCTGAGACGACCGCTGAGGATCTCTTTCTGGAGTTCGCGACCCTCACCCTCGGATCCGGCGGCGCCGCCATGGTGCTCGGGCGTGCCTCCAGCCACCCCGACGGGCACCGCGTCATCGGCGGGATCTCGCGAGCCGACACGAGCTCGCATGAGATGTGCATAGGAACGATCGACCAGATGCGCACCGATACCAAAGGGTTGCTCGACGCGGGCCTCGATCTCGCCAAGCGGGCGTGGACCGATGCGGACGAACGCGGATGGCTCGACATGGACCGCTACATCATTCATCAGGTGTCGTCGGTGCATACGGCGATGATGTGCGCCCAGCTTGGAATCGATCCGGCGAAGGCGCCGATCACTTTCCCGACGCTCGGCAACGTCGGCCCGGCTTCGATCCCGATCACCCTCGCCGACGACCAGGGTTCGCTCGAGACCGGTGACCGAGTGCTCTGCCTGGGCATCGGTTCGGGCATGAACGTGTCAGCGACCGAACTGCTCTGGTGAGCGGCGGGTCCACGGCGCCGGCAAGCCTTCCACCATCGGGTCTGCCGGGACTCGACCCGGCGTGGTCGCGTCTCGTCACCACAGTCGACCTCGACGAAGGCGATCGTACGTGGCACGTGCTCGACAATCGCGTCGAAAACGCAGAGGTGACTCTTCTGTGCGTACACGGGAACCCGACCTGGTCGTACGTGTGGAGAGACACGATTGCCGAAGCTCCCGATGGTGTGCGCGTGATCGCCGTCGACCAACTCGACATGGGCTACTCCGAGCGTACGGGGACGGTGCGCGGCCTCGCTCAGCGCGTGGCTGATCTGTGCTCCCTCACGGATGCGCTCGACATCGACGGACCGGTGGTGACGGTCGCCCACGACTGGGGCGGTCCGATCTCGCTTGGCTGGGCGGCCCGACACCGATCGCAGCTTTCCGGCATCGTCTTGATGAACACAGCGGTCCACCAACCGCGGGACGCGCCGGCACCGCGACTCATCCGTACCGTGCGGAGTCGAGGTATTCTTGACCGGGCAACGGTCGATACAACGATCTTCATCCGAGGTGCGCTCGCGTTGTCGCGGCCCCGCATCGCGGCACCAATCCGCGAGGCCTATCTCGCTCCCTACCGAACCGCCGACCGGCGCGCAGCGATCGGAGCGTTCGTTCGAGACATTCCAATCGAACCGGAGCACGAGAGCGCCTCGGCACTCGACGAGATCGCTCGGAGTCTCGACGACATGGGCGACGTGCCAGCACTTCTCCTGTGGGGACCATCGGATCCTGTGTTCTCGGACCTCTACCTTCACGATCTCGAGCGGCGCCTGCCGCAGGCCGCGGTCCATCGGTTCATCGGAGCCTCGCACCTCCTCCCGGAAGATGCCGACACTGCCTCGGCCGTCCACACCTGGGTAGGTCAACTCGATGCCCCTGCGGAGCTGGCGGCGGCTTCTGCGAACCAGCTCCCGCCGTGGCCCGACCTCGAGCGGAGAGCCAACGACGATCAGCTCGCAGTCATCGAGATGGGTCCAGACGAAGCGACAGCATCGATCACTTTCCGGGAGCTTCATGACGACGTCGACCGGCTGGCCTCCGGACTCACCGCCCACGGGCTGGCGAAGGGTGACCGGGTAGCGTTGCTGGTGCCTCCCGGTGTGGACCTCACAGCGGCGCTCTACGCCTGCTGGCGGATCGGAGCCGTCGTCGTGGTCGCAGACGCTGGCCTTGGCGTCCGAGGCATGGGGAGGGCACTTCGCAGCGCCAATCCTGTGTATCTCATCGGCGTGTCTCGGGCTCTCGCGGCCGCTCGAGCAATGCGGTGGCCGGGCCGACGCATCTCGACCACGAATCTGGGAGTGACGGCCGCTCGCGCGCTCAGGGTCGAGACGTCGCTCGATGAATTGCGTACGCTCGGCACCGACGTCGCCGTCCCAGCACCGCCCGATGACAGCGATGAGGCAGCCGTGGCATTTACATCGGGGGCTACCGGCCCAGCGAAGGGTGTTGCCTACCGCCACGGTCAGCTGCGAGCACAGCGCGATGCGTTGGTCGCCGCCTACGACATCGAGGCCGACGATCGTCTCGTCGCAGCGTTCGCTCCATTCGCTCTCTACGGGCCTGCCATGGGCATCACCTCGGTGGTGCCGGCGATGGACGTGACCTCGCCATCAACGCTCACCGCCGCCTCCCTCGGCGCAGCCGCCAGCGCCGTCGACGCCACCCTGGTCTTCGCCTCTCCGAGTGCACTCGCCAACGTCATCGCCACGTCCGCCGACCTCGAGCCTTCGCAGCGCACAGCGCTGAGCGGAGTCCGGCTTCTCCTGTCGGCAGGGGCTCCCGTTCCTCCATCCACGCTGCGCTCGATGAAGGCGTTGATGCCGCTCGCCGAATGCCACACCCCATACGGCATGACCGAGGTGCTCCCGGTAGCCGATATCGATCTCGTTGGGATCGACGCCGCGGGTGCCGGTCGCGGTGTGTGTGTCGGCCGGCCAGTGCCCGGCGTTGAGGTCGCCATCTCCTCACTCGACGATACCGGCGCAGCCACAGGGGTCCTGACCACGAAACCGGGAGTCCTCGGAGAAGTGTGCGTTCGGGCGGACCATACAAAGGACACCTATGACCGGCTCTGGATCACCCAGCACGCCAGTGCCAACCCCGCGGGCTGGCACCGCAGCGGCGATGCCGGCCGGTACGACGAAGAAGGACGTCTCTGGATCGAAGGACGTCTCGCCCATCTCATTGTCGGAGCAGACGGTCCGCTGACACCGCTCCCAATTGAACAAGCGGCGGTCGGTGCGCAAGGCGTCGCTGCCGCCGCTGCGGTGGGCGTCGGACCGCAGGGAGCGCAAGTGGTAGCGCTGATCGTTGCGCCTGAAGAACCGCCGAAACGATCCCGGCTTGCGTCGGAGCATCTCGCAGACGCGGTGAGGGCTCACGTCGACGTCGACGTGGCTGCCGTCCTGTGCGTTCCGGAGCTTCCCGTCGATCTACGTCACAACGCCAAGGTCGATCGCACCGGACTCGCGCGGTGGGCGAGCGCCGTGCTGGCGGGCGGACGGATGAAGAATCCATGAAGGTTCTGGTCACCGGCGCGACCAGCTTGATCGGTGCTGAGACGCTCACGCGACTCGCAGCGGCTGGCCACGACACGCGAGCATTCCAACGCCGGCCGACCGGATCGACCGCAGGCGAAGTGCTCGGCGATGTTGCCGATCCGGCCGCCGTCGCCGCAGCCGTAACCGGAGTCGATGCTGTGGTTCATCTCGCTGCCAGAGTCGGTGCCACCGGTCCGTGGTCGGAGTACGAGCGAACCAATGTCGACGGTACAGCGACGCTTATCGACGCGGCGCGCGAGGCCGGAGTGCGGCGATTCGTCCAGGTCTCGTCGCCGTCGGTCGCCCACGCAGGGTCATCGCTCGTTGGCGCACCGGCCGGACCCGCCGATCCGGATCGAGCACGGGGCAACTACGCGAGAAGCAAGGCGCTCGCGGAGCGGGCTGCGCTCGGAGCAAATACCAAGGATTTCGCGGTCGTGGCCGTGCGGCCACACCTCGTGTGGGGGCCGGGCGACACACAACTCGTCGGGCGGATCGTCGAACGCGCTCGGCAGGGACGGCTGGCGCTCATCGGTTCGGGCACCGCTCTCATTGACACCACCTATATCGACAATGCCGCGGATGCGCTGGTGGCAGCAGCGGAGCTGGCGGACCGCCTCGGCGGGCAGGCTTTCGTGGTCTCGAACGGGCAACCGCGCCCGATCTCTGAGATTCTCAACCGGATCGTTGCAGCGGCAGGGCTCGATCCCATCCGTCGCCGGGTGCCGACGTCGGTGGCGCTTGGCGGCGGCGCAGTCGCAGAGCGGGCCTGGGAGCGCATGGGACGCGCCGGTGAACCGCCGATGACCCGATTTGTCGCCGAGCAGCTGTCTACCGCACATTGGTTCGACCAGCGCTCCACGCGACGTGCTCTGAAGTGGGAACCGCTGGTGAGCCTTGACGAAGGATTCGAGCGGCTTCGGGCCTGGTTCGCAACTCGTTCGAACTCGGCGTCGGAGTAGCCCCCGGGAAGCTTCCACGCCGCGCCGATTGCTCCCGCCCGCTTCGCTAGCGTTCAGGCACGCGGTCGAGGCCGATCGATTCGGAGGAACGTGTGCGCACACCGTGGCGGAAGAAGGCGACGTTGGTGGAATGGGACCTCACCGGCGACGCCTCCCATGGATTCGGTGCCGTGGTGTACCTCACGGCGGCTCCCGCGATCATCGTGCGTGAGTTCGATCGCACCTACGGAACTGAAGCAGCGGTAGCGGCCGCGGTAGACCAGTGGATCTCGACCGAGTTGGACCGCTACCGCCTCGACCAGCAATTCCAGGACTTCAAGGCGCTGGCGCGCACGATCGATGCCCTTCCCGAGGACTTCGGTGACAACGGTGGAGAAGGAGGTTGACCGGTTAGGGCCGGGCGGTATCGCTCCTGCGGGGACGCAGCTCGTGACGAAGCGTCGAGTCATACCGTGCGCTGCCGCTCTCATTGAGCAGCGCCGCTGCGGCGCGTCGCTCACGATCGGAGGTATCGTCGCTCAGCAGGAGGTCAACAGCACGTCGACGTGTGGTCTCGGCAAGAATCCTCCGGTATTCCGCCTGTTCAGCGTTCAAGGAGCGAACGACACGCAAGTGGGGGGCGAGCCACACGGCGGTTCCTCCAGCGGCCGTGGCCCAGATCAATGCCCAGAGCATCACACCGGCGAGTCCACCAACGGCGACGAGGGTGACCGATGAAGCGACCATCAGCACGCCGCCGAGTACCAGACCATTCAGCGCAGCGGTTCCATCGTGATCGGCATAGTGCGCGGCGTCTTGGATCGCTGTGAAGAACTGGCGGTGATCTCGTCCAATCATGATCCGAGGGTAATTCGGTACGCCCGACACTTGAGCGGATCGCAGCCGGCAGCGGCCACTGTCGGCTGCGACGTGCGGTTCCGCTCCGTGCAGCCCATTCGGAGCCGGTGTGAGGTACCGGTCTCGAGTTGCGAAGACCTCGCAGGTACCTAGGCGTCACCGAACCGCGCACCGGCATAATGGACGCGCGATGGAACTCGGAATTCTTGCTACTGCGTTCGTGCTCGGCTTCGCAGCCAGGGCCGTCGGCCTGCCCCCGCTGGTCGGCTATATCGCCGCGGGCTTCGTGCTCCACGCCTTCGGGTACGAGTCCACGGATACCATCGAGACTGTTTCGGAGATCGGCATCCTCCTGCTGTTGTTTGGCATCGGCCTCAAGCTCAAGCCGGCCACGCTCGCTCGAAAGCAGGTGTGGGGCACCGCGATCGTCTTCGCGGTCCTCGCTACCACCTTGTTCGGAGGGATTTTCCTAGCGGTCGGCGCTCTCGGAATGCCCCTCGCACGCGATCTGGATCTCAGAACGGCGGCACTCATCGGGTTCGCACTCTCGTTTTCGAGCACGGTGTTCGCTGTGCAAGCACTCGAGCGCACGAACGAATCGGGATCGCTGGCTGGGCGAATCGCTGTCGGCGTCCTCATCCTGCAAGACGTCTTTGCCGTCGCCTACCTGGTCATTGCCCAGGGCGAGTGGCCGTCGCCGTGGGCGCTTCTGGTCATTCCCGCATTCGTGCTGCTGCGGCCCGTTGTCGGTTGGCTCCTCGATCGCAGCGGTCACGGCGAGGTCCTGGTTCTCTTTGGGTTCACCCTGGCCGTCGGTCTCGGGGCGGGGATATTCGACCTGGTCGGCCTGAAGCCGGACCTCGGTGCGCTCGCTGCCGGCCTGCTGCTTTCGGGTCACCCGAGAGCCGAAGAGGTGTCCGATCGCCTGCTGAGCTTCAAAGACCTGTTCCTTGTTGGGTTCTTCGTTTCGATTGGCCTCCAGGGCACGCCACCGGCCGCTGCATGGGCGCTCGGTTTGCTTGCCGTGCTGCTGGTGCCGGCGAAGACCGCCGGATTCCTCTGGCTCTTCACGCGGTTCCGCCTTCGGGCTCGCACCTCTTTGCATGCGTCCCTCACGCTCTCGACGTATAGCGAGTTCGGTCTGATCGTCGGGGCTGCTGCGCTCGCCGCCGGATACCTCGATCAGGCGTGGGTGTCGACGGTGGCGGTGGCGGTGTCCGGCTCGTTCGTCGTGGCGTCGGCAGGGAATCTCGTGCGATACCGGTGGTACGACCGCTGGTCCGAGCGATTGGCGGCGTTGGAGAAGCACCCGTCGATCGAAGAAGACGAGATCGTTGACTTCGGCTCGGCGCGCGTACTGGTGTTCGGAATGGGCAGAGTAGGTGCCGGCGCCTACGACGAAATGGTTGTCCGGCGCGGTGCGGTGGTCGTCGGCATCGATCGCGACGCCGAGCGGGTCGCGACCCATCGAGCGGCAGGTCGAGAAGTGATACGGGGGGACGCCCTGGACCGCGACTACTGGGAACGCGTTCGGATCCATCCCGAAGTCGAGCTTGTCATCGCGGCGATGAGCCGCCACGCCGCCAATCTCGAATGCGTCCGCCGTGTTCGCGAGTTCCTCCCGCATGCACATATCGCGGCGATTGCCGCGTTCCCCGATGAGATCGCCGAACTTCGGGAGGCCGGTGTCGATGTGGCACGCAACCTATTTGAGGAGGCGGGTCAGGCACTCGCCGATGATGCGGCAACGGCAACTTTCGAGGAGGGCGCCTAGTTCTCCGTCGAGACCGCTGAGTTGGTTTCGAGGGGTAGAGTCGAGCACGGAGCGGTGAAGGGAGAATCGCGATGCTCGAGACCATGGACAAGAGTTCAGGAAGCACGCTCGGCTTCAAGCTGATCGGTACTGTGACCAAGGCGGACTACTCGACCCTCGATCCGGCCGTAGAGGCTGCAATCAAACAGCACGGAACCATCAATCTGCTGTTGGACCTCTCTCAGTTTCACTGGGAGAAGGCGAGTGCATGGTCATCGGATCTCGACTTCGGGAAGACCTACAAGAACAGCATCGACAAGATGGCCTTGGTCTCCGGTGCCAAGTGGGTGAAGCACATGGCCAAACTCGCGGAGCCTTTCTACGCGAAGGACGTCAAGTCGTTCGAGACCGTCGATGATGCCTGGGAATGGCTGACTGGCTGACCTGGCGGTCATCTCACCGCGTCGAGCAACCTGCTACGCCGCCGTGGGCGGAGGCGTTTCGATCGACACCGGGAGGGGTTGACGGAACCTCCCGTCCGGGACCGGGGCTCCGCAGCGGATCAGGCTCAACTTCCACGTCGGAGACGATCCCAATGACCATCGGAGAAACCCGATAACCGAGCGTCCGGCCATAACCGATCCTGGAACAGCGCGCAGCCCGAGGAGGTCTCGCATGTCGGGTGGAATGGTGGCCGCTGCTGCCTCAGCCATGAGGCGGTAGGCGGGCAAGACGGTCCGCGGGAGCGGGGGAGAGCGGACGAAGTCGACCGTTTCTCGCATACCCGGAGACGACATGAGCGCCGGATGCCCGTTGATCCAGGAGCGAAGGTCGGCAGCCGTCTCCGGAATCGGCGCAGCATCGAGGAGGCGGCCGATGCTGGCCTGCTCCTTCACAAACTGATCCCGGTCCGCAGCGGTGAGCGGCTCCTCGCCAAACGCCTCATAGGCCTGGAGGAACGAGTCGGTGAGTGCGTTGTGGACCCATGCGGCGAGGGCGGGAGCATCGGCGGCGTAGGCGACGTCGCGATGCGACCGGCCGCGAACCGGCCGATGGGCTCGCCGGACGATCGATATGGCATGCTCAACCTCCGGCATCGCACCGAACGTGGTCGCGGTGACGTAGGCCGACGTGCGCGACAGCCGGCCGAGGGGGTCTTCGCGGTAGCGAGAGTGGTCGGCAACGCCGGCGGCGACTTCGGGATGAGCCGCCTGGACGAGCAGCGCCCGGATACCGCCGATGAACGCCGACGTATCACCGATGATCCTCCAACTGACGGAATCCGGTCCACAGAGGCCGGGATCGCCCCGGTAGTCGAACGTATTCGCCAGCGGGTAGGCGGCATGCTTGAACAGGCCCGACGTGGTCTGCGCCACCTTGTTGCGCAAGGCGTCGATGGAGCGCAATGGCATTGGCGATCTCTTCACGTTCACGGTGTGGGAGTAGCGGGCATCGGCGTCTCGCCGGATGCCGGCAGAAGGAGGCGTCGGGGGCGAGCCGTGGTCATACGATCGCGGAGGCGACGCGTCGC
>CAZONX010000021.1:0-25287 GCA_964581295.1 uncultured Acidimicrobiaceae bacterium
CGACGGTCGTGTTGGCATCGTGGAACGCCGGGAGGCAGTGCATGAACTTCACGTCCGGATTGTTCGAGGCGGCCATGAGCGCAGCGTTCACCTGATAGGGCTTCAGCAGGCCGACCCGGTCGATCCAGACATCCTTGGCCTCGCCCATCGAGACCCACACGTCGGTATGGATGAAGTCAACGCCGTCGACCGCCGCTTGCGGATCCTCGGTGACGGTGATCGTGGCTCCGGTCTTCTTCGCGATCTCGCTGGCGATTTCAAGAACGTCGGCCGGGGGAGCGAGCTCGGCGGGACCGCACAGGCGAAGGTCGCTTCCCATGAGCGCTGCCATCACAATGTGAGACCGCGCCATGTTGAACCGAAGGTCGCCGACGAACGCATAGGAGATCTCGCTGTACGGCTTCTTGCACGACTCGTGCATGGTGAGGAAGTCGGCCAGCATCTGGGTCGGGTGCCACTCGGCGGTGAGCCCGTTGTACACCGGCACTCCGGCGTGCTCCGCCAGCGCTTCGGCGTCGACCTGGGAAGCGCCACGGAATTCGATCCCGTCATACATGCGGCCGAGGACCCGAGCCGTGTCAGCCGTGGACTCCTTGTGGCCCATTTGCGAGCCCGACGGATCGAGGTAGGTGACGTGCGCCCCCTGATCGAACGCAGCGACCTCGAAAGCGGCCCGTGTGCGCGTCGACGTCTTCTCGAAGAGCAGCGCGATGTTCTTCCCTGCGAGCAGCGGCTGCTCGGTGCCGGCGTACTTGGCGGTCTTGAGCGCAGCGGAGAGATCGAGGAGGAACCCCATCTCCTTCGGCGTGAAGTCGATCTCCTTGACGAAGCTGCGATTCTTCAGGTTGTAGGCCATGCACGGTCCTCCTTCTGGTGGTGATGCATCGCCGCCGCCGCCGATCCGTTTCGACGGCGCCGAAGCAGGTGCTCGGTTGTTAGGCCAGGCCGTTGTCCTTGACGAACGATCCGAGGATGCCCTCGAGGTCCGGCGAGCCGATCTCCTGGAGGTCGTAGTAGACCCGGGTGTTCGGCTTGTCGATGTCGATGATACGGGCAAGGTCGATCGGAGTTCCGATCACAACCGCGTCGCAGTCGGTGGCGTTGATCGTTGCCTCGAGATCGCGAAGCTGCTCTTCGCCGTAGCCCATGGCCGGGAGAACGATGCCGATCTCCGGGTAGGTCTCGAACGTCTCTTTGAGCTTGCCGACGAGGTACGGCCGCGGATCGACGAATTCGGCGGCGCCGTACTTGGTGGCGGCCACGACACCGGCCCCGATCTTCATGCCGCCGTGCGTGAGCGTCGGGCCGTCTTCGACGACGAGGACCCGCTTGCCTGCGACGACCGACGGATCGTCCATGGCGATCGGCGAGGCCGCCTCGACGACCGTGGCGTCCGGGTTGGTGGCGGCGATGCTGGCACGCACCGTTTCGATTCCTGCCAGGTCGGCGGAGTCGACTTTGTTGACGATGGCGACATCGGCGAGGCGAACGTTGATTTCGCCTGGGTAGTAGCTCAACTCATGGCCCGGGCGGTGTGGATCGACGATTGTGAGGTAGAGGTCGCTCTCGTAGAACGAGAAATCGTTGTTGCCTCCATCCCACACGATTACGTCGCAGCCGTCCGGGTCTTCCTCAGCGGCACGCACGATGGCTTCGTAGTCGACACCGGCGTAGATCACGTTGCCGCGCACGACGTGGGGCTCGTACTCCTCCATCTCTTCGACGGTGCAATTGTGCTTTTCGAGATCGCTGATCTCGGCAAAGCGCTGGACCTTCTGCGCGACCAGATCGCCGTAGGGCATGGGGTGACGGATGGCGACGGGCTTGAGGCCGAATCCCATGAGAATCTCGACTACCCGTCGGGTTGTCTGGCTCTTGCCGGCTCCCGTGCGCACGGCACATACGGAGATGACGGGCTTCGTGCTCTTGACCATGGTGTCGGACGGGCCGAGGAGCGTGAACGATGCGCCGGCCGCTGCCACGATCGCGTCGACGCGCATCACGTGGGTGTAGGACACGTCGCTGTAGGAGAAGGCGCACTCATCGGCGTTGAGATCAGCGATCAATTCGGCGAGACGCGCCTCCGGGTAGATAGGGATGCCCTGCGGATAGAGAGCCCCGGCCAGCTCCGCCGGATACGTGCGGTCGGCAATACCAGGAATCTGCTCTGCAGTGAAGGCAATGACTTCAACGGTCTCGTCGTCGCGGTAGCGGGTATTGAAGTTGTGGAAGTCGCGTCCTGCGGCTCCGATGATGATCACTCGTCGCTTTGCCATGGGATGGCTCCTTTGGTTGATTGACTCGAACGGTTCTCGAGGTGTCCTAGTAGCCCTGGATCTGCTTCGGGAAGTAGTCCTCCATGTCTCCGTCCCGGTAGACATCGGCCGTCGCACAGTGAAGGCCACCGCCGAACGGGCCGACCGCCCAGAACGGCACTGGGATGACTTCGAACCCGAGGTCGTGCAGTTGCTGTTGCTGGGCCTTCTCTTGCTCCTCGACGAAGATGGTCTTCTCGTCGAGGAGGAGGGTGTTCATCGACAGCCACACGCTGCAGTAGCACAGCGGCGGCGGCTCATCGAGCGCTGGCTCGGCGCACGGCACGACTTCCCAGTCGTTGATCTCGAACAGCTTCACCATGTCTTCTTCGAGGGGAACCCGCTTGCGATTGCTGAGCGCCAGCCCGGGTCGCAGCGGCACGAATGTCGCATCGAGATGGACCGGGTGCGACTCGCGGAATCGAGCGGCGTGGACGCGGTGGTTGGGGAAGTGGCGAGCAAGCCAGCTGATACCTGCCGCGTTGGTGACCGACGAGTGGTAGACGAAGAGGTCCTTGCCGAATCGGCCGACGTCGGCGGCGTCGAACAGCGGTTCTTCCTCGGTCAGGTTCCAGCGACGGTTCATGGTGAATCGCTCGATGGCCTCTTCCTCGTCGAGGGACTCGAATTCATGCCAGAACTCCGGGCCGCCGTGGTACGACGCATCGGTGAGCCGGGGTTTCGGGGCGGACTCCCAGCGGAAGTCGGGGTCCTCGCGGAAGTACTCTTGGAGAAGTGGGCGATAAGCGAGGTACTCGAACCAGCGGGCCCGCTGTGACATCGTGGCTTCGAGGATTTCGGATCCGACGGTGAGCAGTACGTCTCGCGGTGGCATCACGCCGAACTGCGACGCCTGTTTCCAATCGGGCGTCTCAATTGCCTCCGACCAGTCGCGCACTTCGGGTCGGTCCACGACGACGTCGTGGGATTCGAGGATGGATGCGAAGTTGTCCATCTGTTCATTGGCGGCGTCGACCATGTCCTGGGGCATCGGTCCGTACGTACCCGCTGGAAAGCCGTCCGCGGGGAAGTCTCGAACGACCGCCGGCTCCGGTGCCTGAATCATCGTGCCATCGGCACGCCCCACGATTACCCGTCGCAGCCGGCTCCATTCGTTCCATGAGCTGACGATCTTTGCCACGGTGCCTCCTCAATTCGATCCGCGGTCTCGCCCTCGGCTCACTCGACCGCGCGGGCTTTCTGTCTGTTGGAACGATAGTACCTATCGATCGATAGGTTGGCTAGTCCGTTTCCGGTCAGAGCCTGTACCGCTCCTTGACTATCTCGAGATACGTCCCGGTCTGCACGTCAGCGATACCTTTGAGGATGCGAATGGCGTCGAGGGTGTCGAGGAAGTGGTCGTTGTCTCGACACCACACCTCGCCGACAGCGTCGAATCGCCCGCTCGCGGCCGCAACCACGGTGAATTCCGGCTTGGCGCAGAGCTGTTCGAGAACCGGTGTGGACGGCCCACTGACCGAAATGAGCAGCGCCGAGAACGAGGCCAGGCCAAGCGCCTTCGCCGAAACGGATGCGTGCGTTGTCACGATCTTCTCATCGAACAACCGCTGGACTCTCGCCCGCGCCCCGGCCTGTGACAACCCGGCAACCGGAGCGAGGTCGGCGAACGTGGCTCGCCCATCGGTGACGAGCGCTCTGATCAGCGCAAGATCGGTGTCGTCGATGGGGTGATCTGCGGGTACCGGTGAGGGGAGCGAGCGCGGGACAGCCTGACCGAACACCTCGGCCGCAATACCGGAGGTGCCGGCCTTGAGGTAGTCGATCGCTGTGACGGTCTCGAGGTCGGCGACGCCTTCGGTGCCTCGAATGCGGTCGAGCACGTGCAGAAGGTGTCGATGGTCGCTGCATCGCACCTCGACCAGGACATTCCACCGGCCGGCTACACACACCACGAAGACCGCTTCATCGATATCGGCGATCCGAGCGGCGACGGCACGTGCCGGTTCGGTCACCGACAAGAAGACAAACGAGAAGACCCCGATACCAACGGTCTGCGGATCGACGCGCGATGTGATGGTGACCACGTGGTCCCCGAGCAGGCGGAGGACACGAGCCCGCACGGCAGCCTGAGAGAGGCCGACCTTGTCGGCGAGGGCGGCGTAGGAGGCTCGTCCGTCGAGGATCAGTTCGCCGATCAGCTGGCGATCGAGTTGGTCCGTCGATGGGGGAGTGGCAGTTGTCATGATTCGGAATCATACCGCAACGAAATCATGGGTTCCACCGTTCATCATCCTGTGATTCCGTTACGCGGAGCAATGCGTCCTGCCGAAAGAGTGGTTACGATCGACCGGATCGTCGATCAGGCGCCTACGTCGAGCGAGCCCGCGCAGCCCGGTACTGGCTCGGCGTGATGCCGAACCACAGCTTGAATGAGCGAAAGAACGCCGATGGTTGCGAGTAGCCGAGGATGTTCGAGATCTCTTGGCTGGTGAGCGAGCCGAGCTCGAGGTACTGCGTAGCGAGCTCCATACGAACTTCGAGATCGATCTCCCGGAAGCTCGTTCCGGCTTCGTGGAGTCGGCGCTCGAGCGTGCGCGCCGACATCATCATGGTGCTGGCAACGTCGTCGAGACGTTGCGGCCGATTGCTCGGCACCGACACAATCAATCGACGAACGTCATCGGTGATCCGATGGCCGGGATCCAGACCGGTGAGGAGTTGATCGCACTCCGCCCTGCAAACCTGCTCCACGGTGGTATCGGCCGTTTGCACTGGCAACGACCGCCACGTCGACGGTATCGCGACCGACGTTCCGTGTGCGCTGAAGGTGATGTGGCACGGCATGGACTCGGCGTAGAGCGCCGCGTACGGTGGTGCCGGATCTTCGAAATCGAGTCGAACACCACCCATGTCGAGGTTCTGGGGGAGTAGTTCGGAGACGACTTGCCAGAATCCGGTCGCGAATTCCTCGCTGATCACCCGCCTTCGTGATGCGTGGACGGGGCGAATCCTGAGCCGGAAGACCGTCGCGCCGTCCTCCTCGAGCATGTGCACTTCGTATTCGGCCGAGGTGAGAGCGTGATATCGGAAGATGACGCCCAGGGCGCTGCCGATGTCCCTGCAGCTCAGGGCCGTGTAACCAACCAGCCCGAGATCGAGAATCCGGCGGCTGAGGCCGAAACGGACAGCGATTCCTGGAACGAACGCTCGGGCGTTCAACCCGTTGAGAATCGCAGTGAGCGGCGGGACGTCAGGTGTCGTATCAGGGCGCGCCAGCGCCGCGCGGTTGATTCCGAGCTCGGCGAGCCCCGCATCGACGCGCTCTTGTGGCTCCTGGTCGAGCACCTCGACGAGGCGAGTTCGGAAGTTCGAAGCGATCTGACGGTCGACGTCGGCGAGCGTTCTCATGCACGTCCCCGGATCTGGCGACTCAAGTAATCAATCTGGCGGGAAATGTGATTTACACCCTAATGGGCGCCGCGTACGGTGGAGACACCATCCCCGAGCGGAGGCCGCCATGGGTCAGAACAACATCGTGCTCACGATCCCGGAGCCCGGCAGGGTCGAACTCGTCGAACGTCCGTACCCGAAGATCGTCCCCGGATACTCCCTGGTCGAGGTCGAGATCGCCCCGATCTGCATCGAGCACCAGGTCTACAAGGAGCACCGCTTCGAATGGCATTCCGATGCTGAGAACCAGGGCCACGAGGGTGTCGGCACCATCCGCGAGGTGGCTGCCGGATCGAAGTTCGAAGTCGGGGATCGGGTCGTCATGTACCAGGGCAACCCGTGCCAGGAGTGCTTTGTGTGCGTTCGCGGGCTCAGCCCGACCCACTGCATGAGCATCCCGTACGAGGCGCTGACAGAGACCCAGGATCCCGCGACGGTGCTCGAGGAGCTCGGTGGCGGGAAGGCGATCGATGCGCCCGGCGGGATCATGGCTATTCAGAACGTCTGTGGAAGCGAGTCGGGTGCCTTCGGCTTCAGCAAATACCGCATCGCCCCAGACTTCATGATCCAGAAGCTGCCGGACGATCTCCCCTTCCGATATGCCGCACTCGCAAACTGCTCAATCGGATGCACCTATACGGCGCTGGAGGAGGCGGACATCCGGCGGGATGACTGGGTTGTCGTCGCGGGAGTCGGCTTCATCGGGTTTGGCTCAATCATCAACGCCAAGTACCGCGGCGCCAGGGTGATCGTGCTCGGGCGCAACCCGTTCCGGATGGCTCAGGCGAAGAAGATGGGCGCCGACTACATCGTCAACCCTGATGACGAGGACTGGCTTGAGCAGATCCATGAGCTCACCGGCCCTCAGAAGGGAGCCGATCTCGTCATCGAGGCATCCGGCTACCCGTACTACCAGAAGAAGGCGCTCAAGGCCGTTCGGCGCTTCGGCTGGGTCTGGCTCTACGGATTCCTGGTTGAGGCCGGTGAACCGCTCCCGATCAATCTCCTCGACGAGATCCACAACCGCGGGGTGAAGCTCTCCGGCAGCCACGACGTGTTCATCCGTCATCGAGAAGGTCTGATCCGGATGCTGCGCAACGCGGAGGTGCAGGAGATGGCAGACCACCTCATCACCCATGAGTACAACATGTCGCAGGCAGCCGACGGTTTCGAGGCAGCGCTCTCGAAACAGGCAGGGAAGATCTACCTCTACCCGCAAGAGAACTGTCCTAGCCCGGGCTTGTCGCCGAACCTACGCGAACTGGTCGCCACCCAAGCCGGCGCTGGAGCGGGGTAGTCGCATGCCCGACGACACCGCCGTCGATGCGTTCATGGCGCGCTACTACGACGTTGCGAGGCGTTCCAAGGAGGAGAACCGCCGCATCTTCAATCAGGTCTGTGTTCGTGTCGACGACATCGACGCTGCGGAACAGCTCCTATCGGATTCCTTCGGTATCGACGGCTTCGTCCGACCCGCTGGCACGCTGTTCGAAGGCGAGCAGGAGCTGAGCGTTGCGTGGGTCAGCGACGAGGTGTACCTCGAGTTGATGCAACCGGCAGAACCCCAGGAACTTGGATACGACACGGGCTGCGGCCTACCGATCGGTCATCTGAGCGAGATCGGATTCTTCGTGCCGGACCTTGAAGAGGAACTCGAGCGGCTCGCCGGATTCGGATGGAACGTGACCGACGCCATCGAGGATCTCGGGGCGCGCATGGTCAAGATCGACACCGATCCACCCTCGGGCATTCCGGTCGAGTTGGTGGACGTGCGATTCGAAGACGAGGAGTGAGATGGTGAACCGGTTCAGCTTGGACGGCAAGCGGGCGCTCATCACCGGCGGTACCGCCGGAATCGGTCTTGCGGTGGCTTGTCGGTTCGTTGAGGAAGGCGGGCGTGTCGCCATCGTGGGACGACGCGACGACGGTGCAGCGATCGCCGACGATGTCGGTGCGTCCTTCGTTCGATCGGACGTCGCGACGGAGCCGGGGGTGCGGTCGGCGCTCGAGTATGCATCAGCGGCGTTCGGCGGACTCGACGTACTCGTCCTCAACGCCGGAATCGACCCGGGTCTTGCCCCGATGACCGAAGTCGACGCTGCCGAGTTCGAGCGAAATCTCGACATCAACTATCGCCACATCTGGTGGGGCCTTTCGCTCGGCCCTGCACATCTCCTCGATGGAGCGTCGATCATCACGACGTCCTCGACGCTGGCCGCCTACAAGGTGCCGAACGCTGCCCACTATTCGGCAGCGAAGGAGGCGGTCGTCTCGCTTACGAAGAGCGCCGCGCTCGAGCTGGCACATCGTGGAATCCGGGCGAATGCGGTGCTGCCGGGAACCACGGCAAGCGAGATGACGCCGCCCGATCACTGGGAACTCCCCGTGATGCGCGCGATGGTGCCGATGGGGCGGCACGCCGACGCCGATCGCGATCTCGTCGGCCTCTACCAGTTTCTCGCAAGCGACGATTCTGCATACATCACGGGCCAGTCGATTGCGGTTGACGGTGGCATGACACTCGGCATGAGCTACGGCTCGCTCCAGGCCCTCGGGGCCCCCGCCGAGCTCATGTCGCCCGCCAGCCGACAGAGGAGGAACTCAAATGACTGACGATCGACTCACTGGGAAGGTTGCACTCGTCACGGGAGCCGGGCGACCGCGCGGTATTGGGTGGGCGGCGGCAGTTGAGATGGCGAAGCGCGGGGCCGCCGTGGTGGTCACCGACATGGCGCGACCGGGACCCCGTATCGGGGGGCTGGCGACAGTGGCCGAAGATAGCTCGGGGCTCCACGACGCAGTCGCGGAGATCGAGTCGTTCGGTGGCCGCGCCGTCGCCATCCCGCTCGACGTCACCAACGAGACCGCGGTGCAATCAGCGGTGTCGGCCACCATCTCTGAGTTTGGCGGAATCGACATCCTGTTCAACAATGCGGGCACGCCCGTTGGCGTCAAACCGTTCCTCGACCTCACGACCGACGATTGGATGCGATCGTGGAACGTCCATGTGATGGGGTGCGTCTTCATGTCCCGCGCCGTGATCCCACTCATGAAGGAGCGGGGAGGCGGCGTGATCATCAACAATTCGTCGGCTTCCGGGCTGCGGGCGCTGCCCGACTACGCGGGATACACCGCCACAAAGCATGCCCTCATCGGCCTCACCAAGACGCTGGCTCTTGAGTTCGGCCCTGATGGAATTCGAGCCGTCGCCATCTGCCCAGGGGATATCGCGACCGATATGGCCGACCTGGGAATCGTGCTTGCAGCCCAGGAGGCCGGGATCGACCCGTCCGAACAGGAGTCGCTCGCCCCGCTCGACACGATCGCGCTCCGGCGCCGGGGCGAGCCGGCCGAGGTCGGCCGCGTCGTCGCATGGCTGGCATCGGACGAAGCGTCGTACGTGAGTGGAAATGCCCTCCTGATCGACGGTGCGCTCATGGAGGGCCTATAGCGTCCCTGAGCGATGAATTCGTGGAAATATTGACTAGACAGACGAATTTCTGAGCGAGTAGACTATCTCTACGATTGAAATCTGAAAGGGAGCGTCGCGTGCAACGGACTCTCGACGAGCAAGGAAATGTGGTCGGCAACTCGCCGGAGCTTGACGACGATCAACTGCTCGATCTCTATCGGGCGATGATCACGGCCCGCGAATTCGACGAGCGAGTACTGCTCCTTCAACGAACGGGCCGGGTTCCCGCCTACTACCAATCCTCGGGGCAGGAGGCGTCGGCGGCAGCCGGCATGGTCCTCGCTCCTCAGGACTGGGTGGTGACGGCCTACCGCGAGCAACCGATTCGTCTTGCCCGCGGTGTTCCAATCGACGAGGAGTTGGCGGTCTTCTTCAACGCCGTCGATCTGACGTGGGATCCGCTCGAGCGGCGCATCACGCCGCTCAACGCCACGATCGGTAGTCACATTCCGCACGCCACCGGGCTGGCCTACGCCATGAAATACCTCGACGAAGACGCGGTGGCGCTTGCGGTCTTTGGCGACGGCGCGACTTCGGAGGGCGATTTCCACGCCGGCATGAACTTCGCTGGCGTTTGGAACGCTCCGGTGGTCTTCTATTGCCAGAACAACCAGTACGCGCAGTCGACGCCGCTTGCGCGCCAGACCCGCTCCGAAACCATCGCCCAGAAAGCCATTGCGTACGGATTTGAGGGAATCCAGGTCGATGGCATGGATGTACTCGCCGTACACGAAGCCCTCTCGGCGGCGGTCGAGAAGGCTCGCTCAGGCGGTGGTCCGACGCTCGTCGAGGCGGTCATGTACCGCTACTCCGCTCACTCGACCTACGACGGCGAGCCGGTATACCGGACGCGGGACGAAGAGGCCGAGTGGCTCACGAAGGATCCGCTCATTCGGATGGGGGCCTATCTGACCGCACGGGATCTCGTGCCTGCGGAATTCGAAGCCACAGTTCGTGCGGAAGTTGCTACCGGTGTCGAGGCGGCCATCGACAAGCTCGAGTCGCTCGGGCTGCCCGGCCGCGATGCTCCATTCCGTCACGTGTACTCGGCGATGCCGGCGCATCTCGAGGATCAGTTGCGGGCAGCTGAACGCATCGCGGGCGAGACGCCGGTCGCGATCGAAGCCGTCGAACGGTTAGCCGTTGGGGACGCCGGCGTGGTGGAAGGCGAGACCGCCAAGATGACGATGGTTGAAGCGCTGCGGTCCGCCATCGACCATGCCCTGCAAACCGATGACCGAGTCGTCGTACTCGGCGAGGATGTCGGAGTCGAAGGCGGCGTCTTCCGCGTCACGTCTGGGCTCTACGAGGAATACGGTCCAGATCGGCTCATTGACACCCCGCTGTCGGAAGTCGGCATTCTTGGAAGTGCGGTCGGCATGGCGATTGGGGGCCTTCGTCCGGTTGCAGAGCTCGAGTTCGCAGGCCTCGGTTACACAGCGTTCGACCAGATCGTGTTTCACGCGGCGCGCTATCGATGGCGCACGCGAGGCAAGCTGACGATGCCCATGGTGGTTCGGCTCCCCGGTGGGGGAGGCCACGAGGGCTACGAGGGGCACTCGGACAACCCAGAGAACTACTTCGTCCATGCTCCCGGCCTCTTTGTGGTCTACCCATCAAACCCACGCGATGCGAAGGGGCTGATGGCGGCCGCGCTCGAGTCAGAAGACCCGGTGGTCTTCTTCGAGCCGGTGGTTCAGTACTTCGTGAAGCATGACGGCATACCGGTGGACCACTACACAATCCCGCTTGGGAGGGCCCGCATTGCCCGACCGGGGGACGATGTCACGATCGTCGCGTATGGCAATGCCGTCGGTGTCGCGGAACGGGCGGCCGAGACGCTTGCCGCCGACCAGATCGAGGCTGAAGTCATCGACCTGCGGACCCTCAAGCCGTGGGATCGTCCTGCGGTGATCGAGAGCGTCACCAAGACGGGGCGGCTCGTGGTCGTTCACGAGGCTCCGGTGATCGGCGGTTTCGGCGCCGAGGTCGTGGCGACCGTGGCCGAGATGGCGGGCGATCGCCTCGAGACGCCGCCGGTGCGCATTGGGCATCCGGACATGGTGTGGGGCCAGGCGAAGCTGGAGGCGTATTCGAAGATCCTGCCGGAAGAGGTCGTTGATGCCGTGCTGCGGGTCATGGAGGACTGATGAGCAGAGAATTCCCGCTCCCCGACATCGGCTCCGGTCTGCAAGAGGCCGAGATCATCGAATGGCACGTGAAGGTTGGAGACACGGTCACCGCCGACCAGGTGCTCTGCGAAGTCGAGACAGAGAAGTCGGTCGTCGAAATCCCGGTTCCATTTGGCGGGGTAGTCCTGTCACTTGCCGGGCCGGCCGGTTCGTCGGTCAACGTGGGCGAGATGCTCGCTGTGATCGGAGAGGCAGGGGAGACCGCCGAATCGCCCGAGCCTTCCGCCGCCGACGCAGACACAGAAGCCCAGAATGAGCACGAGCCGGATACCGCCGCGGCTGTCTCGACGGCAGTGGCTGTCGGCTCGATGGGGAATACGATGGAGCGTCCGATCGCAATGCCCCTCGTCCGCCGCCTGGCGAAGGCGAACGGTATCGACCTTGCGCAGGTCACCGGAACGGGTGTGGGCGGCCGTATCACCCGCAAGGACATCGAGACCGTGGTCGCGGCTGGCGCCGCGGTCCCCACCGCGGCCAGCGTTCCAGTTGCCGCGTCGCCGGCACGAAGCATCGAGCGGGTCCCGCTCTCGAAGCTTCGCAAGGCGATCGGCTCGCACATGACTGGTCAGTGGCAATCGGTGCCGCACATCTCCGCCCACGTCGAGGCCGACGCTTCCCGCTTCATCTCCGGTCGAGGGATGCTCTCGGAACGACTTG
Source organism: uncultured Acidimicrobiaceae bacterium (assembly GCA_964581295.1). Taxonomy (GTDB): domain Bacteria; phylum Actinomycetota; class Acidimicrobiia; order Spongiisociales; family UBA5794; genus JAHEEL01. Next base: position 12,048 of record CAZONX010000021.1, read on the forward strand.
GTATCAGGCTGCCGATCGATGCTCTGCTCGTCGCCGCTGTGATCCCTGCGCTCCGGCAGTATCCGGTCGCGAACGCGGAGATCGTCGGCGACGATCTTGTGGTCAAGCACTACTTCGACATCGGCGTTGCGGTCGGGTCAGATGAGGGCCTCCTTGTTCCGATCGTTCGCGACGCCGACGAGATGAGCGTGGCGGATCTTGCGGCAACGGTCATGGACCTCACCACCCGCGCGAAAGAGCGCAAGGTGCTGCCGGACGAAATGGGGAACCAGACGTTCACGATCTCCAATCTCGGCGGATTGCGCGGCAGGCACGCCACGCAGGTCATCCCTGCCGGGACCACCGGCATCGTCTCGTTCGGCCGTGCCGTGGAACAGCCGGTGGTGCGCGACGGTGAGATCGTCGCCGCACCGATCATGGCCATCTCTGGCACGTTCGACCACCGGGCAATGGACGGGATCGAAGTCATGGGCGTGCTCAACGCCATTGTGGAAGTAATCGAAGAGCCTGCCTTGATGCTGCTCTGACACGATCGGAAGGAAACCATCATGATCAACTATGGCGTAGGCGGAGTTGCCGTCGTAACCGGCGCAGCCGGGGGTATCGGTCTCGGAATGTGTCGGGCTGCGGCTGCTCGCGGCATGGCCGTGATGATGAGCGATATTGACGGAGACCGCCTCGGCGCCGCGGCGCAGACACTGATCGATGACGGATTCCGCGTTGCCACGCGAGTCGTCGATGTCACCGATCCGGCAGCGCTCGAAACGCTGGCGAGGGCGACGGTCGAAGAGTTCGGACGAGTCGACCTCGTGTGCAACAACGCGGGCATCACGCTCGTGACACCGATCCACGAGCTCTCGCTCGACGATTGGCATCGCGTCATCGACATCGACCTGAACGCCGTGTTCTACGGGGTCCACGCGTTCCTGCCAATCATGCTCGAGCAGGGCTTCGGTCATCTCAACGCCACCGCCTCCGCAAATGCGTGGCGAAGCGATCCGATGCAGGCGCCGTACAACGCGGCAAAGCACGGCGTGGCAGCGCTCATGGAAAGCGTTGCTCTGGATCTTCGTGAGATCGAATCGTCGGTGACGGCCTCGGTGCTCAACCCGGGGCCAATCGCTACGGATCTCATGCTGCGTTCGCTTGGCGACGACGACGAGATCCGGACCGAAGTGCACGGCCTCCTGAACGCCGGAATGGACTCCGACAAAGCGGGGCGGATCACCATTGATGCCATCGTCGATGGACGCTTCTGGATCTTCACCCATCCCCTCATCTTCGGGACGATCCGCGACCGGCTCGATGCGGCCACGAGCGACGGCAGCCTGCCGCCTGAGCTCGATTGGCCGTGGGAGGAGCTCTTCGCTTCATCATGAGCCGTCATTCAGTCGCCGCATCGAGTCCTGGCTCTGATCCGAGTGCCGTCGAGGCATTGGGGATCGCCGGGATGCACCATGTGGGGTTCTCAACGCTCGATCTCGAGCGCTTGGTCCGTTTCTACACCGAGACACTCGGATTCGAAGAAGAGGTTGCCTTCTCGTGGGAGCCTGGGTTTTCAGACATCGATGCTGCTCTCCGGCTCGAGGCATCGTCCGGATCGATGGCGATGCTTCGGCTCGGAACGATCTACCTCGAGTTGTTTGAGTTCACCAACCCACGATCGGTGCCGGCTGATCCCGCTCGTTCCGTCACCGAGGTCGGAATCAACCATCTCTGTCTCCTCGTCGACGACATCGATGTTGTCGTCGAACGGCTGGCGGTGATGAATGTCCCTGTTCACGCGTCGCCGCGCGATGTCGGGGATGGGCCCTTCGTGTACTGCCGGGATCCGGACGGCAACGCCATCGAGTTCTGGCAATTGTCTGCCACCAAACCTGAGGAGGAACAATGACCACGCCGACCTATCGCCTGCACCACGTGTGCATCTACGACGGTGAACCGCGCACCAACATGTGGACCTGGCTCAAGTGGTACCACGCCATTCCTCAGTACTACTGGGGCGGGGAGGAGTTCCACCTGACCGACGAAGGCCACGTCGACTACACATTCCTTGCCTGCGGCTCGGCCTTCCAGGTGCAGCTCGAATCACCGCCATTCCAGTTCGAGTACGAGCGCAACTGGGCCGAACGCCACGGGAGCGGCCTCAACCACATCTGCTGGATCGTGGACAACGCGAAGGCTTCCTACGACCACCTGCTCGCCAGCGGTTGCGAGCCGGCTCAGGAATACACCGAGTTCGGCGTCTACAACGGCTTCGTCGCCAAGGACCCCGAGGGTCGTTGGATCGAGATAATGGAGTACGTCGGAGACTTCAAGACGCCGGATGTGGAGTTCCGACCGTTCGGTATCCCCGGTCTTCAGATGTTCGGCGTGACACAGTTCACGAACGATCTCGCGGGCCAAATCGACTGGTACTGCAGGGTGATGGACCTGCGGCCAATTCACGGCTCGGCCGAGTCGGGGATCGTCTACCTCGTCGATCGCGACTACGACGCCGGGTCTCGCAATGTCGCGATGATTCTCGCGGAACCGACCAGCGCAGCCGAGTTGGCGGAGTTCGACAAGCACGGCGCCCTCATTGGAGCCATCGACTATCAGGCCGTCGACTTCGACCGCGCGTGTCGCGACGCCCTCGCCGCCGGCTTCGCTGAGGTTTCGGCCCCCGCGCTCGATGCCCGCACGGGGCTGAACACGGCCGTGCTGCGCGAGCCAAGCGGAAACCTGATCAACCTTCGTGAGGTCTTCTCACCCGGCGAGTAGGGCCCGACACGACCTCAGTCGAACCAGGGAAGCTGATCAACATGGTCAGAGTGCAAGGAAATCACTAAAGCTATCAGAGATTTCGACGAAATCAACTGCCATTTCACTCGACAAGCATCCCTATCGTTCGATAGAATCAATCAAGACCGACGACCATAACTCCTGGAGGAGGAACCACATGAAGAAGATCGCACAGCTCAGATGGCTGGCGATCCTCGCCGTATTCGCACTGCTTGTGGCAGCATGTAGCAGCAGCGATAGCGATGGCGGCAGCGAGGACACATCCGCGTCCGAGACCACGGCGACCACGGTTGCTGCAAAGGATCCGATCCGGGTCCCGGCGATCAATCAAGAAGACGGCGTAACGGCGTTTCCCGACGAGAGCCTTGCGGTGAAGGCCATCTTCGACTGGTACAACGCCCAGGGCGGCCTCGACGGGCACCCGCTCCAGCTCGACCTCTGCACGGCAGGCGACGACCCCGAGTCGACGCAGGGCTGCGCACAGGCCATTGCCAACGACGATTCGGCCACGTTCGTGCACTCAATCATGGCGCCGAACAGCGCGACGCTCTTCGACGTGATGGCGAATGCGGAGAAGCCGATCCTGGCGCACACCCAATTCGACATTCCGGACGGGCTCCAGCCCGACGTCTATGCCAGCGATCCTGGCTTGCTCCCGATGGCTACGACGCTCATGCTCTACACGCTTGAAGAGCTCGAACTGCGCAACGTCGGCATCGTCGTCTCCGACGACGAGGTTGGCCGCGGCACCGGCGAGTTCCTCGGATTCCTCGTCGAGGAGTACGGCGGGACCCCAACCATCATCTCCTACGACGCCAGCGTTGCCGACTTGCTGCCGGTGTTCTCGGCTGCCGACCTCGACGTGATCGACGGCATTATCTTCGTGCCGACATCGGTTGAGGACTGCGGCCCGGCCTCACAGGCACTCAAGTCGCTCGGCTTCGACAAGCCGATCCTCGGCGGCGATGCCTGCACGGCGCAGACGTACGTTGATTCCGGCAATGTCGAGGACTGGATCTTCGTGATCGGCACGACACTGCTCATCGACGGCGACGCAGGCCGCGACCAGACGATCGCGGTCTTCGATGAGTTCGGCGGACCGCCGATCGGTGGCCTCGTCGCTCCAGCGTCGATGGGTGCCTACTTCGTCATCGATGTTCTGGAGGCTGCTTATGCGGCCGCCGGAAACGACATCAACGCGATGACCGAAGACGTGATTCGCGCCGCCGCACTCGAGTACACCGGGCCTTTCACTCTGGGTCCGGAAACCTTCGGATGCCCCGGCGTGGATCCATTCGTCGGCCTATGCAACACTTCGGCAACCGTCGTGCAGCTCAAGGGCGACACATTCAACCCGCTGACCGATTGGTACGTGGTTGACGTGGAGCCGTACGCCGCACTGCTGGAAGGCTGATTCTCTAGGTTGTGGGGGGCGCTGATGCGCCCCCCACAACGTTGTCCAATGACCGGCGACAGGGAGTAGACGATGGAGACCTATCTCCAGTTCATGCTTCTCGGTCTCGGATCCGGCGTGATCTTCGCCGGGCTGGCACTGGGATTGGTCCTCACCTATCGGGCGTCCGGTGTCGTCAACTTCGCTCACGGGGCGATCGCGATGTATGCCACCTACATCTTCTCGACGCTGGTTGACGATGGCCAGTACCCGATCCCACCGCTCCCCAATCTGCTCTCGATGATCGAGGCTGTACTTGGTTGGTTCGGCTTGCAGGTCGACCTCCCCGACATTCCGCCGTTCGTACAGCTCGGCGATCCCTGGGCGTGGCCGCTTGCGCTGCTCGGAGCCCTTGCGACAGCCGGGCTTATCGGTTTCCTGTTCCACTACCTCGTTTTCCGCCCGCTGCGCTACCAGCCGCCGCTGTCAAAGGTCGTTGCCTCGGTGGGTTTGATGCTGATGCTGCAGGCAGCCATAGTTGTCCGCTTCAGCAACCGCCCCCGCAACGTCGTCAGCCTTCTCCCGCAGGACGGTATCGATGTCCTGGGAACGACGGTTCCCGCCGACCGGTTCTATCTACTCGCCGCAATCCTCGTTGCGACCACGATGCTCTATCTCGTCTTCCAGCGCACGAAGTTTGGAATCAAGACGCGCGCAGCCGCGGAGAATGAACAGCACGCCACGTTGCTCGGCATCTCGGCTGACCGCGTCGCGGCAATCAACTGGATTCTGGCCGGCATCCTCGCTGGCCTCGTTGGCATCCTCGCCGCCCCGATCACCGGTCTCAATCCACTGAATATGACGCTGTTCATTATCCCTGCCCTCGGCGCGGCGCTCGTGGCGCGATTCCAATCGTTCTGGATTGCCGTGTGGGTCGGTCTTGCGATCGGCGCGGGTCAGAGCGTTCTGCAGATCATGGAAGTCCGGCTTTCGTGGGTTCCGGACATCAACCTGAGCCAAGGTCTCCCGCTGCTTGTGATCGCCGTGGCGATGATGGCACGAGGCCAGGTGTTGCCGAGCCGTGGTGCCATCGAGCGGGGACGCCTTCCAATGGCCCTGCCGACGCGCATCCGACCGAGCCTGATGACGTTCTGGCTCCTCTTTACGGCGGCCATCCTGATTTGGGCGCCATTTGTGTGGCGTCAGGCGACCATCAATACGCTGATCGGCGCGGTGTTGGCGCTCTCGCTCGTGGTGGTGACCGGTTTCAGCGGCCACATCTCGCTGGCGCAGCTCTCCCTTGCTGGTATCTCCGCATTCATGCTGTCGACCCTCGCCACCGACGCGGGCTGGCCGTTCCCGCTCGCCCCGATCTTCGCTGCCCTCGTCGCAACCGGATTCGGGATCGTGATCGGGATTCCCGCCCTCCGAGTTCGTGGAGCAAGTCTCGCGATCATCACGCTTGCGGCCGGTGTCGCGATCGAGGTGTTCCTCTTCAAGAGTGACGGCTGGTTTGCCGGCGATTCGACTCGGCAGGTGGCAGATCCAAGCCTCTTCGGGATCGAATTCGGGCCGAACTCGCCGTTCTTCCTCGGTGATGGGAAGGTGCCGTCGCCGGCATTCGGTATCTTCGTGCTGGTTGTCTTCACCATCGTCTTCATCGCCGCAATCCGCCTGCGTCAGAGCATGCTGGGCGAGCAGATGCTGGCTTTGCGCGCCAACGAGCGTGCAGCGGCGGCGGCTGGCGTCAACATCACAGCGATCAAGCTGGCCGCGTTCGGGATTGCTTCGTTCGTGGCGGGTATTGGCGGCACGCTCACGGCCTACAAGTTCGGCACATTCAACATGGCGAGTTTCGGTGTCCTCGGTTCCCTCTCGGTGTTCGCCTTCGCGTACCTCGGAGGCATCGCGACAGTCTCGGGTTCGATCTACGCCGGTTCGCTGGTCTCTGAGGGCATCGGAACACTCGCCTTCGAGAAGCTGTTCTTTCCGCTTGGCCGGTACGAGGCATACCTGGCCGGCTTCTTCCTCGTGGTCACCGCGCTCGTTCAGCCGGAGGGGATCGACGTGTTTGACCGGCGTGAGCGGCGCCGAATCGGCTGGGGCATTGTGCTGCTTTGGCGAAAGGCGACGGGGAATCCGGATCGCGTGAAGCCCGACTGGGTGGATCGGATCTATCCCCTGCCCAAACACAAGAAGGGCTCGGGTTCATCGCCGCCGGTCGCCGCTGATGTTGATGCGACAACCGGGGACGGTGGATCATGAAGTCTGTACTCCATACCGAAGATCTCATCGTTGCGTTTGGCGGCGTCAAGGCGTGTAACGGAATCTCGCTGGACGTCTACGAGGGCGAACTCCTGGGATTGATCGGCCCGAACGGTGCGGGCAAGACGACGTTCATCAACGCAGTGACTGGCTTCGTGCCGTGGGCTGGCGAGGTTCAGTTCGACGGCAATTCGCTCAAGGGCCTTCCACCGCATCGTATCGCCCATCGCGGCCTGAGCCGAACGTGGCAGTCGCTTGAACTCTTCGGCGACATCTCAGTTCGAGCGAATCTTGAAGTGGCCGCAACCAAGCTCACACCCACGATGGCGATTCGCGACTATTTCGGGAGCAGCCAGCGGGTCGCCGCCCGCGTCGACGAGACGATCGCCGCGCTCGAGATGGAGGACATCGTTGATGAGCGTCCGGATGATCTGTCGATGGGGTACCGCAAGCTCGTTGGAGTTGCCCGTGCACTCGTTGCACAAACGAAGCTCGTACTCCTCGATGAGCCTGCGGCTGGTCTCGACCGTACGGAGACCACCTGGCTTGCCGAGAAGCTGCGCCAGGTCATTGACTACGGGATCTCTGTCTTGCTCGTGGACCACGACATGGGCCTGGTCTTGAACGTGAGCGACCGGATTCATGTGATCGATTTCGGCAAGACGATCGCGATTGGATCCCCGAGCGAGATCCGCGACAACGCGGCGGTCATCGGGGCCTATCTGGGCACCGGCGGGGGTGAAGAATGAGCGAACGAGTCCTCACCATCGAGGGGATGTCGGCGGGATACGACAACGTCGCGGTCGTGCGCGATATCACGCTGCACGTTGATCGCGGCGAAGTGGTGGCACTCCTTGGACCGAACGGTGCTGGCAAGACCACCACGCTCGGAGCGATCTCGGGGATCGTGCGGCTCTTCGACGGCTCGATCAACATCCTCGGAAACGATGTGCCGAAGCTGAGGTCGGCCTATCTCGTCGCACAGTGGGGGGTCATGCACGTTCCCGAGAAGCGGGGCCTCTTCTTCCAGCTCACCGTCGATGAGAACCTGAAGCTGGCGCCGCGACTCGAAAGCGGTGATACCGACGAGGCGTACGAACTCTTTCCGGCCCTCAAGCCGCTCCGGGACCGGATGGCTGGGACGCTCTCGGGTGGCGAACAGCAGATGCTTGCGCTCGGTCGAGGTCTGCTCGCTCAACCCGATCTGTTCATGGTCGACGAGATGAGCCTCGGCTTGGCGCCCGTCATCTATGAGGAGCTGATGCCGCTGGTCCGCAAGGTTGCGGACGAGACCAACGCCGGGGTGCTCCTGGTTGAACAGCACACGGACCTGGCGCTCGCGCAGTCCGATCGTGCCTATGTCCTCAGCCACGGCGACATGGTCTTGCAGGGGAACGCGTCCGACTTGCTGCAGGACCGGCACCTGATTGATGAAGCGTATCTCGGGGCCGAAGCGCTCGACGAGGACCCGGCGGTCGCAGGTTCGACGGCAGCCGAGGAGGCCGAAGCGGCAGGCGAGTAGCGGCCGTTCGGATGTCACGCCCCGATCGTGATGAGCGCGACCGCAACGAGAGCGAGAGCGGCTCCGACGTACTGGATTCCTCGCGGGCGCTGCTTCCATAGGATTCCCGCGAGGATGAGCGTCACGGCGGGATACTGCGACGCAACCACCGCCACGATCGTGAGCGTGCCGATCTCGAACGCGACGATGAGGGCGGCGAACGATCCGAGGAAGAGACCCGCGAGTCCCAGCGACGGCGCGATCCCAGCCCGCACGACCCATACCCGCCGGCCGGTCGCGAGGAGGAATCCCGCTGCGAGCAAGAAGGCCACGCTCGAGGCGATCAGGATCGGCCAGACGCCGGCTCCGGTGGTCTGATTGAGGAACGTGAAACCCAGGCCGGTGGCGATACCACCGAGCAGCCCCATCCCTGCGCTCCAACGCACAGACCGGGTCCCAGACTCCTCGTTCCCGAGGCCGACGACGGCGACAGCGAGGATACCGAGCACCACACCGATCCCCGCGACCGGCCCAGGGCGGACGCCCTGAAACGCGTCGACAGCCACGGGAATCGCCACGGAGACGACTCCCGCGATGGGAACCACGACGACCACCTTGCCCTGTGCGATTCCAAGCATGAGGGAGTAGAAGCCGCCCAGCCAGCACAAGCCGATCCCGATGCTCCACCCGATTTGTGCAGTGGTAGCGTCGCCGCCGACGATGAACGCGAGCGGGACGGCGACCGCGACCATCCAGCCGAACACCGCAACGAGCGCCGCCGGCGTGGGGTCTCGTCGACCAAGGACGCCGCTCACGAAGTCGCCGGTGCCGATCAGGATCGCCGAGAGCACTGCGAGGGCAATAGCTCCCGTCATGGACTGTGCTCGGAGGAACGCTGGCTGTCGATCATGCGTGGCGTAGTAGCCTATCAATCGCTAGAGAGGAACGTGATGGGCGCTGCCACCGGAGAACCTGAGAGCCCCACGACTCGAGAACGCATCCTGCGCGAGGCTTCCGTCCTCTTTGCCCAGAAGGGTTATCACGGCACATCGACCCGCGAGATCGCTACGGCGGTCGGAATTCAGCAACCGTCGCTCTTTCATCATTTCGAGTCGAAAGACGCGATCATGAGCGAATTGATCGACTTCGACCTCGACGAACCGCTCGCCGTGGCCGAACGCGAAGCCGCAGCCAACGGATCGCCGGCGATGCGCCTCTATCGCTATCTGGTTTGGGACGTCGACTATCTGTTTCGCTCGCCGTACGACTTGTCCCCGGTGCAGTTGATGCTGGCTGATCCCGTGTTTGCCGGGGCGGTCGAGCGATATGGGCGCCTGGTGGCGGCGCGTCAATCGCTGATCCGCGAGGCGATTGAGGCGGGGGAGTTCCTCGACGTCGACCCCGCGTTCGCCCAGCAGGCGATCGTTTGGATGATCCGCGGCACCATCGCCGACGCCGGGGACCAGACGGCCGAACAGGCCTACGAGACGGCCGAACGTCTCGCCTCTTTCGCCGTGCGCGCACTGCTCCGAGATCCCGACGACCTGGATGAGATCAAGGAGGCGGCAGGCTTGGCGTGAGTTCACTTCTCGTCCCGTTGAGGTTGTCGGTAGCAAGTGGTACTGGTAGACTACCTATCGATCGATAGGTAAGACGTTTGAGAGGCGGTCGACATGTCCGGATCCTTCCTTCACCCGTTCACCCCACCGCGCAAGACCGAGTTCTTGAACATCGCACGCGGAAGCGGCGCCCTCGTGTGGGACGACGCTGGCAACTCGTACATCGACGGCATGGCATCGCTTTGGTATGTGAACATCGGCCACGGGCGCGAGGAGATGGCGGCAACCATTGCTGCCCAGGCCCGCACGCTCGCTGCCTATCACGCTTTCGACCCGTTCACGAACGGGCCGGCCGATGCGGCTGCCGACAAGATCGCCGAGCTTTCACCGTACGACGACTGCCGAGTGTTCTTCGGCACCTCGGGTTCCGAGGCAGTGGACACCGCGATGAAGATGGCCCGCATCGCTCAGATCCAGGCGGGACATCCTGAGAAGACGATCGTCGTGAGCCGCGAGCGCGGCTACCACGGCACGAACTACGGGGGTACGTCGCTCCAGGGGATCGCCCCAAACCGCGAGGGATGGGGTCCGCTTGTTCCCGGCGTCGTCAATGTGACAGCTGAGGACGAGGAGGCAATGAAGCAGGTCTTCGCGGATCATGGCGACGAGATCGCGGCCGTGATCACCGAACCGGTCCAGGGCGCCGGTGGCGTCTGGCCGGCCCCGCCTGGCTACCTCCAGCATCTCCGCGACCTGTGCGACACCTACGGTGCGTACCTCATCTTTGATGAAGTCATCACCGGCTTCGGACGGCTCGGCGCGTGGTTTGGCAGCCAGTTCTATGGCGTCACCCCAGACATGATCACGTTCGCCAAGGCGGTGACATCCGGCTACGTGCCGTTCTCAGGCGTCATCGTGGGCCCGGCGGTCAAGTCGGCGCTGGAGGCCAACGAAGGCTTCCTGCTTCGCACCGGCTACACCTACTCGGGTCATCCGCTCGGTGCGGTCGCCGCTCTCAAGGCGATCGAGATCCAAGAACGCGAAGGCCTGTTGCCCCGCGCCACGGAGATCGGAGCGAGGCTCGAGAACGGGCTGTCGAGTCTCCTCGACGACGGCCTCCTCGTCAACGTGCGCGGTGAAGGGGCTGTGTGGGGCGTCACCCTGAACGACGGCGTTGACGCCGTTGCGACCCGCGACCGGTTGCTTGATGCAGGTGTCATCGTGCGGCCGCTGCCGCCCTATCTCCTGATGTGCCCGCCGCTGGTGATCACGGACGATCAGATCGATCAGATGATCGAGGGGATGCGGGGTGTTCTTGCGAAGAGCTGAAGAAGAACCGCTCTTGTGCGCCAACCGAGCAATCGGTCGGCCGCAGAGCCGATGTGGAGGTGAGCGATGATTATTGGATGCCCGAAAGAGATCAAGCCTTCGGAACGCCGTGTCGGCCTTTCGCTTGCTTCAGTGCGCGAGCTCGTCGCTCACGACCATGATGTGATTGTTGAGACAAAGGCAGGACTCGGCATTTCCGCGTCCGATGACGACTACGTCGCAGCCGGAGCGGCGATCGCTCCCACGGCGGACGACGTTTGGCAGCGGGCAACGATGATCGTCAAGGTCAAGGAGCCGCAGGCCGTCGAGCGTGCCCGGCTGCGCTCAGACCATATCTTGTTCACCTACTTGCACCTGGCCCCGGACCCCGAGCAGACCAAAGATCTGGTTGCGAGCGGAGCGACGTGCATCGCCTACGAGACCGTTACCGACTCCACTGGTGGGCTGCCGCTCCTTGCCCCCATGTCACAAGTCGCCGGCCGTATGTCGATTCAAGCCGGCGCACATTGCCTCGAGTCACCGAACGGTGGGGCCGGCCTCCTGCTTGGCGGGGTGCCCGGCGTGATGCCGGCGAGCGTGGTCGTGATCGGTGGCGGCGTTGTCGGAGAGCACGCAATCCAGATGGCGGCGGGGCTCGGCGGCGACGTAGCGGTCCTCGACAAGAGCGTTCCCGTGTTGAACCGTCTGGCTCGCCACTTCGGCAACTCGCTCGAGACGGTGTACTCGACTCGCTCGGCCGTCGAGGAGCTGGTCGTGAACGCCGATCTCGTGATCGGGGCCGTTCTGGTCAAGGGTGATCGCGCACCGATGCTCGTGACCGCCGACATGGTGAAGCGCATGCGACCGGGCTCGGTGCTCGTCGACGTGGCAATCGACCAGGGGGGCTGCTTCGAAACGTCGCGACCGACGACCCACCAGGAGCCAACCTATGTGGTGGACGGCGTCGTCCACTACTGCGTGGCGAACATGCCGGGAGCAGTTCCGCAGACATCGACCTACGCCCTCAACAACGCGACGCTGCCATTCACGCTGGCGCTGGCCGACAAGGGAGCCAAGAAGGCACTGCTCGACGATCCCCACTTCCTGGGCGGTCTGAACGTGTGCGGCGGAGTAATCACCGAGGAGCACGTGGCGACGGCGCTCGGCTACGAATACGTCGATCCGGCCACCGCGATCAGGGAACGTTGCGGAGTCTCCGACTGACCGAAGCCGCCGTCCGCTACGACTCGGCGATCGCCAAGACGGGGCACTCGGCGCCTTGCATCACGTTCAGGGGGGTGCTCCCCAAGAGGAGCTTGCCGGTTGCGCTGCGCCGGTGGTATCCGACCACGACGAGTTCGGCGTTGTTCTCGGTGGCAACCGCGAGAATGTCTTCCGACGCGGAATTGTCGCGGACGTATTGCTGGACGTCGAACTCGATCCCCTCTTCCGGAAGTCGCTCCTTGACGCTTTCGAGCGCGCTGCGAGATTCGTTGATCTCCTCGGGAGACGTATCGTATCCGCCGCGCAGCGAGTTGACGACGAACAGCTTCGCGCTGCGACGGCGCGCCTCCTTGATGGCAAGGTCGAGCGCTCGCTGCCCTCCGTCGTTGTTCTTGAATCCCACAACGATCGTGGCCATGGTCACCTCCGATAGGGGTTCTCTCCCATCGAGCATAGGCCGCGTGATCCAACCGCTGTTCGGGCCGTCGGCGCCGCTAGCGTGCTCGGCGAGATGACCGATTCCGATCAGATCGCTACCGAGGTGTTCGGTATTCGAGGATCGTGTACGCCACTTCCCGGCGAGATCGACGATAACGCCAAGATCATCGACCGCGACGGCCGGGCCCATCTCCTGCGGATCACCCGAGCCGATCAAGACCGGGGTCGCATCGCCTTCCTCCAGTCGGCGGTCGCGGCCGCAGCCGATGTCGACGTGGCTACGCCGTCGGTGCGGCGGACAATCGATGGCGCGCCGTCAACAGTGATAGCGGATGGCAGGATCGCCCATTGCTACACGTGGGTCGACGGCGTGTCGTTCTCCGACGCCGGTCGTCCTGCCGACGTGGCGTTCTCAATTGACGTGACCGCCGGCGGGATGGTGAACGCGCTTGCGGCGGTTGCGCCCGGGCGGGTAGATCCCGAGTTCCTGTGGGATCTCACCGATGCAGGCCGGGTCGTCGCCGAGCGCAGCGAGGCGGTGGGGGTTGGGTAGGACCACGATCGAAGAGTTGAGCGACACCGCGTGCTCCTTGGCCCTTTCCGTCAGCGCCGGGTGGCGCTGCCACCTTCCCCTGAGGGGAAGGACAGATCGAAGATATCAGGCACGAGATTCGAGACACGAGATGCAGCGTTCGGCCGTCGTGTCCTCCCCCTCAGTGTGCGGACCGGGGTGATGATGGGCATATGTTCGGAGACATGGTGGACACT